>NZ_JAUBQN010000067.1:0-15840 GCF_036701295.1 Microcoleus harperi Pol14_C6 | reverse complement strand
CCGCACCCTAACCACGGCTGCACGGCTGCACAGGCAGTCACTCGCACAGGCAGTCACTCACACAGGCTGGCAAGGTGGCACGGTCGGAGCGTCGGAGCGGTCGGAGCGGTCGGAGCGGTGGCGGTCTAGCTTTTTCGCGTCACTGGTGTGAGTTCAAACCTTACACTTTTTTAAAAACCACAACAGAAAACCCGCCACTGGGTAAGGGTTTGGTGGGTTTTACAGATTTAAATGGTTTACATCAAGATATTGAATTAAAATCGTTTTTAACAATTTAATTTTACTTGGCAAAATGTCTAATACCAATGTTGATGAAGCAATTAAAGTAGAAGTAGCTACAGTGAGATTTTTTGAGGGACTCGAAGTAGAAGGGTACAAGATGCCTGATGGTGAGTTTCGTATTGGACTAACTGGTGCAAGCTTAGTTTTAGGTTATGGTGAAAATTGGCTGCCTCGTCTTCTTCGTAAAAAAGAAGGTGTCTCACTTAAAGCCTTAGTAGCGCTGGGTTTTAGTAAAGAAATTCAAAAAGTAGTAAGTGAAGCATCCAAGGATTTAAAAAAGGTTAAAACTATAAGTTTAGAGGATTTTAACAAACTTATAGTTTATACCGTTTCTAGACATAAAAAAGCGGCATTAGCACTACAAAATTCTTTAACCGTAGTTTCTTTGCTTGATTTTTTCCTAGATGCGTTTGGAAAACAATCTTTAAGTATTGAACATAAACGCCAGTTGTTTTACGAAAAATATGCGGTTACTATTAGTCCTGATGGCTGGCAAAAAATGAGTAAGAGGGATATTTTGAGGCTAGCTTTACATACCGATTTGTCGCATACTCAGAAAAATACTAACGTTATAGACCCTATCTCACCCATAGATGATTCTACAGGTGTTTCAGAATTGGGACTAATAACCAAGAGTTTTATTCCGCCAAAAAAACAGCCAAAATTTAAAGATGATTTTTGGAAGAATTGGCTTCACGAGAATCCTGAAGAAGTAATTGTTAGTTTTTTTGGGACGATTACTTTATTTTCAATTATATCAAATGACGTAGAAGAGCCGTCTTTATGGTTAGTTTATCTATGGTGTTTATGTTCTAGCGTAGGTGCAATTATTGCAGTGAAATTGGTTTTCGCAATTTGGAGATTTTTTTGTAAAATAGTGAAAACTTTGTCTATTTTACTGATGTAGTGGTAAGGGTTACAGGGCTTAGGCGGGGAAATACCTGTTTCCCCGCCTAGCTTATTTTTATAGGTGTTTGAGGCTCTAAATCACGATATAACATTTTCCTGATTTATCAAAAGTAGCATCTGAAATCAAACCTCTATCGCCCTTATCTTTCATAAATAAATTCAAGTCTGTTTTTTCTGTTGTCTTCAGTTGGTTTCTATTACTCCAATAAAGTAACCATTCTTTAGCGGTGTGCGGTTCATTTTCGTTGAACATAACAGCTTTAAAATCACTTTTAATCTTCATAAAAACTTCCCATTTTAAGCGAGTAACGTTCCACTTATTTGTTCACCCTGTAAGAAAGGTGTCACAGTCAGGGCAAAAGATACACTCATAATCGTGTCATCATGTTTACCGCTGGCAGCCTCTAATTTCGCACCAACACGGCGATAGCTTAGCATTTCTTCAATCAGCACACAGTTTTCAGGATAGATAAATTGTCTCTTTTCTAACGCTAAATTCAGAGTGCCTACCATAGTTATCTTGGTATCTCTAGTTGTCTTTATGTCGCGAAACTCTGTACCATAATGTGCTTTGCTTAACTCTTCTAAATAAATCCTACCTACCCCGCCAGTTGTTTCAATTCCCACAACACTAGGTTGATAAAACTCAATCAATTTAGAGATTTGATATATGTGGGCTTGACTGGTTTCTTGCCTCTTTCGATACAGGTGAACCAATGAATAAACATTGTTTCTCACATCGTATTTAACAACAGAAAATACGGTGTAATCACTCCCCATTGTGGATGTGTCCAACCCACAATAATACTCGATATAAGGCTCTTTAAAGTCTTCATAAGCACCCGTCGCGTTCTCTCTAATTAGCTCGATGTTAAAGACAGATACCGCACTATCAACAAACTTCAAATCATACTCTCTCAGCACGGTTTCTGTGTCTGTACCGTCCTGCTTTAACCGATAGTCTAGATAGTTGGGAATTGACTTATAGACGGGGTGTGCGCTCCAATGAACAATCAATTTAAGCGTACCTTGTGCATCTTCAAACCAATACAAACCCGGTACTTCATTATACAAATCTCCGGCTGCTACTCTGTTGCAAATTTCCTCTATATCTCTCCCTTCATTATCAGCATTAACTTTATCCCAATACCAGCCAGATTTAGCCGATGGTGTCGATATAATCAGCTTTGTTATTTTGTCGCCTGACATCGCAGAAGACGGGCTAGACGCTGCATAAATCTGTTCGATATTCTCACTAAATGCCGCTTCATCAAATAGAAAATCAATCACAGAGTCAATCGAGCGAGAGCCTTCAGGTGATGAGTTTTTGTAATAGATATCTCCTAACCCTTTTAATTTTAAATAGCCTACGTTGTCATTTTCTGGCATGATGTAATCCTTTAATCCGATTAACATCTGCTTTGTTCTGCGACTGATTGCCGATACGTCGTTTTGGTTTCTCAGAAAGGCGATCGCGCTGTAAGCAGGGTTTAACGCTGCACGGTGCAAAAACTTACAAGCTATCATTTGTGTTAAGCCTAACTGTCTAGACTTTACACAAACGATGTTGTTGTATTCATCCATCAAATCAGAAATTATTTCCTGATAGTAGTAAGGGTCAAAAGTGACCATACCGCCACCGCTTCGGATAGTTGTTAAACGCGCAAAATCAACCCATTTTCGAGGTACTGTCTTCAGGTTTGAAGCGCTGAAATATTTCGTAACTTGTGATTGATTTGGTTTGACTCTAAACATTCTCGGCAGGGGGTAAATTGAATGTCAATCCCATCGCTTCAACAGTTTTAATCGCTTGCGCTTGATTCACCATCAGGTTAATGGCAGAGGTTTTGTCTAGTGCATCTAGCGCTATTGAGTAATTTCTCATTGTGTCTTTCGGCATATCTGGCGCTACCCCATCAATGATTTTTTGTTGCGCTTGCATTGTGATTCGCGCTTGATTTAAAAACACTTTTAAAGTGATTTTTTGTAGCAATTCAAGAGCGATTTCAGGGTTACTTAAATCAACTTTATACTGTGAAAAGTCGATATCAATCAAGTTATTAGGGACGGGTTCTAACTCTGTATCGAACTGAGTTTCATTTTCGGGAAATAGAATGCTAAAAGCTGAAAGGTGCATTCTCAAAAGTTTTTCAGAAACCTTACAGCCTTTAGAGTTTAAGAACTTGAGGACGGCGACAGGTTCGATTTGATTTTGAATCATCTCGTTAACTTTATCGCCTAATCCTGCTTTACATACTTTGCAACCGCATCCTAGTGATTCCACAATGGTTAAATGATTAGTTGTACTCCAATATTCTAGCAACTAATTCATCCATTGTTTTACGGTAGTATTTACCGTTGTGAGTTGTATTGTCAAACCCTCCCACAACCCCCATCTTTTCAAGTTCAGCACTCTGTTCTTTGCACTTGTCTGTGTAAGCTTTAACCGTTGTGCTAGCCATGTTTTTATTGTATAAACGCAGGTTAATTCTGTTAATCAGCCCGTAGTTTGGAACGGCTAACTCTTCAACATTCTCACCGTTGAAAACTTGACGGTTATAGTGCATGATGGTTTCCACAATTTGAGCAACTTTAGCAGTCACGCTTTCTTTACTTGATGATTCATCTTCACTCGCTGGTTGTTGACTAACAGGTTGTTGACTAACAGGTTGTTGACTAACAGGCTGTTGACTAGCTGGTTGCTGACTCGAAATATTTACACCTTTGTCAACAAACTTTTTGTTAACCGAGAGGTAGTCAATCAGTGCGATAACTGCTTTAGTCACACTCTTTTTCGCTTCAAAAAACTCAACATATTTCATGTTATTTTCAAAACTCATACCTTCAATAAATTCATCAAGATTGAAACCTTCATCTACTGTTGGAATTATTGTTTCAATCGCGGGTGCTGTTTCCATTTTTCCTAATCCGTTAATGTTTGTGGGGACGTTGATGTTGATAGGGTTGATAAAGTTGCCTTCATCGTAGCGCTCGATATACTTGATGGTTTCGTTAACGTTATCGTGTGCGAGTGCTAACTGAACATAAGTCAAGCTTGCTTTACTGTTGAATCCTTTCTGTCTGAGAATGGTTTTTAAAGCGCAAGCATAGAATACACGTCCTTTGTGTGGTGAACCGTTGGGTTTTGCAAGGTTTCCATCATCGTCAAAGGCTTCAACAGTTGACAACAAATTGCCAAAAATCTCAGTGTATTTGTTTCTGAATTGTTTTTGAAACTTTAGCTGATATTTATTAATGTCGGTGGGGATTTGTTGCACATCACCGAATTGAAGGTAACGAGCTTGAGCATCAACAATCAGTTGTGCTGGTGCGAGTGTAGGACGTGCATAGAAAGCTTCAACATCGTCTTGATTGTGCTTTTTCAGAACTCCCTTAAACCCGATAACATAATTATCTAACGCCACCATTTGACGCTCAATATCAAGGTTTAAACCTTTATGGTGATACTTCGGCTGATTCTGTTCACCAGCACGTAAACCCGTTAAATTGACAATACCGCAAGCAATAACGAGAGGGTTTTCAGAGGTGAGGCATTCAACCGACTTCAGAACAATTTCCTTGATGTCACACTTAGGAACATCAACGATTCTGAGTTCACCATCAGCATCAAAACCATCACGAGCGCGTGAAGTCTTGAGCCGTTTTTTGTCTAATGCAGCCTTCTGTTCATCGGTTAGAGAAAGCATTGACGCTGCACAATGCTGAGTGTGTGTGCCACGGTTTTTTGTGGTGATGGTTTCATTAAGTTCAGGCAGCGAGTGAGTGAAGTTTTGAAAGTGTCTCTTGAACTCAGTCAGATTGCTGCTAACAGTGTTGACGCTGTATTCGGCTGATAACTCTTCTAACAGTTCATTGCAAGCTTGGCTGACTTCTAACTTGGTAGATAGCGCACTGACGCGGGTAAAGAACTCTTGAGCTTGATTGATGATTTTCTTGCTGACGGTCATTGCTTTCGTCTCCTGTGTTTGCTGGTGATGTCTCTATTATCCATAATATTATCCATAACAGCAAGGGTAATATCATCACTCTTTCTGATGGATTTATGATGGATAACAGATTTTGCTTATGGATGGCGGGGCGGATGCGAGCGGTGCTGTGGTGTACCGCTCGCTCGCTGTGGTGGCTAGGGTGATGGTGGCTTAGCGATAGCCTGTCGCACGGCTTCAAGCGCTTGCACAGCAGTGTCTAAGGCATCGCTGGCAGTATCCATCAAAGCTTGGTCAGTATCGGTTAGTTGGCTCAATCCCCACGGGTTACTGATGTGTTTTTCGGCTCTGATTTTTGCCCCCACTATCAGGGCGATACAGGTTGCCAGTTCATCGGGTAGGGGTATTTCGTACTCATAGGGGTGGTCATACTCTCTCGACATGGGTTCATCTCCTTAATGTGTTGTGTGCTTTGTCTCAGACTCCACCCCTACACAGCAGCGCCGCTGAGTGACGCGCTAGACCGTCTTCTATCAGGTGATTCATCATCTCCCAGTCGGTTAACCCTTTCTGTGCTGCTAGCTCAGAGACTAGCGGGGCGATCGCCTCGGAGATGATGAACTGCCGACTTGAGCGGGGTGGCTTCAGTCAGTCAAGCCCGGTGATGTTGATGGTGTCTGGGTTGGGTAGGGTTGCCACTAACTCACTGCCTAAATAGTTAGTGATGAAGGCTCGAACCGCTTCAACCTTGAACCCGCCACCTGTGAGATAGACGCGCTCCCCCTTGCGTAGTATCTGGCGAACATCTCGCAGCAGTTCTCGCACTCCGATGATTTCACGGCTCCAAGCTTCAAGCCCTGATTTGAGTCTGTCGCCTAGGTCGCGGGTTGAATCGCCCAAAACTATCTCAGCGCTGTACTCCCCTGACTCGCTGACGCTGCTAGATTCAAGCGCGTCCTTAAGCCGTGAGAAGTGATAGATGTTGCCCCCTGTATCTCCCTTGCTTGCCTCTTTAGCGAAAAATTCTGTGATGGAGACAACACCCGCACCGCTGACACTGTTCTGATTGCTAGCGCGTGGTACACCGTTCTGATTGCTATATGGGGTGTGTGTGAGAGTGCCACCGCCTAAGTCGAGAACGTGAAACCTGATATCTTTACCACCGCTTTCTTTAATATGCTTTTTAGCTGCACAGGCAGCGCCATACCCTTCAGGGTAAAGGTTGTAGGAAACGACGTTAATCTCAAATAACCGTTCATCAAACTCAAACTTTAGGTTTGAGAATGCCTTCTCAATCTCCTTTTTGCGGTGTGAAGACAGCGACAGAAGAGCGATTTTCAAGTCAATTTTAATGACCCCGTTGCCCTTGCCTGCTTTCTTGATGCGCTTGAACAAGAAGCTTGGATGAGTGCATAAACTCCCCACAATCCACACATTTAGAAGCTTAATTTTGTTGTCATTGGCATAACCTTCTTCAATGTCACCGCCAGAAAGAGACAGGGCTGAATCGCCCACAGCATAACCGCTATCGCCTATCTTGAACACTCCGAGGTATCCTGTGGGCAACTCTTGCGCTTTGGTGAACTTGCGACAGATTGACTGATAGGATCCTGTGATTTTTTCAAGATAGTATTTAGTCCTTGAGCTTCCCCCGTCAATTATCAACTCTGGCACTGTGACAGTTTTAGGTTTTTTGGGGGCTGTGGTAGGGGGTGCGGTGTCGGATGCGGTGGCGATGGTGGCGGGTGCGGTGTTGCCGTTGGTGGTGTTTTGGATGGTTTGAGTTTTCATTTTTAGATTGCCAGTGTATACACTGGGTGATTTAGGGGGTTGACTTGAAGTGTTGATGTGAGAGTTAATCGAGCGGTTTAAAAGCTATCTAGCGTGATGAATTTTTGGCGATGTGGGAGGGGTTTCTATTAGTCTTGATGTGTTTTAGGTGGCTGTAGGTGGCTAAAGTGAAAAACCCTACTATGTACCCAGCCACCTCAAAAACCACCTAACAGCCACCTAACCAAAACCCTTATTGTGTAAAGGTTCCACCTGCTGAGTTGTTTGCATCCACCTAACAGCCACCTAACAGCCACCTAGCAGCCACCTAGCAGCCACCTGAGATTTTTTGGGGATTTGTAGAGGGTTTAACTAATAGAATGCTGATGGTTTTTTCTATTAATTAATGGTGTATATACAAATCCCCAGTGTATACACTCAGGTGAAAATGTGGCGACAGTCAGGGTTTTTGCACTGGTAGCGACGGCGGGGCGGTGTGGTTGTTTTCAAAAAACTGTGTTTCTTGGAATTGCTACCGCACTGAGGACAATCGGGGTTAACTGTCACACTAGGGGATTGTGTCGCCTCGGTCGGTTCATCAGTGTCGATCGCCTCGGTTGCCTCGGTTGGCTCTTGCCAAACGTACTCACCAAACTCAGGCAGTATCATGTAATAGCCTTTTTTGTTTGGCTCCAACACCAGCGCGAAGCGGTAGGCAGAGGGGTCAGTGTGGTCAAGTCCTAACTCTTCATTTTTGGCGACACAGTAATCGGTCAGCGCGTCCCCTGTCTTCATCAGGTTTGACCGTTCAGACTCGCTCAAATGACTGTTCGCGATAGCGTCCCGGTAGTTGTCGCCAATGTGGACACACACAAAATTATTCATATCGGAGCGGTCAAACCCTCCCTTTAGATTTCTCACGTTGGCATTTTGCCCGGTGATAATCAGCCCACTGTTTTTGTGGCTTGACTGTTTCAGCACTGCCTTAAGGTCACTAGCTGACTTAGGGTTTTCATCTAATGTGGTGTCAATCTCATCAAACCACGCCAGATAAAACCTATCGCTTGGCATCGCTTGCATCCGTGATTGATACTCTTTCAAACCTTGCACAGAGTCAGCGTGAGAGCGTCCGATTGCGGGTATGCTGCGATAGTTCTTCACACTGTCAAACATCGGGTCATAGAAGTCACAAAGACCATCATGAAGGGTAGTTAAAGCACAAGCAAGGTTTTCAGCAGTCGGAGATTTACCCGATTCAGAACCGCCAGTGATTCTCACCCGTCGCCAGTTCTTAACAGTTTGTAAGAACTTGTCAGCAGTCCGCACCCCTCGCGGTAATTCGTTTTTGAGCTTGACAGTACGACGGTGAGTAACTGTTAAGATAAGTTGACTGAATTGGCGGTTAAACTCCCATTTTGGCTCTGTTCCGTGCAGCGCGTTACAGAATGCAGCCGTCTGTTCTAAACTGTTGTCAGCACTGATTTCTGACTCTATCAAACCGGGATTGCGTCGGAGAGAATAGATAACTTTGAACCCGGTTTCTGTTTCTTCCCAGTGCAGCGCGTCAAGTAGAATTCGATACCGATTGAAATAGTAAAGGCTGACAGAGTTAGCCATATTTGCGAAGGAAGAAGCGCCGGAAAACTGTAAAGGGTTTTTACTTTCTTCCAACTGTTGTAGCGCTTCTTGCAGTTTATATTGAGTGAGTTCTAATTGCTCCACTGCTTCTTTTGCGGGTTCGAGTGCTTTGTTAATACGGTTTGAATAGAGATTGTCACTATCCTCAAGTAAAGTGTTGTAAGTCTCTATGGTTTGGTCGTACTTGTACTGATAAGACTCGACATATTTCTCAAAGTCTGGATAGGGTACAGCGTCCTTTGTAATTCCTAGCAGATAGGTAATGATTACTGATTGCGCTTTACATCTCAATTCGATGTACTGGGTAATCATTAATTCTTGTAAGTACAAACCCTCGTCAACAATCTCATCAAAATTATTGAGTGTTTTGAACTCGCTAATTTTCTTTAAAAATCGCGCTTTCACAGATTCCATTTCGAGATTGATTGCAGTCAGCTTAGCTTCACACCCAGCATAGTTTCTTAGTAGTGATGCGATATGACCTCTACATTTGTTTTCAGCTACTTTGTGACATTCTTCTACTAATTTTTGCGCTGTTTCTTTGTCAAAAAATTGCGCTTCTTTAAGAGCTTTCTGGCAAGTAGAAAGTTCTAATTGCTGTTCATACTTGTCTAGTTTCAGGGCTTCAACTTCTTCAATGGCTGTGGTTAATTTCTCAGTGAGTATCACATTTTCTTTTTCCACCTTCTCAATATTTTCTGTGTATTCTGTTTCGAGTTTTTCGGCTACATCTAACACATCCCTCATAGTGTGGCGGGTAGTAACAAAGCTGACAACTGATGCACTCATCAAGTAACTAGAAAACGTCTTAAACGGTTTGAATTGTTTGATAGGGATGAATAAAACAACAGCGGAACCGACTGCTAAAACTACTGTGATGATTTGATATTTTAGGCTGATGCGATTGTATTGAGACATTAGTTTTAAGTAGGGTAAGGGTTGATTAGTGGTAGATGCACAGTCGATTATTGATTGATTGGCGTATAGATAATTTCGACTTGTTCAGATGATTGGTATTGGTCAAGAAGTAATCGCATCGGTAGAGTAATGATGATAGTTACGATTACAGCAGAACCGATTAGAGAGAATACCTTGTTTTTAGGGTTTGGCATTGTTTTAATTTTGGTAGGGTTGACAGATGTGTAGTGAATGCACCCTTAGCGTTTCTATTAGTTAGCGATGATATCAACAGCTAACTTTTGTAAAATCATTTGTCTTTTTTGCTGCATTGATAAAATGTCAGCATCTCGCATCGCTTCAACAGCTTCAATCTTGAGGGTGAGTTGGGTTGTTTCCTTCTGCATACCAGTCAATTTGATGCTCTCTTGATTCAACTTTTCAGCGGACTGTTCGCGCTTAATAATGTCGGTTTCTAGCTCGATGTTTTGGCGGTCAAACCTGACAATCTCCTGTTGAACCTTGACACCTTGTGTCGCACCTTTTATGATTTCTTGCTGTGCTTTGTGCATCGCTTGCTTAGTTTTGCCAAGCTCACCGATATAGTTGTATCCCTGCTGATAAAGTTTTTGCGCTCGTATCGCACCCGCATAGTTTTCAAGCCCTGCGGTTAACTGTTCCTCTGTTGCTGTAACAGCGATATTAGGGTTTAAAAGGTCGGATGGTATTAAACCGTTAAAATCCATCTCAGGCATTGTGATGCCACCGTAAAAATCGGTTTCTTTGATGATTTCAGAGCGGTGTTGCCCCGCCCCGTAGTTGGTGGCGGTTGCCTGCTGTGCATCAATAGCAGCACCAGCGACTTGAGCGCGTCCTGTCGTGATTGCACCCGCTACCGCCCCGATGCCACCTGTGACGGCTGCGATATTGCTTGTTACCGCTTGCACGTTGTTGGTGATGTTGGAGCGTGTTTGGGCGATCGTGTTGGCGGTGGTGTTTAAGCTGTTAGCGGTAGCCTGTGCAGCTTTGGTCGCTCTCTCTCCGAGGCTGGTTTTAGGGGTTTTGGGGGTTTTTTCAGCTTTGGGCTTAGTCGGTCTAATCATTTGAGGTGCGTCCTCTGTTGCGCTTACCCCTCTATTGTACTAATATTGTTAGTACATACACTGTTTGCACAAATGGTAATCTGTTATATAATATAAGTGGTTTGATAAGATATTGTGATTGATATACTAATGACAGTCGTACAAATACTGTGTAAATATTGAAATGGCAAAACAAATTGAAGGGACACAAATGATTATCAGGTTGAAAGAAATGAGAGCTATTAAAGACTTATCACAAGGTAAGTTAGCCGTCCTTTGTGATATGAGTGTTTCCAATCTTCAAAGATACGAACAAGGTAAAATGCGTTCTATACCTTTCGAGACTTTGGAAACATTTTGTAAAGTTTTGCAGTGTCAACCAGGCGATTTAATAGTTCTAGAATCTACTAAAGTTAACGCACAATAAAACACTTAAATACTGTGCTATTGTGTAATCAAATCATCAACAATCAATAAAACCATGTCAAACAATCAACACTCTAACTCTGTTAACTCTGAAAAAACCCAGCTCAATCTAATAAGCAAATCACAGCTTGAAGATTATGCTTTGGGTGACTTATTTGATATTTCTGGATGTTACGGAGAAGCCGGAAGCGGACTAATTGAAATTATGAACAGTGAACACAAAAACCCCATTACTGATGGCGAGATTTCAACCATTACAATCAATTTGTAATTGTTGAAGTTTTAGTAAACATTGGTACGGGGTGATCGACTATCACACCCCGTACCAATGTTGTGGTATCCTGTAAGTATCGAATATTTAAGTAGATAGAGAGAGAGTCATGTTATGGATTAAAAAATCAACCCCCACAGGTGAAAAAATTGCAATTCTTAATAGTTAATAACGTCACATCAAATGATTCTCGCACTCCTAAAGAACGGGAATTGATGGAGGGATATATCAACGAATACCTCACAGGTAAAAAGAAGAAGAAAAAGAAGCGTAAAGGGTTTGCTGAGTTGCTTCCAGGGCGCAAACACTAAAAAACCGCTTGCAATAAAGTAAGCGGTTTAAGGGTATTATTTCGGATTTTTTAGATGTTAGGAATTCCACCTCCTAACATCTGCTTTCTTTACCGTCAGGACTGGTAATCCTTACGGTTGCAAACAATTGAAATTTAAGGTCATGTTAAATCAAATGATATCAACCATTGATGTAAACTGTCAAGCCATCTCGACAGACAAGAATAAAAATGAGAATCGTTCTCATTCCAGTTTACCACACAGCCCTGAAATTAGCGAGAATATCAGCCGTGATAACTTGGATGATGTCTCAGGTGGTAAAGTGTCAGCACACCCCGTTAAATCAACTGCTAGGGGTGTCAAAGGTGGTAAGGGTGTCAAAGGTGGTAAAGGTGGTAAACGTGGCGTAAAGCGTCAAAAAACGGATGATGCTGGTGAGGGTGTGCAAGTCTTCACTCTGCCGTTAATCTCCGAGGCGATCGCCCCTAACAAATATTTGAGTCAGAAAGGTAAAATGATGAGTTCTATTGTTGATACAGAAAACATCACAATCCCTCTCGTTATTGACACTGAATTTTTCACGCCACAATCCGGCAACTATCAACAAAAAAGCCGAGTGTTGTTAACTACTCAAATCAAGGGAATTCATAATAATGCACCCGCGATAATGTACGCACAACATCCGGCAGTTAATGAAGGACGGGCAAAAGTAGGCTTAAAACCCTGTTTGAAAGCTACAACGATGTTTCACCCTCTCGATTATTTGAGAGATATTGGCGGTGCTGATGTAACCATCAAAGAAGCTAAACCCAGTGAAATCGGAGTGATGAAAAAATGCAACATTGTTCTTTATGCACACTTTGCAACCGCTGAAATACTTCTAATCGCAGAGGGTAGCGTTAAACAACAAATTAAACAATTAATCCGTAGTAAAGGAGAAGAACAAATCACCGCAGGACGGCGTTTATTTTGTCAACAGAAAACAACTGATTTTACAAATGATACTGTAAGTCTAAAACACATCATCAGTCTAAATGGTGTTGAATTTGAGTTGTGTTTAAAAGTTGTTGACACAGGTGCAATTCATGGTATCGCAGGTTATGCGGATGTCGCTAAAGCGGTCGGTTATTCTTTGAAATATAAGGATAATTTCAACTCAGAAGAAAAAGGGCGGATGCTTGATATGGTGAGAGAGAGAGCTGTTGAGTTTGAAGAGTATGCTTTGGGAGATTTGGGGGTTTATGACATACTCGAAAAGTTTAATGAACAATGGCAATTAGTCTATGAAAAGTTAGGTTTAACCCCCTACTATAGAGAGCCTAAATTGACAATTGGTGGCACAGTTAAAGACTTGTTTGAGGCTGCACTTGCTAAATATTTTAAGGTGGATTCTAAAAAATGGAACGACACTTTAAAAGTAATAATCAACGACTTTATTCAACCTGGTAGCGCTGATTTTTTGAGAAAGCAAGTTAATTTTACAAGTGCTATTTTGTCAAAAGTTGAAGGGGGAAGATGTCGTAATAATCGCCCAACTGAACTATCTTTAAGGAGCAAACCAAACTCTCTCGGACTGTGGGAAAATCCAATCTGTGACATCGACATATCAGGTTGTTATGGTGAAGGTCAAAGGAATCAAGATTATCCCATCGGAAAACCTGAGATTTTCGATTACAGACATAGCAAAAATAACGATTACATCACTTTGAGAAAATGGCTGATTTCCTATGGTGTGGACATAGAAACACTCATCAAAGCTGCTGAAATTGGAGATAATGCGGTTTGGAACAATCAAGAAAAATGGGGTGAATTGCTTAGTGGATTATGGCAAGCGAGAGTGAGTAATAAAGAACCTTTAAAATACTCTCAAGACTTTTTCGCTAGTTGGTTCATGGAGTCCTCCCACGGTGTCGATATGCTAGCTAAAGCACTTAAGGAGATGAAATGTGATAGCGAGATGACATCCACCGAGAATGTTGATTTTGATGAAGACACTGGAAGTTTAAAAGTCTTCAACAACGACATAAAAAACGGTGTATTAACTCACGATGGCTTGCAATGGATTCTATCAGTTGCCAGCAAGCGACAAAGGAACGAATTACTCGACAATTTAACCATCACTAGCAGCGCGGTCTATTGTGCATCATATCGAATTGATGTTGAAGACGGGAAAGACGGGTTAGAAAAACTAACCGAAAAAACTAAAAATTGGACGGGAAAAAACACAACACAGCGCATAAAAGAAGAGGATGGAAAAACATCAATTGTGATGAATCTTAGAGAATATCACGGCTGGTTTTCTGTTAATCTTGGTGAGTTGTTGGTTGATAGTTTACTGATAGAACGGAAAAAAGCTAAGATTCAATACGGTGAAAAATCACCGTTAGACGTGCTTTTTAAACTGTGCGTTAACACCTTATACGGTGATATGGTAAGCAAGTTTTTTGTCACTTCTAACCCTGTTGTGGGAAACAATATCACCGCAAGAGCGCGGGCTTTAGCGTGGTATATGGAGAAAGGTTTGCACGGTCATCAACCCATCACAGACGGGTGTGCTTTTGAACTTAACGGGGTATTGTTTCCGAGGTCTATTAACATCAATGGCGAGTGTGTAAACCTTCACCGTGAGGACTCTAAACTATCCCAGTGGAACATCAAAAAAGGTTCTTTGGGTGACAAAAATGTTGTTTGTAAATGGGTTGATGATTTAATAGTTGATGGTAAACCTTTCAACTATAAATTAATTGAATGGGTAGACAACACACCCTATCTAACAATCAATGGTGTAAAAGTAAAGTGCTGTAAAAAATGGATTGAGAAAGTGAAAGAGGCTGCAAGTGAGAATAATTTAGAAATATCCTCACTCAAAATAATACAAAAACCCTACCTAATAATTGATGGTGTTGAGATAGAAAATAGCACTCAATGGGTAGACGTGATGGCTATGCAGCATTTACAAAATACTTTCAATCTAGTTGATGTATTACACCGCCCCTCTGAAAGTTTAAATGTAGACAAAAAGACTCTAGAAGTGAAGAGAATACCGAGAATCGGTCAATTTAGTTTTGAGACTAAAGACGTTTATCACTCAGGATGCTTTCACGGTAGCGCTAATTACCTGCTAGAAAACCCCAACGGGCAAACAATCAAAGCGAGGGGATACGAAACAAAACGGGAACACACAGGCATCGAATTAGACCCTGAACAGGATGTGGATAAGTTCATAAAGTCTGACCGATACGGCACTAAAAACAACCCTGCTAAGGATATGATGAAACAGCTTTTAGACAATCCTGAAAGCATCAAACGTCAAATTCCAGCTATCAAGTCAGGGATTTTAAAAGTAGGTGACTACAAAAATCTAGCTGATAAATTTGATGAGTTAGGCATCGAACCGGGTGACAACATCCTTAAACCTGTGTTGATGCAAGAGTTCAGTTTGTCTCAGTTCACTTTTCAAACTTATGAACAATACATCTGTTGGAAAAAAGTAATTGAGAAAGCAAAAATGAATCAGAAACAATCTTTAGAAGGTTACTTCCTTAATGAAGATACAACTCTGAATTTACAAGCGCTTTGCGATTGGACTGACAAAGCTATTACATCGGGTGTGATGAATCCGTTCGATGAACTGAAAGACAAAAATCGACATGACCGCAGGACAGAGAAAACTGTCAAAGCACAGGCAAGAAAAACAGAAACACGGGGTAAACAATTAAAAAGAGCGGTGGTGATTGACCATCCACACCTTGAAACTCTCAACAGTGTGAAAGCACAACTGAACAACCCGCCTGATTGAGATTTCATAAATATGGTTGACATAAACCATCTGTAACTAAAAACCCGCTAGATTCCAACTCTGGCGGGTTTTCTGTCGATTTCAGTTTTTAAAAAAGTGTCTGGTTTGAACTCGTACCAGTGACGCAAAAAAGCTTGACCGCCACCGCTACCGCTCCGACCGTGCCACCGCTCCGACGCTCCGACCGTGCCACCGCTCCGATATCTAAAAACTAATGACTGATATCTAACGACTAAGCCGTGCAGCCGTGCAGCCGTGGTTAGGGTGCGATTGTAGCCACTTTGTAAGTGCCAGACGTGCAATCACCCCAAACTCACTCACACCGCGCTAGATGGGTGCATTTTGAAGCCGTGCCAGCCGTGCCAGCCTCTCCAACCTTGCCAGCCGTGCAGCCGTTCCTATGGTGCGATTGTAGCCGTGCCAGCCGTGCAGCCGTTCCTATGGTGCGATTGTAGCCGTGCCAGCCGTGCAGCCGTGCCTATGGTGCGATTGTAGCCGTGCCAGCCGTGCAGCCGTGCCTATGGTGCGA
>NZ_JAUBQN010000106.1:0-1871 GCF_036701295.1 Microcoleus harperi Pol14_C6 | reverse complement strand
TTCCGCCGCCCCGGTGCTGACGAACCGAAGCCGACGCGGACGGGTTCGGTTCAGCGGGTAGAGAGGCCTGATGGCACTGTTTTACAAGTAGAATTCTACGGCCCCGACATTGACTTCACCCCGATATAACGCACTTAAAATATTGGCCGATAATTGTCTAAAGAAATCCGAGCCAAAAGGGTATTAGTAGCTGTATTGATTGCAGAGATTGTATTGGCATTTTGGTCAGCCCTATAAACGCGATCGCGGTTGGAAATTGGCACTTTTGCGATCGCATGAGCTATCCCTATTGATATAGCAGCCTACACAGAAATAGATAGTATAGCAATCCTAAATCATTCATGTAAATTTGTAGGGGTAGTGCCTCCGTGCCTACCCCCTATCTATCGGGGCAACAACGGGAAGATTGCCCCTACAATAATTACGCTAATGATTTAGGGTTGCTATATTTTGTTCAATGACATAATCGAGTTGTAGGTGTAAATGTTTGATTTTTGGTTGACTGGCAAAATAACATTCTGTAAGTCTCTTGAAGCAATGCCCTTGTTTTAAGATTTCTCTACAGGCAATTTTTCAGCAGTCCAAGCATTCCACGAACCAGGAACATTGACTACTTTCTCGAAGCCATGTTTTTGTAGCAAACTTGCAGCAATAGAAGCGCGATAACCACTGCCACAGTAAGTCGCAATAGTTTGATTTTTGTCTAACTCATTTAGATGTTCTTCCAGATGCGGCACATATATGTGTTTAGCACCAGGCACGTTACCATCCTTAAACTCGTCATCTCCACGGACATCCAGCACCGTCACATCAGGATAATCTTTCTGTTGGTTTAACTCATGCACAGTCCATTCACCCAGATGTTTCAAAGGCAAGCCTGCATTCTGCCAACTTGTCATGCCGTCGTGAAGATACCCAGCAATATTGTCATAACCAATTCGGAATAATTGCTGGGAAGCTAAACTAACACCCCGTTCACTTTCTAGCACCATTAAAATTTTCTTTTCTGGGTCAATAATCCAACCTACCCAGTTAGGAAATTCTGGACGCAAAGCGATGTTAATTGCGCCTGGTATATGTCCGCCACCAAAAGCAAGAATTGAGCGTGTATCAATGACTACGGTGTTTTCATCTTGCATCAACTGTTGAAATTCTTGTGGCGATAACGGCGGTAAAATTGGCACATCACCTACAACTTTTGCCCCGCGAGCATTAACTTTTTTTAAACGTGGGTAGTGTGTTGGTGGTTCTGGCATTCCACCTAATACCCATTCGACAAATTCTACTTCGGTACGCTCTTTAAAAACAGGGCTAAAAATTCGTTCATTACCAATGGTACTTTGTCGGCGATCGCCTATGGATTTACCACATGATGAACCCGCACCGTGAGAGGGATAAATTTCTAGGCGATCGCCTAACGGTACGAGTTTATCAAACAAGGAATGATATAGTTGCGCCGCCAGTTTTTTCTCAGTACCACCACCTAGTAAATCTGGTCTTCCCACATCTAAGTTAAACAAGAAGTCACCCGTAAATATTGCGAATGGTTCCTTACCTTGCTTGGCATCAAAAATTAGCAGCGAGATGTGTTCAGGGGTATGTCCGGGGGTATGTAGTGCGCGAAGGGTAACGTTACCAATCTTTAATTCGTCGCCCTCATTTAGTTGATGCAAATCAAATTTATAATCGTCACTTTTGCCGCCATATATGGGGGCATTTGTTCGGGCTTTTAGTTCGTGCGAACCTGATACAAAATCAGCATGAATGTGAGTCTCGATAATGTGGGTGATTCTTATACCAATTTTATATGAAGTTGCATAGAATAAAGATACTGTTTAGAGGTCATTAGTTATGGCACGTCAACTGATTGT
>NZ_JAUBQN010000066.1:0-16059 GCF_036701295.1 Microcoleus harperi Pol14_C6 | reverse complement strand
GATCGCGTTTGAGCCAGTCGTCGAGGACATCAAATATGCCTCTTTCGGTCTGGGCGCGTCCGACTGCGATTGTCATTGGGGTAAAATCCTTTTGCTTGTTAAAAGACCAAGGTTTCTAATTAAAGTTAACATAACTATATATTAGAAGTTCATAATTTTTCAACATAATTAGCAGGAGTTGATACACAATGCCGATCGGTCGATCGCGATCTCGTCAGCGAAGCGTGACGCTCGGTGGGCTAATTGAATTAAGATTTGGCTTTAAGGCTGTTTAATTTTATGACTGCAAAAACAATGACCTCGATCGATCCTGTCCTGCGCTACCCAGTTTTGGGTTCCCGCCGCTTCAGCAATTACTGGTGGGCGACGGTGGTCAGCATTGGAGGGACTGGTTTCCTGCTGTCGGGCATTTCCAGCTACTTGCACGTTAACCTGCTTCCTTTTGCTGACCCGACTCAGCTTGTTTTCATCCCCCAAGGCATTGCGATGGGTTTCTACGGTGTCTGTGGCGTGCTTTTGGCGCTTTACCTGTGGCTGACTATTCTCTGGGATGTCGGTGGCGGTTACAACGAGTTCGATCGACAAACTGGTAACATTCGGATCTTTCGCTGGGGTTTTCCCGGCAAAAACCGCAAGCTTGATTTTACTTGCAAGACATCGGACGTGCAATCTGTGCGGGTGGACATTAAAGAAGGCCTGAGTCCCCGTCGCAGTATTTATCTTAAGCTCAAAGACCGCCGTCAGTTTCCCCTGACTAGAGTCGGACAGCCGATTGCTTTGTCGCAAGTCGAAAATCAAGCGGCCGAATTGGCTCGATTTTTGCAAGTTCCCCTAGAAGGACTATAGGGATTTGCGATTTGCGATTTTAGATTGGTAATGTCTCGTAGGGTGCGCAATGCGCACCCTATCGATAAATATTGGGTGAGCACGAAGCGGTGCAAATTATCCCTGGTAAATCGATAAGTCTAGGGTGCGCATTGCGCACCTTACATCATTGAGTGAAAGTGATAGTGAAAATACAAATGCAAATGCAAGTCAAAATTCAGCGGTGGTTGTTCTCACTTTTAATAATTGGCGCGTTGTTTGTCGGAGGATGCGGTAGTTCTCCTGTGGCAAACTCGACTCCGACATCGAATCCGGCGTCGGGTGAAAATATTTCTTTGTCTCCGTCTCCTTCTCCTGCTGCTGTAGCCGCGAGTTCGCAATTTAGCAATTTGCCACGATTGGAAGGAAAAGCAACGGTGGTAATGACGGTTAAAGGTGCTCCAATTACGATCGAACTCGACGGCAAAAATGCGCCAATTACTGCGGGCAATTTTGTCGATTTGGTACAGAAAGGTGTCTACGACGGATTGGTTTTTCACCGAGTCGTGCGGGAACCTCAGCCTTTTGTAGTTCAGGGCGGCGACCCCCAGGGCAAAGACCCTAAATTCCCTACAGCGCGACTGGGAACTGGGGGTTTTATTGACCCAAAAACTTCTACCGAACGCAGGATTCCTCTGGAAATTAAAGCTAAAGGTGCTGCCAATCCGACTTACAGCCAAACGCTAGAAGAAGCTGGGGTTAAGGAGAAACCCGTGTTGGTGCACAGTCGCGGGGCTGTTGCTATGGCTCGCTCGCAGAGTCCTGATTCGGCTTCTTCTCAGTTTTATTTTACTTTGACCGATGTACCGTTTTTGGACGGCAGCTATGCGGTTTTTGGGTACGTGAAGCAAGGGATGGATGTTGTTGATAAGATTGAAGCGGGCGATCGAATAGATAAAGCTACGGTTACTGAGGGTTTGGAAAATTTTAAGCCTATTCAGTAGTCATTAGTCAGTCGTCACTCGTCAGATCAATTCCGGTTGCACGATCGAGATGATTGTTTAATGTTGACGGTTGACTCGATTTTATTATTCCGATGCAACCGGAAATGATATCACTCGTTGGTCGTTGGTTAATAGTTAATAATTAGTTCCAATCATAAATAACTTAATAACTGATGACTAATGACTAATGACTAAAAATTTGGGAATCTGAGGGCAGATGTGGATGTTGTTGTTACGGGAATTGGCCTGGTTTCTGCTTTAGGCACTCTGGATGGTAGCTGGAAAAGATTGTTGTCTGGGGAATCAGGAATTCGGCAACATCAACCTTTTATAGAACTTGAACGGCAACCTTTGGCTTTAATAGGGACAAAACCTGTCGATTTAATAACTTTAACTCGGCAGGTTCTAATAGATGCTGTGCAAGATGCTAATTTGACTTTGCCTTTGCCTGATTGCGGAATTGCGATCGGTTCTAGCCGAGGTTTCCAGGCAAATTTGGAACTGTTGGCAAGCGAAGGAAGGAGGAAGAGGGAAGAAGGAAGGGAATTCCCGATGCCCAATTCCCGATGCCCGATGCCGAATTCGCAATTCCCGATGCCCGATGCCCAATTCTCAATTCCCACTTCTCAATGGGTGAATTTTTTGCCTCACATGGGGGCGATCGCAGCGGCGAGGGCAATTGGTTCGACGGGGCCGGTATTGGCACCGATGGCTGCTTGTGCGACGGGTATTTGGTCGATCGCCCGCGCTGTTGATTTAATCCGTACCGGTGAGTGTCAGCGGGCGATCGCAGGTGCTGTCGAAGCGCCTATCACACCGCTGACTCTGGCTGGATTTAGCCGGATGGGTGCTTTGGCAAAAAATGGGTGCTATCCCTTTGATGAAAATCGGGAAGGCTTTGTGCTCGGTGAAGGCGGGGCTTTATTTGTATTAGAATCCGCTCAATTGGCAAGGCGTCGTGGTGCTAAAATCTACGGTCGAATTTCTGGTTTTGGCTTGACAAATGATGCTTGCTATGCTAACGCACCGGATCAGGGGGGGGAAAGTGCGATCGCGGCGGTAAATCAATGTTTGAAACGCAGTAATTTAGCAGCGGTTGATATAGATTTTATTCACGCTCACGGTACTGCAACTGAGTTAAATGACCGACACGAAGCACTGTTAATTGAGAAGTTATTTCACCGAGGAGTTGCTGTTAGTTCGACTAAGGGGGCTACGGGTCATACTTTGGGAGCTTCGGGAGCTTTGGGCGTGGCTTTTTGTTTGATGAGTATTAAATATCAGATGTTGCCGCCTTGCGTTGGAATGAAAAAACCGGGGTTTGAATTAGATTTTGTTCGCTGTGCGCGATCGGCTATTGTCAGAAATGCGGTTTGTTTAAGTTTTGGCTTTGGCGGGCAGAATGCTGCGATCGTTTTATCGGGCGATCGTTAATTTTTGTAAACTCGGTCGATCGGCTTTTAAATTACACGATATCTCTACAGTTAAAATCTTCTCAGGTGGCAGGAGAACCCAGCCGCAGATCTAATTTATATCTCAAAAATACTACAATATTTATGTATTTTAGTCAATTAACTGAGAATTGTGGTGAGATTACTGCTGCTGCTATGCTAGTCTGGCTCTGCATCCCGACGCCGATCCTTGCGTCCCAGCCTGGGAGGTCAGAAAATAGAGGCAGATTCAAGCAGTATTGTATTTGATTAACGTACCGATCCCGATCGGCGAAAATAGAAGAAAGAAACTGTTTCAATTAAGTTTCAGGTATCTTAACATGGATCTGGCATTTCATCGATTTATGTCTTATTTTGAACCAGAGCAAGCTGCTCACCTCTGCCAAATAGCTGTTTTGGAGAGTTTTGATGAGGAAACGCTGGTTTTTGAAGAAGGAGAAACAGCGGATTTTTTCTATCTAGTTTTAGAAGGTAAAGTCGAGTTTAGCAAGCGGCTTGAAAACCATAAATATCAAACTGTTGCTGTGGCTAAGCCAGACGATTATTTTGGCGAACTCGGAGTTTTAGACGGAGAGCCACGCAGTGCTAGAGCTGTGGCAGTTGCAGGCTCGACTTTGGCGAAAATAGGCCGTAAAGAACTAATAACAACTCTCCAGTTTGCTAAAGGCAGTTCGGTACTGCAAATGTTTAGTTTCATTACTAAAAATTTACGGGATACCACGGATCAATATGTTAGCCAGTTGGTACACAAACAAAAAATGGTATTAGTAGGAGAAATGGTGAGTACAATTATTCACGATTTTAAAAGTCCTTTTACCGGAATTAAACTCTCCACTGAAATGCTCAAAGAAATGCACGACGATGAGGAAACTCAGGAGTGGTGCGAACTTATTCAATTGCAGGTTCAGCGAATGTTGGGGATGGCTGAAGAAGTATTAGAGTTTTCGCGCGGTAATTCTGTATTACATAAAAAACCCATTAATCTAATTCAGACGTTGCAACAGTTTGAAAAGTTGAACAGAGTTTATTGTGAAGCAGCAAAAGTAGATTTAGCAGTACGGGTGACAGAAGTCATCGTGGAAGCGGATGAAAATAAGATTTTGCGCGTTTTACAAAATTTAGTTGGGAATGCTGTTGAGGCTTTTGGCGGCAGAGGGGGTCGGGTGGAGATTGCCGTGGCACAAAGTGAGGAATGGGCAGAAATTAGCATTTACGATAACGGCCCGGGCATTCCGCCGACAATTAAGGAAAAGTTATTTGAACCGTTTGTAACTTATGGCAAGCGGACTGGTACTGGGTTGGGAACGGCGATTGTTAAGTCGATCGTTGAGGCTCACAAAGGAAAAATTACTTATGAGTCAGAGGACGGTAAAGGCACAACTTTTTACATCCGCTTGCCTAAAATCATGGCTTGATCAGATCAAATTTAAGGGGTACAAAGATATATTTAGGACTTTTCCAGTAAGCCTCAGAGACTTGGTTGATGAGTAGATATCTTGTTATAAAACAATATTTTCCTAATAAACCTGGGTTTAAGAGCGTAAGTCCTAATACTGTGCAAGGAGTTACAGAATCAAGTATAATTCAATTAACAAACTGCTAAAAATTTGATGCCAGTTACTATTCAAGCCTTACCCACAGAAGTTATCAATTTAATTGCCGCCGGTGAAGTCATTGACTCGCTCGCCGCAGCGGTAAGAGAATTAGTTGAAAATTCTCTGGATGCTGGCGCAACTCGCATCGTTGTTTCTGTGTGGCCGGAACAGTGGCGGGTGCAAGTTGCAGATAATGGTACGGGAATGGATTTGGAAAATTTGCAGCAGGCGGCTTCGCCCCACAGTACGAGCAAAATTACCACTGAAGCGGACCTTTACAAAATTGATACTTTGGGATTTCGTGGGGAAGCTTTGCACAGTCTAGCTCAGTTGGGCTGTTTGGAGGTTTTGAGCCGATCGAATGATTTGGGATTGGGGGATTTTTCGGAAAATCGAGAGTCGGCGCAAACCCCCGCCAAATCTTCCTTTAACAAGGGGGGAGTTGAAAATGCTCGATCGGGCTGGCGGGTGGTTTACAACAATGCAGGCGTTGCTGTGGAGGTGGAAACAGCGGCGATCGCTCCGGGTACGGTGGTGACTGTTGATAATTTGTTTGGCAATTGGCCTGTGCGCCGCAGTTTTTTGTCGCCTACACAGCAAATGCGCTCGATCCAATTAACTCTTCAGCAAATTGCTATTTGTCACCCGCACGTTAATTGGCAGTTGCGTCAAGGAAACACGCCTTGTTTGCACGTAACTCCTGGTAGCACAGCGGAACACATTTTACCTCAATTTGTGCGCGGCGTGCGTGCGAGCGATTTGCAGTATTTAAAGTTAGATTTGCCTGCCAGTCCTGCAAATAATAAAGCAGCAAATTTAGTAATAGAAACTCAACTTGTTGGAGCTACAGTTAAACCTAATTACCAATTACCCCTTGCCAGTTCCCAATTCCCAATCCCCAATTCCCAGCGTTTGGAGTTAGTAATTGGTTTGCCCGATCGCTGTCACCGCAGGCGGCCGGATTGGGTGAAGGTTGGGGTAAATCGGCGAGTTGTGCGATCGCCCGAATTAGAGCAAACTATTCTCAGCGCCTTTGCCCGCACTTGTCCGCGCGATCGCTATCCCGTGTGTTTTGTCCACCTGCAAATCTCCTCCTCGGAAATCGACTGGAACCGCCACCCGGCTAAGGTGGAAATTTATCTGCACGATCCGAGTTTTTGGCAAGAACAAATTAGTGCGGCAATTGCTCGCGCTTTGCACCTGAACGATGAAGTTTTGCCGCCTGCCCCAATTCCCGATCGAGTGGGAAAATTGCTGAAGGCATCGGAACAAAAAAGTGCTTACAGTGTCGGGATTTCGGCTAGGCAGAATGAGGACGGCGGCGAACAGGAAAAAGCTAATAAAGTAGGATTGATGGAATTGAGGGCGATCGCTCAAGTTCACAATACTTACATTGTTGCCGAACATTCCAGCGGAATGTGGTTGATAGAACAGCACATCGCTCACGAGCGCGTTTTGTACGAGCAATTGTGCGCGGCTTGGCAGCTAAAATGTCTAGAAAAACCCGTGATTCTCAGTCAATTATCTGCACTGCAAATAGAGAATTTATTCCGCTTGGGTTTGGAAGTAGAAAGTTTTGGCGAACAGCTATGGGCTGCCCGCGAAGTTCCTGAATTGTTAGCCGATCGAGATGACTGTGCAGATGCGCTTTTTGAACTCAGTAAAGTCGCAGATTTACAAGCGGCTCAAGTTGCGACTGCTTGCCGCAGTGCTATGCGAAACGGTACTCCTTTAAGTCTTTCGCAAATGCAGAATTTGTTAGATGAGTGGCAGAAAACTCGCAATCCGCGTACTTGTCCTCACGGCCGCCCTATCTATTTTGCTTTGGAAGAATCGACTTTGGCTCGGATTTTTCGTCGCAGTTGGGTGATTGGCAAAAGTCACGGGATTTGAAAGTTTATTTGACATGAGATGGCGTTCACCTCAGTCTGGCTTGATGCCCAAAAAATATATCGTGAAGCTTTATTAAAAATAGTGGCTGATTTATATGAAAAAACTTAGAATATATTAAAATTTAAATAATGCACTTTTTTTAATATCTTTGGGGCAACAGGCAAGATGTCTGTTCCACAAGAAAAAATGCCTTTATTAGCATAAAAAAGGTTAATTATACTACCAAAAATTTCGGTCGATCCGAATAATCTTTTTTGTGGAACAGGCATCTTGCCTGTTCATGGTATGGGTATAAAATGTCAATTAAACATAAATCAATAATAAATATGGATTTTTCGATCGCCCGACAACTCTTTTATCAAGAAATAAATCAGCCGGATGGCTCGATAGACCTGGCGAAAGCTGCCCTTTACATGGCTTTGGAAGAATACCCGAATTTAGAACCCGACGAGTATCTCAACGCTCTCGACACGATCGCAGATGAAGTGCGCGATCGCCTGCCGGCACAGAATTATCCTCTGCGGATTATTCAAACTATTAACGCCTATTTGTACGGGGAGTTGCAGTTTGCGGGCAATGATGCTGATTATTATGACCCCCGCAATAGCTTTTTAAATCAAGTGATCGATCGCCGTACTGGCATCCCGATCTCTTTATCTTTGGTGTATTTGGAGGTTGCTAAGCGCATTGATTTTCCGATGGTGGGAATTGGGATGCCGGGACATTTTTTAATTAGACCGGATTTTGAAGATGCTGGTATTTTTGTTGATGCGTTTAACGGCGGCGAGATATTATTTCCTGAAGATTGTCAAGGGAGACTTTCTCAAATTTACGGCCAACCTATGAAGTTGCAGCCGGCTTTTCTCGCCCCGGTAAGTCGCCGACATTTTTTGGGGCGAATGCTGGGAAATCTGAAGGCGATTTACTTGCAGCAGCGAGATGCTGTGAGGGTACTCTTGGCGATCGAACGGATTTTGCTGCTGTTTCCCGATGCGCTGGGTGAACGGCGCGATCGCGGAATTCTATATTATCAACTGGGACGCTTGACCGAAGCGCGCCACGATTTGGAACTATACCTGAAAAATGCTCCGAATGCTGAGGATGCTGTTATAATTCGCCAATTGCTCGATCGGCTCGATCTAGATCTTTGAACTTAAATTCGCTATATGTCGCACAGCACACTATAAGACATCAAAGTGACACTCAATAAACTGCTGCCCGACGACCAAATTTCGCTTTTATCATTTTTGCAAAGGTATCTAAAATTGTCAAAAGATTAACTATAACATATTAATTCCCAATTAACACCTATCTTTTGATAGGTTGAATTTGCTTGACTTGACTGTAGAATCATAGGTCATTTACGGAAATTCCGATGCGACTTTCCCGACTGATACCCGCACTGACGAGCTATCTAAAAAGTATTTTGACGTAAAGAGGCAAAAACTCATGAACTTTCAGTTTCAACAAGGTTATCTCAACGGAATGCAACCGCTGTCAGCCCATTTAACCAAAAGAATGTCAAAGTCTTTATCTTTAGGTTTGGCGCTTTTGCTGGGAACAAGTGCAGTATTCCTAAGCAGTAGCAAAGCCTTTGCATTAGATAATGTTACCGTAAAATACGGTGCTGTTGACGTAACATTACCGATGAGCGACTTGCAAAGCTTTGCACAAACCGGTCAAGCATCATCTCAACTGCAAAGCGTTCTGAGTCTTGCGAAACAAACTCCCGAGTCGGTGCGGGAAATATTAACGCGAGAAGTGCCTTTAGATTCTCAATTAGTAGCGCGGCTGGCAAGCACTTATTTTGGGGAAATTGTTTTCAAACAATTGGGGGAGGTTGCTTATGCGCCGGCAACTCGGCTGCAAAGCGCGCCGGCACTCCGCGATGCTTTAGTCGCAGCTTCCAAAGATGGCAAAATATCGCTGATTGAAGTGATGCAAAACTACAGCCCTGCTGCCTTAGAAGTTGACGGCAATCAAGCGATGGTGATCTACGAGCGAGTGATTAAAGATGTGCAAGATTTGCAAGCATTGTATCAGAATTCCCCGGCTTTGCAAAATACGGCTAATCAAGCCGTGAATTCGGCAAGAGAAATGATTTGTCAGCCCAATCCATCGGGAAGTGCGAAGTAAATAACTCAACTTGAGGGAATGGGGAATTGGGAAGTTGGTGCTTTTTTTCCTATTAGCTTTTGGTTTTCAGCTATTACAAATTACCCATACTTCGGCTACGCTAGGGTAAAAGTTCCCAATTACCCCTTACTCATTATACATTACCCATTTTTTGAGATAATTGCTCGGCTACCCGCTTGAGGCGGCGGAGTTGGTCTTTCATATCTTTTTCTGTCCAAGGGGCTGCAAAACGATTGAAACCAAATCTAATTAAACGATTGGGAATTTGAAATTCAAAGCGGTTAATCAAGAGAGTTCCTTGGATTTGCGGCTGGCATTCCCAACGATCGCATCCTTTGAAAAATCCGTCAAACCCCCACACAATTAAACCGGGTTGTCGCTCCAACACAACACTCTCCAAAGTGGGTTGCAAAACGGGAATTTTTATGATAAATAAGCTACGACTTCCTACAGCAGTATCCCATTCGCCCTGGGGATCGCAGCGCAGCAGGGGATTGAGCCACTTGTGCATTAAAGTGCGATCGACTATACACTGCTCCACCAGAGTAGCAGCAGCGCGAATTTCAATGGATTGCTCGAAAACTTGACGAATTGACATGAGAACCTGCAACAAGAAGGGTATTACAAAACTTTGTTTACTTGATAGTCATTTATTTACTTGTACCGTCAATTTTTCCAGAAATTAAAAGATTGACACACTCATAAATACAGTGTATCATCTTGAATTAAACTATATATACCAATTATGCAGCTAGTCGAAAGGCACGTCTTTAAACCAAATCATAGGTTTTATCGAGAAGCCGATCGACTTTCTTGGCTGTGCAAAAATCTTTACAATAGCGCTAACTACATCTACCGTCCAAACTTTTTCGCGAGCCAAGAAACAAACGCTCTAGCTGTCGATCGCGCGCTTAAAACAAGTCTTGATTACACAGCACTGCCCGCAAAAGTAGCACAAAGCACGCTCGGCTTAGTCCTCAAAGCATGGACTAGCTATTATCTGTGGGTGCGAAACTATCAGAAAGACCCAACTAAATTTCAAGCAACACCGAAAATCCCTCATTATCAAGGTTCAAGAGAGCGAAAAATAGAGGACGGGGGCTATTTAGTTGTATTTAATTGTCAAGCTATCAGTAAAAGATCCTTAAAAAAAGGATATGTTCCCCCCTCTGGGACTAATATTTGGTTGCCCTCAAGAGTCACCTCGATTCGGGAAATCCGGATTGTTCCCACAGTAGGTTGTTATGTGGTCGAGGTGCTCTATGAGAAGTTAGAACAGCCTTTACAAGTTAATCAGAGAGTAGCTGCCATAGATTTAGGATTAAACAATCTGGCAACATTAACCTACAATGTTCTTGGGTTAGTACCCACAATCTACGGCGGACGGGCTGTTAAGTCAACCAATCAATACTGCAATCAAGTTTCAGCGCCATTGAAATCATTGCTGCCCACAGCACAAAAAAACAGTAAAAAACTTGCCAAATGCTGGCACAAGCGTAACTGTAAAGTGGATTATTACTTCCACACGACGAGTTCCGCAATTATTAAAGAACTCGTCAATCATCAAATGGGCTTGCTGGTTATAGGCGGAAACCAGGATTTTAAAGAGGGGATTAATACTGGTTTGATTAAAAATCAAAATTTTGCCTGTATTCCCCAGCGCCGATTTCGGAAAATATTGCAGTACAAAAGACAACTTGCGGAAACTCAAGTTGGGTTAGTTGAGGAGAGTTACACATCAAAATGTTCAGGTTTGGATTTGGAACCAATTCAACAACATTCCGACTACATTGGCAGTAGGGTAAAAAGATGATAGTTCAGAACCAAAACTGGAGGATTCATAAATGCCGATGTGAAAGGTTCTTGGAATATTGGCCCAAAAGCAGTCGGAGATGGGTTGATCCCAAATTCGATAGAGGGTTTTGTAGTTAACCCAGTACGATTAAAAGTGTACAAACATTAAATTTAGGCGATGTCTAGATTTTTTGGAACTATTATTAAAGTTTCGTCTTCTCCTTGTCAAATCTGACGTTAACCTGAGAAAAAAATGAATGAAACTTGGCAAGAAATAACTCAACCCATATCGGGCCCCATAGCGGCGTTGTCCGATCGCATTTTGTCCCAGGCCCAGCCCGGGAATCCGCTGACAGATGCAGAACGTGGAATTAACAATTTCATTCAGGGCTCAAACATTGAAAATCTCATCTGGGCCGTCGGTATCCTGCTCATTGGCTTGATAGTATCAGCCCTCGTGTCTTCTGTAGTCGGGGGATTGCTCAAGAAGACTACGATCGACAATCGGCTGGCTGCTTGGATTACAGGCCGCCCAGAAGGAACTGGAGCCCCGCAAGTGGAAAAATGGATTTCCGCAGCGGTGTTCTGGATCATTTTTGTCTTTTTCCTAATTGCCTTTTTCAACCGCCTGAATCTAACGGCTGTCTCGCAACCCCTCAATACTTTTCTCAATCAAATTACCGGTTTCTTGCCGAAGTTAGCCGGCGCGCTAATTTGGTTGGGGATTGCTTGGGTGTTAGCAACTGTCGCCAAAATGGCCGTATCGCGGGCGATGCGGGCTTTTAGCGTGGACGAGCGCTTGAATCAGGAAGTGGGCGCTGCGCCCACTGAGCGCCCTTTGCTGCTGAGCGATACTGTGGCGAATGCGCTGTACTGGTTCATTTTTCTGCTGTTTTTGCCGCTGATTCTCGACTCGCTGGAAATGCAGCAGGCTCTGCTGCCGGTTAATAATTTACTCAACCAAATTCTGGCGGCTATTCCCAAAATTCTGGAAGCTGTGCTGATTGGGTTTGTCGGCTGGCTGCTGGCTATGGTGGTGCGACGGATTGTCACAAATTTGTTGGCTGCTGCTGGGGCGGACAGTTTGGGCGCTCGGTTTGGAATTTCGCGGAATTCGGGCGGACAATCGCTGTCGTGGATTGTCGGGACGATCGTCTATGTTTTGATTTTGATTCCAACGGCGATCGCAGCTCTGAACGCTTTGGACATTCAGGCGATTTCGCAGCCGGCAATCGCGATGCTCAACGACATTTTGGGCGCGGTTCCTAAAATCTTCACTGCAGCGCTGATTCTGGCGGTTGCTTACATTTTGGGACGCTGGGTAAGCGATTTGGTTACTAATATCCTGACCGGAATTGGCTTTAACAATGTCTTTTCTTGGTTGGGAGTGCAGCAACCGAAACAGCGGCTGCGGCTACCGCCGAGTTCGATCGATCCCGACGCAACGATTCTTCAAGAACCGGAACTTCCGGCCCGCACGCCTTCGGAATTTGTCGGCATTGTGGTGCAGGTGGGCATCATGCTGTTTGCTGTGGTGGCGGCTACCGATGTGCTGCGGATTCCAGCACTGACGGCGATTGTTAGCGGTATTGTCCTGGTTGCAGGTCGGGTGCTAGCCGGTTTGGTGGTATTTGCGATCGGCTTGTATTTGGCGAATCTGGCGTTTAGTTTGATTGCCAGTTCTGGAACTCGCCAAGCGCGGCTGTTGGGCCAAGCGGCTCGGATTGCGATTATTGCCTTTGTTTCGGCCTTGGCGCTGCAACAGATGGGCATTGGCAGCGATATTGTCAATTTGGCTTTCGGGCTGCTGCTTGGGGCGATCGCAGTTGGCATTGCTCTAGCTTTTGGTTTGGGCGGGCGCGAGATTGCGGCCGACCAAATTCGCGAATGGTTAGCGTCGTTTAAACAAGATAAGACGCCACGTTTGTAATTCTATAAAATGGCGTTTGTCAAGTACAAACGCCATTTTTTTTTGATTAATTTCATTGTGAGTGAGGGTCCCGAAGCAATCGCAAAGCCTTGGAATTTGAGGATACAGCTATAGACTGTTTGGCAGCAGAGATTGATTTTTGTTTCTGGGCCGATGCCCCTAATTGAGAATGTTAAGAGCTGCGTCGCCGGCCTAAAACAACAAAACCTTCTCATAGAGAAGGTTTTATCACAATCGGAGCGGCGGGATTTGAACCCACGACCCCTACTACCCCAAAGTAGTGCGCTACCAAGCTGCGCTACGCCCCGACAGCTTTAACAGCTTAGCATAGAATTCCCGAAAAAGTCAAAAAACTTTTAAAACTTTTGCGGCCTGCACCAAAGTCCGAACCGCAGCCGCGGGCCAAAAACCCTCGCACCTTCGGCCAGCATTCAAGATCAATTGCACGCTGTAAGCTTCTGGATATCCTTCCACCTGGACCCACAGCAAGTCGCTTTCGGCTTCAATGGCGATTTTTTCCTCGTCCATTAACTCAGAGGCCATTTGACTCATTGTGCCGGCTAATTGCCCCAACAATCGGCAAAAATCGTTCAACTCAGCCTCCGTGAGTTCGATCGCCCAACCGTCGCCAGCCACCAAACCCTGAAACTCCTCCACTTCCGGGTTCCATCCCAAACGCCATCCGCTACCAGTCTTAATTATACGTTCCACCATTGAGAGATTTTAGATTTTAGATTTTGGATTTTAGATTAGCAGGACTTATATCAATTCTGGTTACAGGGGAATAGTCAAATGCAATCAACAGTCAACAATCACAGATTGTGCAACCCAAATTGATAGAATTTATCTGCATTAATCTGTGTTGCTCTGCCCTCATCTGCAGTCAAAAAAAGATAATATATTAACCCCAGATGACAAGGGATTGAGGCTGATTCACGCCGATGAAGAGAATAGAGATAGGAATAATTCCGATGCTAACAGATTTGATATTACCCATAAATATGAAATAAACCGGGTTTTTTACCATTTTCAAAGGCCCGGATGCAGTATTTCCGTAAAACCCGATTTCTGCATTCCTGAGTATTACGGTAGCAGCAACTTCGCATCTCCCGGCTGCGGCTGCGGTATTTCCGGCGAATTCGATCGCCCTTGTGGTTTTTCTCCCGTAGCAGGTGTACGCCCACGCCCGGAATTCTCAGTAAAAACATCAACCAAAGCTTGAACTAAAGCATCCCGCTGTGCTCTATTTAACCTCTGAATAGCAGCACGATCCTGTTCCATTGGATTTGATCGCAAAACGTCCTTTCCCGGATAAACGCTTTCCACCAAATAATCTGGAGTCGCCCCCAGATAGTCAGCTAAACTTAACTTCCAATCAAAGCGGTAATTGGGCGGCCGTCCTTTGACAAATACGTGATATCGAATCAACCGCCCGACTAAAGTATTGGTAGGATCGACTTTTCCAGTTTCCTTGGAAATATAGTTATTTTCGATCGGGAAATCCGGCAATTTTTCGTACACCAATTTCCACGCATCTTGCACCCTCACTTGCGGCGCAGATTGTTGAGCGACCCGCTGCACTGAGGAAGATTCAGAAGTCCGCAGCAGCGAAGGTTCCAAAGCCGACAGACTCAGTTCGCCCGATTCCAATACCCAACTCAAAAGCGTGAAAATAGCCACACTCAAAGTAACAAAAAGAAAACTTAAGCCCTGCTTTAATCTATTCACGGTTTTGACAAAAATTTGAGAAATAGAATAATTTCATAAACTTAGCCGTAAGCAGATGTCCTAGTTTATAATTTTACGATTTACGATCGTTAACCCGGTTTTATTGAAAAATCAGAGGTTTCTTAACGAGGGAACTAGGAATAAACCGGGTTTCTCGTCACCCGCACCCAAGTCTAGTTTGACAAAGTTTTGAGTTTTGAGTTGACAAAAACTTTGGGTAATTCACCACTCAAAACTCAAAAATCCCGAAGCCTAGATATCTCCGATTATTTCCGGCTGAGTCAGTTCGTCCGACATCTCAAATATCGCCCGCATTACAGGTTTCATTTGATGGTCGTCCATATTGTCAAAATCTTCATAACGACGGCGTTTTGCGCGGTTCGCTACCTGTACCGTAATCCGATAGCGGTTGGATGCACCGTTAATCAACTCTTCCGCGCGACGGGTTAGCTGAGTTGAATCGAAGGGTTGACGCTTAGCCATGAGACTACCTACTTTATGTAATGTTACATTCTAGTCTAGTATGTCAAGATTCATAATTTATTAACTGAGTATCATTGCTTATGCAGGTAGCAACAGCCTATTCCTTTGGTCACTTGCATCGGGGAAATTCTCATCCCCTCAAATTGGTTGCTTTCGGTGACAGCTTAATCTACGGTTTCGGTGACGGTGTAGGCGGGGGTTGGGTGGAAAGATTGCGGCGCCAGTGGATGTTACCGGAGAGTGCAGGACACGTTTTATACAATTTGGGCGTTCGGGGCGATCGCACCTATCAAGTCTCCCAGCGGCTCGAAAACGAGTTTCGCCACCGTGGCGAGCTCAGAAACCGCGTCCCGGATGCGATTATTCTTTCCGTAGGCCTCAACGATTCGGCGAGAGTGCAGTCGCCTACCGGGCGCAGTTATACTGATTTTGAACATTTTAAAACTGTTTTGGATAATTTGTTAAACCTGTCCCAACAACTTTGTCCGGTGATATTTGTCGGGATGGTGCCGGTGGATGAAAGTAAAATGCCTTTTCAAAATTGTTTGTATTACAGTCATGCTGACCAATATCGCTACAAGGAAGCAACGAAATTAGCTTGTCAGTTGCGGGGCATTCCCTATTTAGATATTTTTGATAAATGGATAAATCGGGGTAGTGATTGGTGGCGATCGCGCCTGATTGCAGACGGACTTCATCCCAATGCAGCGGGGTATCAATCTTTATTTGAAGATGTGACCAGTTGGGAGCCGCTCGCCGCTATTAGTCAATAGTCAATAGTCATTAGTCATCAAAGCTAAATTTCGCGGCATTCTGAATGGGCACTTAGCCTCTAGATTGAGCGAAATTGATTTGACTTGCAACGCTCAAACGGAACACGCTCAAGCGAAAACTCAAGAAACACTAAAAAGTAACACTCGGTACTTAAAATGGCAAAATTATCCAAAAATTCCCCAGTTAGTCTAGATGCACTTATTCCCAGAGACGCATTTGAAATTAAAGATCAGCCCGAACGCAATATGGGAAGAAGTATCCTCACTATAGGTATTCGCGATCTAGAACAAAGTTCTTTCTTCTATCCGTTTTTGCGAAAACCGGATTTTCAAAGAGAAACTAATGAATGGGATGCAGCAAAAATATGCGAGTTTATTGAAAGTTTTTTAGATCAATACTCCGGACAGTTTTTAAATAGGGATGCTTACGCAATAAAGCACAGAAGCGAAAAAACTGAGTGCTATCTG
>NZ_JAUBQN010000065.1:0-16859 GCF_036701295.1 Microcoleus harperi Pol14_C6 | reverse complement strand
CTTTCCCATAATTGTACGCTCGCATGAGCGATTAACTACACCCCATTATACAAGTCCGGTGCTACCGGACTTGATATGAGTCAGAAAATTATTATTACGATGCTAAGGTCAACAATATGAGTTGTGAGTTGTGAGTTGTGAGTGAAAAATCAAACACGATCTTACTAATTACCAATTACCTGCAACTTTTACATAAAAATCGGGGAAGATTCCGAGTTAATGTTGGCGTGACAAATGCGATTTTTGCCTTCGGTTTTGGCTTGATAAAGGGCGCTGTCAGCGCTGCGAATTAGGGTGTGGGGAGATTCCTGGGCAGAAGGAATCGCTGTCGCAATGCCGCAACTGAGGGTAACGTAGGGGCCGATCGACGATCGCGCGTGGGGCAGTTTCAAGCTGGCGATGCCGTCGCAGATTTTCCGGGCGACAGCGTTTGCCCCTTCGGCGCTAGTGTTGGGCAGCACTAGGGCAAACTCTTCGCCACCGTAGCGGGCAGTCAAATCCCCAGACCGGTTGGTAGATCTGGCGATCGCCCCGGCAACTTGGCGCAAACAATCGTCCCCGCCCAGATGCCCATAAAACTCGTTGTAAAGTTTAAAAAAGTCGAGGTCAAACATAATTAAAGACAGCGGAAGTTCCTCTCTTGCCAATCGGCGCCACTCTAAGCTCAAAACGCGATCGAACTGGCGGCGATTGGCAATGCCAGTCAGTCCATCAGTAGTTGCGAGTTGCTGCAATTTTTGATTGGCTATTGCTAGCTTGCGGTAAAGTTGAGATTGTTCGATCGCGATCGCCACTTGATTTGCCAAGTGCTGTAAAAAATCTATTTCCCACTGCTGCCATTCCCTGACACCGCAGCAATTGTATGCTGTCAACATTCCCCACAAACTATTGCCTTTTTCTGCGATCGTATCCGGCAAATTTTTAGCCTGCGCCTGCGGGTTGTCACTCGCCTGATGCCAAATATAATTTTCCGCTGCATCTTGATTTTTCTCGACTTCCCAAACAGTGGCTTCTTGTGTTTCTTTTGCCGTTTCCCAGTCGCCTGATTGCCAAATTGGCACGCTGATAACTGCTGCAATTTCACAATCTGCCAGCAATTCTTTGCAACTGCCAGCCAAGGGGGCAGTGCTGACATCTGCTATTGCTTGTACCGACTGGGATTCGACTAAAACAAAGCAGGACACCGCCAAAGCAGCACTAATATTTTGGTTTTCAATATAACCTTCTGGCAAACCGTCACCGGCGACGATCGCACCTTTTTGCTCTTCCCCGTCCAATTGAGAGACCCAATCCTGACAGCGATAAATTAAAACGCGATCTGTTTGGAGAAATTGGCGCACTTCTGCAACCGTACATTGGAGAATGCTTGCCGGATCTATTGACGATCGAATATGTTCGATCATTTTCCCCAACAGCCGCTGTCGAAGAGCCTGCTGTCGCAATTGTTCTTCGATTTGCTGGCGTTCTATCGCGTAATGGATTGCCCGCACCAGCAGAGTTCTGTGAAATCTTCCCTTTACCAAACAATCTTGAGCGCCCCAGCGCAATACCGACCGGGCTATATTTTCATCATTGATATCTGTCAGCACCACAATTGGCAATGTGGGCCATCGCCCTTTCAAAACTGCGATCGCCTCGCTTCCCCTCAAGCTGTCTGACACTGACAAATCTAATAGTACGGCGTCAAACTTGTCTACTTCCAGACGCCGAACTCCTATCTCCAGAGACTTAACAGTTTGGAGAAGAAATAGAGACTCGCTGAATGACCCTAGAAGGTCTTCGATCATTGTCGGAGCTCCGAGGTCATCCTCAACCAACAAAATTTTCAGACATTGGTTACATTTTAACACAACTATAGCGTTCGGAGCGGGTCGAAGGCAACTTTTTTTTGAGAGCGATACTTGCGATCGGCAAATATTTCGGCTTATCAAATTCACTATACACTCAAACTATGGATTTAGCCCTCCATTAAAGTTTACATATCCGGCGGCAATGAAACGATTTCAAACCAATACTCACATAAAGCCTTCATTACTTCAAGCAATCCTTCAAAAGTGACTGGTTTGGATATGAAAGAATTGGCTCCCAAGCGGTAGCAAAGCAAGATATCTCCTCGGCGGTGGGAAGTTGTGAGCATTACAACCGGAATTTGTTGCAAATGGGGGTCAGCTCTGATCGAAGTTAGTGTTTCGCGCCCGTCCAGCCTCGGCATATTCAAATCCAAAAGTATCAAGTCTGCCTGATGCCAATTGCTGCTATCAAAATATTGACCGCGGCGGTACAAATAGTCTAGTACCTGTTCTCCATTTTCCACAAATTCCCTCGTAATTGCTAATCGAATTTCTCGCAGTGCTTCCTCCATCAAAAAGCGCGTATCCTCGTCATCGTTTGCTATTAAAAGAGTAAATTTTTTCTTTTTATAATTCACCGCTTTGCCTCACTACGAACGTCCTTTGTGAGGTTGCGTGATTTGGAGCCGTATCTGAGTACCTCCACAGCATCTCTTTCCATCATTCGGTAAATCAGGCTGAGAACACTAAAAGTGTGTTGCAGCCATTTCCCGTTTTTCTCTATTTGCAAAGGTTTGCGAATTATGCTTGTTTCACTTTCCAGTCTGTCCGAGAAACGGCAAACTGCAAACATATTACAAATCCTTCTCCGCGAACTACTAGGGAAACTATTGCATCCCAAAGCAAGATGCTCTGGATACTGTTGAAAAAAATTAACAAGTCTTGCGCGCACCGCTGATTTATAAGTTGTATAAGGATAGAGCTAATAGATTTATATTGATACATTTCTAACTCGCTGTCATCAGTGAATATGCTACACTTTATAAGCATTTTTGTAAAGAAAACATAAAGATGGTTAAAGCTTAAGTAAAGGACGAGTGACTGCTTCAGGCGGGCTGTTGACTTCACTTTGGTATAGGAATAGAAAAATAAAAAGTCGAGCCTCGATTCGGTTCTGATTCTACCCAAAGGCTGCCCCCGTGCCGCTCGACAATTCTTTGACAAATCGCTAAACCGATACCAGTTCCAGAATACTGTTTTTGGGTGTGCAAGCGCTGAAAAATCTGAAAAATTCGCGGATGGTACTGTGAGGCAATCCCAATACCATTATCCTGCACTGAAAACACCCAGCTATCCCCCTGATGGAAAGCGTCCACCTGCACCACCGGCGCCTCACTGCTGCGGTACTTAATGGCGTTACCAATTAAATTTTGAAACAGTTGCAGCAGTTGAAAACAGTCACCTGTTACCCTTGGCAAATTCCCCTTAGTAACTGAAGCTTGATTCTCGCGGATAGCCAAATGCAAATTAGCACAAGCATCCTCAAAAACCCGATTGCAATCTATCATCTCAAAAGGTTTCTGACTGCGACCGACCCGCGAATACTCCAGCAAGTCATCAATCAGCGCCTGCATCCGCTCGCAAGAATTAACAATATTGCGGATAAATTTATTCCCTTGGGCATCAAGTTGGTTGGTAAAGCGTTTTTCTAATAGTTGAGCGTAGCCGGCAATCGTGCTCAAAGGCGCTTGCAAATCGTGAGAAGCCACGTAAGCAAACTGTTCTAGTTCGGCATTAGAACGAGTTAATTCTTGAGCGTAGCGGGTTTGAGTGTCTAAACTCTCTTGCAGCAATTCTTGTACCAGCTTGCGTTCGGAAATATCCTCGATCGCACAAATCAAATACTGCAGCGTCCCCTTGACATCGCGCATTGCCGAAACAGTAACATTTGCCCAGCGCACTGCCTCATCTTTGCATAGCAAACGCTTTTCCACAGAAAAAGTTTGAATCTTCCCGGATAACAGTGAACGCAGGTATTCTCTGTCCGCTTCTCTGTCATCTGGGTGAGTAATTGCCTCCCAATTTTGCTGTAACAATTCCGATTGTGCATAGCGGACAATTTGACAAAAGCCGGGATTTACCCGCATAAATTTACCGCAAAGCGCGGTTTTAGCTATGCCGACCGCAGCTTGCTCGAATATCGCGCGGAAGCGTTCTTCGCTGTCTCGTAGGGCAATTTCTGCTCGTTTGCGATCGGTAATGTTACGAAATGTTACTGCCAGACCATCATTTAATTTCACCGCCACAATGTGCAGCCAAACAATAGTATCTAGCTCCTGTTCGTAAGAAAATTCTTGGTCTACAGTTTCTCCTGTTTCTACTACAGAAACATACAAATCAAATAACCCGTTATTGCTAACTGGGGAAACTTTCGCTAACAAATTATTGCCAACTATGTCATTTAATAGCAGACCATAAAATTTTTCAGCGGCCGGGTTGATCAAGAGCCACTGGAAATCTACAATATTTCCCTCACTGTTGCGGACTGCAGAATAAGCCACCACACAGTCTAATGAACTATTTAATATGCTAGAAAGCAGCGACTGTGACTGTTGCAGTTGATAATTTTGTTCTTTTAATTGCTGTTGCAGTTTTTGCAAGCGGACTTGCTTGTCGATGCGCGCTAAAACTTCTTCTACTTGAAATGGTTTAGTAATATAGTCAGCACCTCCTACTCGAAAAGCTTGTAATTTATCGTTCATTTCATCTAATACGCTTAAAAATATCACCGGGATTTGTTCGGTTTCCGGTGTCGCTTTCAGTCTCCGACAAACTTCATAACCGTTCATTTCCGGCATTCTAATGTCGAGTAAAATTAAATCTGGGCAATGGCTGATCGCAACATTCAACGCCAGTGGACCGCAAATAGCTCGGTAAACTTGATACCCCTGGGATGTTAGCAGTTTGGATAAGAACCGCAGATTGCTTGGTTGGTCATCAACCACCAATACTTTAATTTCGCTATTATCCATTTATTTTAAACTCGATTGAGTTAAATCCATTATCTTGTCGAGTCGGTAATCGGCAAGCAAATCTTTTAAAGCCTCAGCTAAAGTTGGATGACTTTCCCAGATGCGATCGACAAGTTGAATCGCCAGCTCTTCATTAACATCATTAGCTGCTTCGTAGAGTTCCTGCACCCAGCTTTGAGGCATCTGAGCCAGTAGCTCTCCGAAAAATGAATCGGGTTTTTCGTTCACACAATAACGCCGTAAAGCCCCGACTGGGAGCCGGGGCAACTCTTGATAAAGATAGCGCACTTCCAAGTAGCAAGCCATCTTATCAAAGAGGATTTGTTCTTGAAAAGGTTTCCGCACAAAATCGTCGCAACCTGCGGCGATAATTTCGCCTTTTTTTTCCTCAAAAGTGCTAGCAGTCAGAGCAATAATTACAGTTCGCCACTGAGTTTGTTTCTCTTTCGCTCTAATTTGTCGGACAGCTTCAAAACCGTCCATTACGGGCATTCGCGTATCCAGCCAAATTAAATGAGGCTGCCAACTTTCCCAAAGTTCAACCGCTTGGTAGCCATTTTCCGCTTCTCGGACTTCAAAACCAATTGGTTGCAACATTTTAACCAGCAGCAGCCGATTTTCTTGATTGTCGTCAACTGCTAAAATCCGATAAATCGGTTGATCTGCTTCTAGCCCGATCACCCGCTGCAATGTCGCCACTGTTATTTCAGACGAAATAGCGGCAAATACTCGGATATTAAATTTAAAACTTGTTCCCTCACCTAAAACACTTTTTACCCAAATATCCCCACCCATTATCTGCACGTATTTTTTAGTAATTGTCAAACCCAACCCCGTACCATCAGCCGCTTTTCTACCCGCTTGTGTTTGCACGAAAGCATCAAATAAAGTATCAATTTCTGCTGTTGCTATGCCCACTCCCGTATCTTCAACTTCAAACAAAATTAACAAGGGTTCGACTGAGGTAGAGTTAGGATGACTTTCCGATTCTGTCTGCTGTGGCTGGTTGCTTTCCACGCTCACGCGCAGCCAAATACGGCCCCCGTCGTGAGTAAATTTCATGGCATTTCCCAGCAGGTTAATTAAACAGACGCGCAGCTTGTTTTCGTCAGTTTTTATATATTGGGGAACATTTGCCTGGACGGAAAATCGCAGGTGCATTTTTTTTGTTTCAGCTTTGATTTGAAACATTTCTTCGAGAGTGTCGAGGAGTTGATAAAGGTCAAAGCTGCGTTCATCTAAGCCAATTATCCCTGCTTCTATTTTCGACAAGTCTAAAACATCGTTAATTAGTTCCAGCAAATGTTGGCCGCTGCGGTTAATAATTCGGAGGTTTTCGAGATTTTCGTGGCTGAGCAAAGAGTCGCGACTCATGACTTGGGTAAAACCCAGGATGGCGTTCAGTGGCGTCCGCAATTCGTGGCTCATGTTGGCAACAAATTGACTTTTTGCGAGCGAAGCAGCGGCCGCTGCTTCTTCGGCTTTTTTGCGTTCTATTATTTCTTCTTGCAGTTCTTTATTGCGATCTACCAATTGTTTTTTCAGTCTCTGGATAGTCAATTGGTGTTCGATTCGCGCTAAAACTTCTGCTACATGAAACGGTTTTGTGACATAATCTACCCCTCCAACTTTAAAGGCGGTCACTTTGTCCAATACTTCATCTAAAGCACTGATAAAAATAACGGGAATTTCTGAGGTATTCGGATCTGCCTTGAGCTGTGTGCAGACTTCGTAGCCGTCCATTTCCGGCATTTTGATGTCGAGCAAAATCAAATCGGGAGAACCAGAGCGGGCGGCTCTGATTGCCATTTTGCCGTTAATTACGCCGCGGACTTTGTAGCCCCGATCGAACAGCGTTGCTGATAAAACTTGCAAATTTTCTGGAGTATCGTCAACAATTAATATGTTGCCTTTATTTTCTTCTATTTGATTTTTGGTCATCGATCGCTATTTTTTGTTAATTTAATGTTGAAATTATGAAAACTGGTTAAATGTTCATTATAGCACTCCCTCCTCAATGAACTCATTTTATATTTACAGAACTTATCCTAATGAAGATTTGAGATGTGAGATTTGAGATTAAATAATTGAGAATGACTGATAATTACCTGGGTGTGGAGCTTGACTACAAGTAAATTAGCCGATCGCCCGCAGGCGAGTTTACAAATAGGCGATCGACATACATGATCAATAATCTTGAACCTGCCCCTATCCTTTCTTTTTTCATCCTTCAACAATTTCTAAACTCCTCAATCAAATCTATAATCCGATCGCATCGGAAGTTATTCGCCAAATCGGCGATCGCGCTGCGGAAACTAGCATTAATAGGAGGAATCGACAACAACAGCCGAAAAATCTCCTCGTTATCAACCGCATCCGCCGCAGAATACAATTCATCAATCCATTCAGCAGGCATATCTTCCAAAAATGAAGAATTGAGCGTCAAAGCCAAATCAGCCGTTTCAGTCGCCGTGGAAACCTCGGCGGACACCGCAGCATCAGAACTTAGCGAAGCTTCTCGATCGTAAACATAGCGGACTCCCAGATACTTAGCCATCTTTTCCAGAATCACTTGCTCTCGAAAAGGCTTCGCTACAAAATCATCGCAACCAGCAGACAAAATCAGCGATCGCTCCTCATCAAAAGCACTTGCAGTAAGAGCAATAATCACCGTTGCTTGACCTTTCAAATGCGCTTTAATCTGTTTAGTAGCTTCGTAACCGTCCATCACCGGCATCCGCATATCCATCCAAATCAAATGAGGTTCCCAACTCGACCACATTTCCACAGCTTGAACGCCATTTTCAGCTTCCTGCACCGCAAAGCCGAGCGATGTCAGCATTCTGACCAACAGCAAGCGGCTTTCCAGGCGATCGTCAACAGCTAAAATCCGGTATTCTCGCTGTCCGGGTTCGAGACCAACCACTCGGCGAGCTGTTTGAGCAACCTGAATTTCCACTGCATTAGGGAGCGAGACTTTAACATCAAATCTAAAAATGCTGCCGCGACCGAGGGTGCTTGTTACCGTCATCTTCCCTCCCATTAACTGAACGAACTGCTTGCTGATTGGCAAGCCTAAACCGGTTCCTTCTTGAGCTTTTTTCCCGCTTTCTGTTTGCGCGAAAGGTTTAAACAAATTTTCCATTTCTTCTGCAGAAATTCCTGAACCTGTGTCTTCCACTTCAAATAGCAATGAGCACCTCTCAGTTAGCGAATTCTCTGGAGAGCTTTTGTTTTTTAGCAGCTCATGTTTGACTCTCAAATTAACACCACCTTCCGCAGTAAATTTAATAGCATTTCCGACGACATTTATCAATACTTGTCGCAACTTGCTTTCGTCAGTTTCTATATATTGAGGTAGATGTGGTGGGCAATCAAAAATTAACTGCAACCCTTTTTTTTCGGCTTGCAGCTTCAGCATATGTTCAGTATTTTTTATCATTTTGTGCAAGTCAAAAGTGCTGTTATTAAGTGTGACCAAGCCGACTTCAATTTTTGACATTTGCAGAATATTGTTGATCAGAACGAGCAAATGTTCTCCGCTCTGGGTAATAATTCCTAAGTATTGCTGTTGATCGGGACCGAGGTCTGGGTCGCGGGCTAGCAGTTGGCTGAAACCGAGAATGGCGTTGAGGGGAGTTCGCAATTCGTGGCTCATATTCGAGAGAAATTCGCTTTTTGCTCTGTTCGCTCTGTCGGCTTCTTCTTTAGCTTTTCGTAGAACTATTTCAGCTTGTTTCCGTTCGGTAATATCGCTAGCAGTGCCTGTTGTGCCGATGATGTTTCCTTCAGCGTCCATGCGCGCGATCGCCTTGGTATTTACATCAATCTTTCGGCCGTCTTTTCCTAATACTATATTTTCGTACTGAAACACAGTTTTTCCCGTCAGCAAGCGCTGCTGAAGTTCCCATTTCCAGTCTATTTCTCCAGGAGCCAAGAAATCGCTAAAAGAACAGCCGAGCATTTCTTCCGGCTCGTAACCGTATATTTGTTTAACTGCTTGGTTCACAAAAGTAATGTGTCCTTGAGCATTGCAAGACCAAATAATGTCTTGGGAAGTTTCAACTAAATGACGGTATTTTTCTTCGCTCTCTGCTAGGGCTATTTCTGCCAGCTTTCGTGGGGTAATGTCCATCAAAGTTGTGAATAGTTTTGTCACTTGCCCTTGTTGGTTGACAACTACTTCTCCTCTGGCTTCGATGTAGCGAATGAAGCCGGCTTCACTTATTTGTGACGGGGAATTATCAGCAGCAATTTTTGGTTCCGGGCGCAGAATTCGATATTCCAAACTATAAGATTGCCCGCTAGCAATAGCAGTGTCGCTCGTTGTTTGCCACTTTTGTCGATCGTCCGGATGTACGTATTGCGAAAACTCAGCTAGTGTTGGCGCAGGCTGGGTTGGATCGAGCCCAAAAATCCGAGATAACTCTTCCGACCAAGTAGTTGTGTTGGCAGAGAAATCGCATTCCCAATTACCGACACGGGCGATTCTTTGGGCTGCTGCTAAAGAAGCCGCTACACCTCGGAGTTTTTCTTCGGCTAATTTGCGATCGCTAATATCTTGAATTACAGAAATTACGCAAGTTTCGCCATGAATGTCAATGATTTCTGCTGACAGTAGCCCGGTTCTGAGTTCCCCTGTTTTAGTGCGAAAATCAAATTCGTAGTTGAGAATAATTTGTTTTTCATCTAACATTTTAAACAACTCGGCGTGGGCTTGTATATTTTCCCAAAGATTCAAATCAAGCGCCGTGCGATCGAGGATTTCTGCGGCGGAATAACCGATGACCTGGCAAAAAGCCTCATTGATTTCTAAATAACGACCGTCATTAAGTCTGGTAATAGCAATCGGGTTGGGAGAAGAACGAAAAGCTTTAGCAAACTTTTCTTCAGACAAGCGCAGTTGTGCAGTCCGCTCCTCGACTAAAGTTTCCAATTCTTGATTCAGCTTTTGGAGTTGAGAATTTTGTTCAGCTAATTGCTTCTCCCTAAAATAGCTGTTAATCGCTTCTTTTACCGTCAACTTCAAATCTTCCGACTGCCAAGGTTTGGATATGTATCGGTACAATTTAGCATATTTAATAGTATTCGCCACTGCTTCTAGGTCTGCTTGCCCCGTCAGCATGATTTTGATAGTTTTTGGCGAAATTCTGTGAATCTGCTTCAGCAATTCGTCCCCTTTAATATTCGGCATCAGATAGTCGGAAATTACTGCTACAATTTCGCAGCCCTCTGCCAGTAATTCCTCGATTAACTCTAAAGCATCTTCGCCTCCTTCAGCGGTTTCTAATAAATGTTCTTCCCCCAGGGTTTTTTTTAACTCAATTTTCAAACTTTGAAGAATTATCGGTTCGTCATCCACGCAAATAATCACAGGTTTATTATTCATATTTTTGTCAAACCAGATTTTATAGTTTCTACTAATTCTTTGCGCTCCCATGGCTTGTACAAACAACGGTGCAAGTTTGCTTGCTCTTTCACCCGTGCTATTGCTACTTCGTCTGCTTGCCCGGTCAGCATGACTTTCACAATTTTAGGATATTTTTGGTGAACCATAATCAAAAAATCATCTCCTTTAATCCCTGGCATTAACCAGTCAGATACTATGACCAAAATATCACTTTCATCTTCTTTTTGAATTTCCTCCATAATTTCCAGAGCTTCATCTGCATTTTCTGCTACTTCATAGAGGTAAGCATCCCCAAATTCTTTTTTAAGTTGAATTTTTAAACTATTTAAGACCACAACTTCATCGTCAACGCACAAAATTACTGGTTTAGGCATAAAGCTTTACTTCTATTAAATTTTAAAACTTGGGTGTGGCACTCTTTTTTTAATTCCTCTCAAGGAATTTCGATAGGCAAGAATATAGTAAATTTTGTGTGGCCAGGCACGCTTTCTACTTGCAGTTCACCTTGATGTTTTTCCAGAATTTTTTGAACTATATCTAATCCCAAACCACTGCCTTCCCCTGGAGGTTTAGTTGTGAAAAACGGCTCAAAAATTCTCGGCATAATCTCTGGGGGAATGCCTGGACCACTGTCGGTAATACTGACTGATATTACGTTCGCTTGGTGTTTGACATCAATTTTTAACACTCCTTTGTTGCCCATCGCTTGTAAAGCATTGTGAATCAAATTTGTCCAAACTTGATTGAGTTCATCAGGATAGCATAGCACAGAGGGCAAATTAGTACCATAGTTTCTGACTACTTCCACACCGTGTTTGATTTGGTAGTGGTAAAGCGTTAAAACAGTATCAATACCGTCGGTAATATTAGCGATTACTTTGGAACCAGATTGGTCGTAACGAGAGTAGCTTTTCAAAGCAAAAACGATTTTGGCTGCCCGATCTGTGGCAGTAGCAATATTTTTAGTGCTTTTTTGTACCGTAGCAAATTGATAGGCGGTTTGTACAATGTTTCGACTTTGGCTGTCTTTCAACAAAGGTAAAAAAGGTTCTACATTGTTGCCGATGCCGATATCTAATAAAGTACAAGCAAGGCTGGCGGCGTCGTCAATTTTTTCTGATTCTAATTGCGCCTGCAAAAGTTTTTTTAACTGACGTTTTTCTTTACTAGATAATGTATCTGTTTCTTGGCTGGACTTGTGTAGCAAAGCAAAGAAATCCTGTCGCCGTTCCGGGGATAGTTGTTGAAAAAATATCGGCAACTGCTGCAATTGTTCCGTCCAGAAGTCGGCGATGTTCTGCACAGAAGAGCGAATCGCCCCTAAAGGAGAATTGATTTCATGAGCAACTCCGGCAATTAACTGTCCGAGGGCTGCCATTTTTTCTGATTGAATGAGTTCTTTCTGAGTCCGCTTCAGTTCTTCTAAGGTATGAGATAACTCTGCATTTTTTTGGCACAGCGCTGACTCGGCTATTTTGCGGGCGTTGATGTTGCGGGCAACCCAAATGACTGCATCTTTTGAGAACAGAGAAATGCAGGCGGAAAACCAAATTTCGCGACCACAAATTGTTAAGCTGTAGTCAAAATTGAGAGTTTGTTGTGTTTCTAACACTTGCTGAACTAACACCCACCAATCATCCGGGTTGTCGTCGTCAAAAAAATGTTCTATGGTCAAGCTGACTATATCACAATCAGGCTCAGAAGCCGCTGCCACATTCGTTGGCAAAACTTCTATGTTCCGCTGACTGTCTAGCACGAGAACGATGTCGGTCATCGCTTCAAAAACGGCCCGAACTTTCTTTTCTGAAAAGTGTAATTTTTCTTCGAGCAATTTTCTACCACTAATTTGTTGCTGCAATTCTTCGTTACTGGCTGCTAGTTGAACCGTGCGGTCTAGAACTCGCTGTTCGAGTTCCGTGTTGAGGCGGCGAACTTCAGCTTCAGCGGTGGTGCGGTCTTGTATTTCCTTTTTTAACAGACTGTTGGCATTAATTAATTCTAAAGTTCGTTGTTTGATTTGTTCTTCCAAATTATCATTTAAAATTCGCAATTTTTCCTCTACTTCTGTTCTCCGCAACGCTTCTTTTTGCAATTCTTCGTTCATTTTGTTCAACTCCTGAGTTTTGTCTGCAACTGTTTCCTGCAAAAGCTCGACATTTGCGTGCATTTCTACCGGATCTAAGGCTTGCAGCAGGCTAATTTCAGTCACAATTCCGGCTAAATATCCTTCTTCGTCCACCACCACCAAGCGCCGGATGCGGTGCTGCTGCATTAACTGGTGAGCCTGCCACAAGGTGGCTTTTACCTGCAACTGTATCAGCGGAAAACTCATCGCGGCGGTGACGGGAGTGCCTGCGAAATCTAGTCCAGAAGCTTGGAATTTAACAATGTCGCGTTCTGTAATTATGCCCACAGGTTTCTGATTTTTGTTGCCGCTGTCAGTGCCAATGACTATGCAGCTTTTTCGCTGGGATCTCATCTGTTTTGCGACTTCTAAAACTGAGGCGCTGCTTGAGGTAACTATTACTTGGGTGGTCATAATTTCTTCGGCGCGCCACATTTTCAGCAAGTCTGCCGGTTTGAGGATTTGACGGATGCTTTTGCAGGTGATAGCCCCTAGCAAGTTGCCACCTTCGTCTAGGAGGGGTAAATGACGGATTCTTTTTGAGTGCAAAATGTTTAATACCTTGAAGATATTCCCCGCTTTATTGAGGGAAATAGCGATCGGGTTTTCAGTCATCACCTCAGAAATTGCCACCCCTGCTAGCGAAATACCGCTAGCAGTTATTTTCACAACATCGCGCTCTGTAAAAATTCCGAGCAATTGCTGCTCAAACGCGATTAAAATGCAACTGGCACTCGCCTCAGTCATGGCAGCAATTGCGACTTTCAAGGGTGTGTCTGGAGGCAGCACCGGCGGTTTGGGGTCGATCGCCTGTTCTAGCAAGCTTTGGGCATCAGAAACTGTTGTTGACATGGGCAAATTAAGGAGGATAGATGCAGGCGGAACCGGCACTTAATACGATTTTAGATTTCCGATTTTACAGTCGCAGCACGCTCACCGCAATCGAGATTTGACATCGGTCTAGAGTTGCATTTTTACGAGCGCATTGGTATGATTTTTAGTGCGCTCGCGCTAAACCGCTGTCGGAATTGATACCATACACGTCCTTTGGCAGATAACTGATGTTACTTCTATTTTACCCAAATGTTTTTTCACACTTTTTTTAACAATCTCCTTTTCCCACCCGCTACCTTAGTCGGCGGGTATTGTGGTCAAGAATTGCTCAAATATTCGTGGCAAAATTACCGGGTAATTCATTTGCCACTGACGAACAGGCTTGGATTTTATGCTCTCACCTCTACTTTGAAAACTCGGCAATTCTCTATAGCTTGTAAAGCATTGTGCCTCAGATTTACCGAAACTTGTTTTACTTCGTCTGGACTCGACAACAATTTGGGCAGTTGTTCTTGATAATTTCTGACAAATTTTACTAAATGTTTTAGTTATTTTAATTAAAAGTTAGTATGGTTTTAATGGGTCAGTAATTTGGAAAATGTGTTTGCTACTATCATAGATTTATATCAATTTTTTAAAATTAAAAATTACTTTTGTGGCTCTCTAGCAAATTTTGTTGGGAATATGTGAATAAATGCCAGAGAATATGTGCCTGAATCAGTCATTTAAGCAGCCTGGGATGAAATATGTGATTGCAGTGCAACTTTATGGATTGCTTCTGTTGAGCAAGCAGGTTACTATATTCAGCAATTTCGCGTTTTATTTCTGTAAGTTATTGCCCTACAAAATAGAAATATTGCGATTTTTGGCACAATAACCGACAACTTCAAACTCAGCATTTTTGAGAGCACTTTAATAGCTCTCTCGGAACACTGGCCGGGTTTCCCTGACATGAAACTTGCTGTGAGCTATACAAGCTGCTACTAAATATCATATCTTGCCTCAGAGGCTGTGGGCATTGAACCTCGATAACTGTAGCTACGTGTTGCAGTAAGTAGCAGCCCAGAAAATCACGGTGCCGGTAATTGTAAATAATAACCCTGCCTTTGCGCGCAAGCATTCAAGGCAGGGTTATTATTGAGTATTCCGAATTCTCAAGGGTGAAGGGAGGGCGCTGCTGCCGACTTCGGCTGCCCAGCAGTGCACTACTCGCCCAATCGAGTGATTTTAGCGCTGCGTTCTGCCAACATCAGCAGTACATAAATAGTCATTACATAGCCGGCGGCCAGAATGGGAATAATTAGAGGAATATCGCGATAAATCATAATTAGAACCAAAAGTCAAGGACGAGGAGGAGCAGGACAAGTTCAAGACCTACTACATTAAGTCAGCACGCAAGACCATGCCTTGGTTCTGAAGGCTGTTTTTCCATATCAAGCCTGCGGGAACATTTAGGCGTTCCCGGTCATCAATAATGATTTACTGCTTTACAGATGCTTAAACAGCCTAAAACCATCCACTTGAGCTGCTTTGAGCTACCGTGCACATAAGATGCGCTACTCTTAACTTCTGAAAACTTTTAGCCGCGAGGAACTAAAAATCCGTCCCAGAAATTTTGGCTGCGATCGACTAACAAGGCTGGCTCTACGAAACTTTTACAGGCACCTAAAAGCTACCTGCCAGTCTGGCTGTACTTAATGTATAGAATTGTTTAAATCCTTAATACCCATAATAACACAGGGTTTCTGGGATTTAGAGATTTTTTGGCAGTGTCCTTAACAATTCGATACAATAGGGGCAACCTCTCTCCCAGCAGGCTACTCACCTCTGGCAGGCGGGTGACTCCCATCGGGTGGCAGATGACAAATAACTGCCGATCGCCTAGATTTTTCTTTTCTATTGCAGAGAATTACCTTAAAATAAAGATATGATATGTAAAATTTTGTTACTTTACGGCTTGAGTCGGCGTATCCATGATCTCTAGCACTCTCCTATTTTCCTCGGTTGAAGAAGACCTGCGACTGTTGACAGAAAACTTAAAACAGTTAGTGGGTGCCCGTCATCCCATCTTGTACGCGGCTGCAGAATACTTATTCGGCACAAAGGGAAAACGAGTGAGACCCGCAATCGTTCTGTTGATGGCCAAGGCGACTATGCCCGATCGGGAAATCACGGAAAAACACCGCCGCCTCGCTGAAATCACGGAAATGATCCACACAGCTAGTCTCGTGCACGACGACGTGGTAGACGAGTCGGATCTGCGGCGGGGAGTGCCGACGGTTCACAGTCGGTTTAACAACCGAGTGGCAGTATTGGCGGGAGACTTTCTGTTTGCTCAATCTTCCTGGCATTTGGCAAATCTCGACAACCTGCCAGTAGTCAAACTGCTTTCAGAAGTGATTATGGATTTAGCTGAGGGGGAAATTCAACAGGGACTCAATGGATTTGACACCAGCTTGTCGATCGAAGCGTACCTCGAAAAAAGTTATTACAAAACAGCGTCTTTAATTGCCAACAGTTCCAAAGCAGCGGGCTGTTTGAGCGAGGTTTCAGCGGAAATAGCAGACGATTTGTACAACTACGGTCGGAACATTGGTTTGGCATTCCAAATAGTAGATGATATATTAGATTTCACCGCTTCAACGGAAACTTTGGGGAAACCTGCAGGCTCGGATCTCAGAAGCGGTAATCTGACAGCACCAGCACTATTTGCCTTAGAAGAAAAGCCTTACTTGGAAGTTCTCATAGAACGCGAATTTGCCCAAGAAGGAGATCTAGAGCAGGCCCTGGCACTGGTAGAAGATTCTAAAGGCATAGAGCGATCGCGAGAACTAGCCACAAATCACGCACAGAAAGCCGTCGAATACTTAGCTTCGCTGCCCCATTCAGAGTCCCGTCAAGCTTTGATTGATTTGGCTGAATACGTTTTGAGTAGACTTTATTAGAGGTTAAAAAGTTACACTTTATTGGTAATGGGGAATTGGTAATGCGTAATTCCCAATTCCTAATGCCCTGTTACCAATAAATAGAAAATTGAGTTGTTTAGGCAATATCCGGCGGTGGAGCCGATCGATACTGTTGCAAGTAAACGTTAATTAAACTCTGTACTTGCTCGCGAGGAATTTCCGTCCCGACTTCCTGATTGCCGGGACTTTCAAAAAAAACAATGCTGTCAAGACCTTCAAGAGCTATCATCTGAAATAAAATGTGAGTGACAGGCAAAAGCACCGGTCTGAGGCGATCGCCCCCAGCAGCCGCAGCCTGCGAAGCATCTTTAAAACTATTCCAAGCATAAATCACCCTCTTCTCCCGTCCCGGTTGCTTGAGATTGCTCAAAACCACGATCGCCCAACTTTGGTCTACCGCTTGCAGGATCGAGTATTCGAGGTGCTGTAGCTGTTGGGCAATTAACACCAAGGCCGGGGCGATCGCCTTTAAGATTTGTGGCGTCGAACCGTCGGGCGGAGCTTTTTCGATCAATGCTTGAATCTGTTGGTCTAAATCCATCAGTCAGTTCTTTGATATCTAAAATTAAAAATTTCAGCTTAGCAGGTCCGCATCCAAGTATATATTACCCAGCACTGCCCTATTATATCAAGTCCGGTAGCACCGGACTTGTATAATGGGGTGTAGTTAATCGCTCATGCGAGCGTACAATTATGGGAAAG
>NZ_JAUBQN010000064.1:0-17091 GCF_036701295.1 Microcoleus harperi Pol14_C6 | reverse complement strand
TAGCGATGTTTGCAGTCGAGGGCTGGCTGACCGGGGCAAGGTTTGGGCCGCGCTGTCGGTGGATGAACACGCTCGGTTCAGGTCGCTGCTAGGTTGATTTGGGGCGGGCGAGAGTCTGTTCGCGGTCGGCTGCGCCGATCGCAAATAGCGACAACCTCTCGACCGCCAAACCTTTGCCACCAGCGCCCAAACCCCCGCCCACAAAGAAACCAACGAACGCGGAAGCGACCGAAATTATGTCGGAGGATGTCGAGAAACTGCGCGACATTGCCCTGGTGCTGGTGCGGGTCTAGGCGACTGGTGTGCTTGTAAGGGTCACGGCTGGCACTGTTGGCGGAATCGTAACCACACGCACGGCTGCACAGTAATTGTTTTGTGTTGGAGTGTGTTGAAGGTTGCTATTTGCTGAAAGTTAACTTCATAGTTGATTCAGCGATGGTAAGGTTCCAGGTGTATTATGAAGATTTGAAGGGGAAAGCTCCAATATGCTAGTATTTATGAGCTTACAAAATTTTCTTTAATTTCATAAAAAATGAGTGAAATACAGAACGTACTAGCAAGAGAGTTTTTGTGTAGAGCTAGGGATTTCATGCAACAAGAAAAATATTCAGAGGTAGTTGCCTATGCTACGGCTGCCTTAGAAGTTATGTTTAACTACATTAAACAAAATGGCGTGCGGAGTTCAGAAGATTTAAATGATATAAATATTTGTTATTACTTAGGTATTAATATAGAGTCGTATGTTCGCTACAGAAAAAGGGTAGGATATTATTCCCCAAACGCATCAGGTCGAGAAATTAATAAGGTATCAGGTCTGTTTTTTCAGCGGAACAAAGATGAATTTGATAAGAAAGAGGCAGAAGCTTCATTGAACTACTGTACCAAAACTATAATAAACATTGAAAAAACTTTAGAACGGTTCAATAAATGTTTCACCGAGGAATAATCAAGGAGCTGACCCCTAATGCGAACCCCCAGAACTCATTAGATTCTGGGGTTTTGCCACGCATTCCGCGCACTTCCTGAAGGGCTTACTTGCCCAAAAGCTTATCAATATTTACTACCTTTGTTTGCTGCCGAAAGCCTTCCATATTCGTCTGATTAGGCTGTTTTCCTTCGTCATCTAGTACCGCTTTTCCGGTCATAATATCTTCCATTCTTATCTTGCCAGCCCTCGCTTGGTCGTGGCTATAGTAGTATTGCCCCGGTGCGAGTTGCGGTTTGCTATTTGCGTTTTGAGGTGTAGTGGAATCGGGTTTAAAGAAGCTTTGATAAACAGGATGCTGTTTTGCTTCCGTCATTTTTTGACTCAGGTTTTTGGGAGAGCCATCGGCGTTTGTTTCAATGTTGCCGGAGCTGTCAAGGATGACGATTCTGTCACCATCAATTCTACAATTAAGTGAGTTTTTTAGTGCTTCAAAAGCATCGCCACTAATCCCGCCAGCATCACGATAAGCAGCCTCTAGGTGGCTATCCAAAAGCACCTTCTGGCGCTGCACTTGGGTATCCTCGTACCGCTTGTTGGCGGCTGCTGTTTCTGCTTGTAGTTTGGCTTTTTCCGCTTGGAATTCGTCGTCGTTGGTAATCATATTTATTCCTCAATTTATTCTATTATATCATCAACAAAAACCCCAAAGCAAGATACTTTGGGGCAATCAATTATGAGGAATAATATCATCCCTATTCTATCAATAATTCCTCTTCTAAAATCTCCAAAATTACTCGCACATCAGCCATTTCCGCTTTTGATTTCTTCCGCCGTGCTTTGAGTTGATTGAGCAAGTCGGCTGGCTCTGGAATTGGATGATTGGAGATTGGATTCTGGGAACCGCCGGCCGCTGCTAGCTCGGCTTTAAGCGGTTCAATTTCGGTGTGTAGCTTCTTCTCTCGCTCTCTTGCTTCCGCCAGCCTTTCGGCCTGATTGTGGATGATGTCTGTGGCGGCCGCTAGCTCCGATTCTAATCGTTGAAGCTCTGTTGTATCTGGCCTGAATGATTCTGCGGGTGTTTCACTCAGGCCGCTAATTTTCCCCGCAATTCCTCCATCTCTGCATCTTGTTTTGCCTGTCGCTCCTCAATTTCCGCCAGCCGTTGAGCGAGTGTGTTATCTGGTATGGTGCTAGGTGTGTGATGTGGTGTGTTAACTGGTAGCTTACTCGGTGTGCTACTTGCTATCCCAAAGTATTCTGCCAGAGCCCTGTTTACCGCAGCCGAGTACATCGGCCCCTTCTTAGATTGCAGCTCGTTCGCGGTGCAAAACTTTGTCAGCGCATCCTCTACAGCCTTATCGAGGTAGACGGCGATGTGTTTCTTTTCTGTTGCCATAGTGTGTTATCCGTTAGTCGGTACAATACCACGCTACCACACCAAAACGCGAATAACACACCTATAAGCTAGATAACACACCGTAGTAACACACCTATAAGTTATCGGTATGTTTGAGGTATTGTATTTTGGTATGGTATTCAGCTATGATGGTGACATACCAAGGTTAAGGGTATGACGCTACAACCCTTCCTGCCCGGTCACTTCAAGCTAACTTTATATCACTTTACGCAGTTCAAAAGTATGACACTTCTAACAGCTCGCTTCAACAAAGTCGATTCCAGCATCACTGATATAAATGCCCAAATCACCACACTGCAAGGACAACTCAGCGACCTGCAAGCGTACCGCCAACAGCTTCAAGCGGTCGAGCAGGCTTGCGAATCGGCGCTGTCGCAGGTAGACCAGGCGTTGATGATGCTGGGTCACGTTGATGCCAGCCAAATCGCCACATTCCAAGAAGCCGTCATCGCCAAGTTCCCCACCGGAGCCGTAGCCCAACTGCCAGCTAGTACCACACCCGAACCGCAGCCGGAACCCGCACCAGCCCCGGAACCACAACCTGATGCTCCGGCGGTAGACGTTGATACCATACCCAGTCCCACACCCAATAACACACCTAGTAACACACCTAATCCCAGGCTAAGTACCACACCGGAACCCGTACCCGCACCAGCCCCGGAACCGCAACCTGATGCTCCGGCGGTGGATGTGGATGCCATACGTGATAACACACCTGACAACACACCTGACAACATACCCAATACCACACCCGATACCATGCCAAATACCACACCGGAACCCGCCCCGGAACCCGCCCCGGAACCCGCACCCGAAACCGCAACCGCCACGTTCTCTGAACTCAATGGCTTGAGCATCCAGCACATCAAAAAGCTGGCCGCTAAGAAGGGAGTAGGGGCCAGCGGGAAACGCGCCGAGATTGCCGCTCGGCTGATCGGCCTCGTGACGCGGGCCGACATCCAATCGGCTTAAACCTACTCGGCCCATCCGATTTCGGGATGGGCCCCTTTTTGGGTTAGTGTTCGCGTAAACCCTCATTATCAATACCGCAAAATGAGCCAAACTGACTTTTCTATCGCCGCCCTCGAAGCGTCCCTCGATGCCAAAATTGAGAGGTATTTCGATACTTTAGACACCGACCCCGACGTGCTCAAACAACTGTTGGCTGACAAGCGCTCCGAAAATACCCGCCGTGCCTACGAGAGGGACGTGAATGATTTTTTAATAACTATGACCGGGACGCCGGCCGTGCCTGATAATGTTTTGGAGTTTTTGCACCTTGAGGAACGTCAAGCGGTGTCGGTGGTGTTGAAGTACAAGGCCAAGCTGATTGACAAGGGTCTGAAGGAAGCCACGGTCAATCGACGGCTGGCGGCGGTCAAGTCGTTAGTGGAGATGGGCCGCAAGCTCGGCGCGTGTCACTATACGCTAGGCGACATCAAAGGGGAAAAAGTTACCAGCTATCGGGACACGACGGGGGTTGATGCGGGGACTTTTGAGCAAATTTTAAAACAGTGTGATCGGACAACTTTGGCGGGGAAGAGAGACTATGCTTTGCTCCGATTGCTCTGGGGCAATGCTTTGCGGCGAAACGAAATCAGTCAGTTGAACGTTCGCGACTTTGACCCAGCTACTAGGAGCTTGCAGATTTTTGGCAAGGGACGCGGGACGCAAGCTGAGGTAGTGGATTTAGGGGCTGCTACGGTACAGGCAATTACCGATTGGCTCGAAACCAGAGGCGGTAATTCTTCCCCAGACACTCCGCTGTTCACCGCTCTCGACTTTGCTAATTCAGGACATAGACTCACTGGCGACGGCATTCGCAAGATTGTTGTTCGACACAGTGAAAAAGCAGGAATCAAAAAGCAGATGTCTCCTCACCGCATCCGACACTCAGCAATTACTGCCGCCCTTGATGCTACGGACGGGAACGTGAGAAAAGTGCAGAAACTGTCGCGCCATAAGAATTTGAATACTTTAATGGTGTACGACGATAACCGAGGACGTGACCAACAAGACGTTACCGAGTTGCTAGATGGGATGTTTTGAGTCAAAAAAATTCCCCAAGTTTCCCCCGTTTGGGGGATTCCAGCGGTTTGTATCTACTAACTTAGCGGGCGTTCGCTACATTATCGCCTTAACAATAAAATTTACAAATATTACAATTTGTTGCCCACTTGACCCACTGTACGCCAAAAATGGAATACAGTTGGTTAAAGTTATTGGCATTTTTTAGCTGCTAAATTGTAAATCAGTTAATAAAAATTATGGAGAAAAATCCCCTTCAGCAAGCCCTGCTTAATCTTCCTGATAACAAACCAGAAGCATTGGTTGATGACATATTTGTACCACAACTTTTAAATGCACTTAATTTTGAATTAACTGAGCGGGTTCCGCAGTATGTAACTGGAGAAAGTAAAAAAACTATTGATTATGCACTCCGTAAAAACACAGAAAGTGATATATTTATACATTCAAGATTGAACCCTAGTATATTGCTTGAGTTAAAAGGTAAAGATATTAATTTAGTTGCAGGTTCTGCCCAGTATCATTCTACAGTTAAACAGCTAAAATACGGTTTATTAGATAGTAATTGTCACAGCGTTCAATGGGGAATTATAACTAATTCAGCTTATATACAATTATTCAGAAAACACGGTAAAACAGTTTATCCCGCAACTCCTTGCCTTAATATTACACACGACAACATTGTTGAAATTGTAGCGGATATAAAAAAAAGAATAGACCATCCACCAAGAGCGTTGACGGTAGCTATTTATAATAACAAGGGTGGAGTTGGTAAAACTACTACTACTGCTAACTTAGCTGCTGTGCTAAGTCTTAAAGGATACAGCGTACTTGTTGTTGATTTCGACCCAAATCAACAAGATTTGACTAAATCACTAAAAATAAAAACAGGTAAAGATAGCTTGTATTTTTACCTAGAACCTAAAAACAAAAGTGTTAGGCACAATATTAGTAGCTTGATACAGTCGTGCGGTCTAACAAATAAAAAAACAGGTCATTCCTTCAAGTTTGACATTATTCCCGCTGACGAATCATTTGCGGGAAGTGATATGAGCGAAGACAAACTACGTCAAAAAATTAGAATTGACGGTCTCAATAAAATTTTAGATAATCTAAGGTCTTCATACGATTATATCTTAATTGATTCGCCTCCTAATTGGCGTTTTTTTAGCGCAAGCGCAGTTTACGCCGCAGATGTTGTTCTCATTCCAGCCAAACACAACAATATTTTTTCTCTAGAAAATGCTGCCATAGCCATTAAACAATTTATTCCAGAAGTCCAAGAAGCAAGAAAAAATGGCGGCCCTATCGCTTTACCAGTATTTTTCAATGGTGAAAATATTACCGAAGCAGCTCGCACCAATGCCTACAAAGCAATAGATGAAATTATTAAGCAAAATGTCAAGTTCAATCTGCGCCCTTATTTTTACCCCCGTTACACTCCTGCAAGTCATAACCGTTATATTTTTGAGTTGCCTAGCTATGCTCACATTGCCAATGCAGCCTTTTCCTGTTACCCTGCTGCTTACAAAGACAAAATAGCTTGTCAATATTATTTAGCCTTAGCAAAGGAGTATTTCTTACAATGAGTAACTTAAACGACATCGGAAATTTAATGTGTTTGTCGATGGAGGAGATTCAACCTAATAAAGGAACTAATGCTACAGAATTTTTAATTACCGCTACAGCTCAAACTCTTAATAAATTAGGCGGACGTAATTGGGTACCAGTAATTGTAAAAAAAATTGGTGACGAGCAATATGAAGTTATTGGAAACTCATTTATTTATGCTGTTGCTGAGAAAGCTGGTTTAACAGAAGTTTGGTGTATCGTTGCTGATGCTAGCGAAGAAACTGAGGAGTTAGCGAGAATCTTATCTAACGAAATAACACCGAAAATTAATCTCTCAACAGCAAAAAGGGAAGAAATTCAAGCTGCACTTCAATTTTTAATTGAGAAGCCAGGAACGGGTTTTAGTGGTGTCAAACTTTTAGTTGCTACCAACCTGATTGACGAAAATCCTTCTCGACCATATTGGGAAAATTTGGAACCAATTGCAGCGCTAAAATGTGGAATTACAAAAGGTAAAAAGTTAAATGCTTTACAAGAAGTTTTTTATTTGCAGCCTCAGCTCCGACCGAAAGCGGTTATAACCAGTGACTTAGAAGACACTAAAGAAACTGTCTCAACGTTAAATAGTCTTACGGTTAAGAAGTTAAAAGAATTAGCGAAAGAACGAGGAATAAGTGGATATACCACTAAGAAAAAGATAGAACTGGTTAAATTACTTAGCTAGCCCCTATGAGGGATTTTGGTTCTGGCAACTGTCGGCAAGTACGATCGTACTTGCCGACAGCCAACAGAACACCGGCCGCTCTTTTTGGTCACATAATTTCAGTTTTTAGATTCAGATTTTAGATTCTTGACAGTGCAGTTGCCCTGCAAACCGCGCAAAACTTCACTGCAACCGCCGAACTCATTGCCTTGTGGATGCACGACAAGCCCAGTGACAGCAGCGGATTGTACTGGTGTAGAAGCAAGGCTTGAAGGTTGCTGTCTATCAAAAATTTAGTGATAAATTAATGCTAGTCCTTCTAAATCATGCAATTGGGAGAGAATAAAATTGGCTCGCTTTACATATAAGTTTCCTGACTCAACAGACTTCCTGTATACGCTAAGGCTGTATCTTCACGCAATAAGTCAAAGTGATATTGCTGTTTTATTGCACAATTCTAGCTGTAACTTTTTCTCGCACAATTCTTTTTCTGAAAAACGCGAGAATGCGTATAATGCTGGGGTGCGTTTTTTTGTTCCTGTTGTTCGCATACAAGAATTTACAGAGGTTGAAAAACACATATTACTTAATGCTGTTAAGCAAGTCTTTCCAAAAGAAGCAGGTTATGAAATTGTAGAGGTAAAAATTTTGTTTATTATTGACAATTTACCAAACAATGAGCCAATAGTGTTGAATTCTGCATCGCTTGTTTCTACGGGAAGTCTAGAGTACGACCAATTAAGATTTCGTTCTCAGTCTGAAATAGCAGTGTATAAAGTTTTAAAAAAACGTAATGTGTTATTTTTTGCCAATGCAACGGCTGTGCTAGGCAGTAAAAACGTAAAGAAAGAGCCAGACTTTTTGATTTGCAAGAACGGTAAATGGGGAATTCTTGAGGTGATGGGAGATAGATACCATCCCCCTACTACGGCAATGCAAGACCATGACAGAGCGAGGCTTTTCAAGGATTACGGTGTGTCTTGCATTGAGTTTTATGATGCTCCCAAATGTTACAACACTCCCGAAGAAGTGGTTGATGACTTCCTCGACCGTTTATCAAAGTTATAGTTCATACAGCAGCCTTAGACGCAACCGACGGCAAGGTGAGAAAGGTGCAGAAACTCAGTCAACACAAGAACCTGAGCACGCTGATGATTTATGACGACAACCGGAGCCGCGACCAACAGGACGTTACCGAGTTATTGGATGGGATGTTCTGATCCAGTGGCAACCGAGCAAAATTTGATTCGGTTGGTACTCGTTTTCACTCTCCAACCGAGCAAAATGTACCTCTTTTGATGCGGTTTCTGGCTATTGGTGTGTCAAAAGAGGTAGAAAAAGTGGCGTTGATGCGGTTTTTTGGGTTCCGCGACGGCTTACAAAACGCTGAAACCCTTGCTGTGCCGTGAAAAACTATAAAAAATTTTTTGAGGCCGAATCAAAACTTATCAAAATCGGCTGCAACCCGCATAAATTCGTTCCGACCGGGCTGAATTTGATTGGTTTTGGGTGGTAATCAAATCACACGGGGCGGAACCTTCTATGCCGAAAGTATGATGGAGATTTGAGGCTGTGGGAGCGCTGGCAGTGGAAGGCGAAGGGATTGAGGTAGGATTATTGGCTGTTCGTTTGCTCAAGCTCATCCTGAGCCCGGATTTAGAGGGGATTAAATACTTTGACGATTGCGATGGTGGCAAGCTCAAAAAAGCACGCGGAATGGCAAAAAAGCTGGTGACTGAAGGTGAGCTACAAGGCTTCTACAATAGGCTTAAAGCTGCAAATCAAGATGAATTTATCCCATGAAAAAGCACCCCTAATCCCGATTGATTAGAGGTGCTTTTGGCTGGGGTTAATGTTGGTTTAGTCGGGCAGTTCCACGGGTGCGGATACATTCTCTAGGAAGTAGTTGAATCTACCATCGCCGATGGGATGATAGATTTTATCCGTGTCCCACAAGCAGCCTCGAAACATCAAAATTGCGAGCGTGAAACTAATCTCTTCCTTTGTTCTCGTGAGCATCATGTTGGCAATTGGTCTGCGTTCTTTCATCTATTTCTCTCCTATTTCTTGCGGGTTACTGTTCGTTTGGTTGACTGGAATTGCGCTTAACACGGTAGCGCTCGGTCTATCGTGACAACAAGTTGAAAACTTTTAGAAACGGATTGAGAACAATCAAGCCAACTGTTGCAACCCTCAGATAATTAGAAACGACTGGACGTAATGGCGATGGTGTTTTGCTATTTCCGTTAAGGTTCCAAAACTGGTCTTGATGAATGAGCTTATGCGCCTCTGGCGAGAGCGGAACGCAATCTCTGACAACCCATTCATTCCTCAAATTCTTGTAATGCAAGTGGTGTGCGTGTGTTGCTCGTTTCCAAGGATGGAATGCACATCGGTTGCCTGTTGATGCTAGTACGTTGTTGCTCTTTTTGCGCCAGTTTACGGACTGAATGTAGAGGGTATATTCTGCACTTCTAGCCATTATTTTGTTCTCCTTTGATTAGTTTCTCAAGCATCTCTCTCGCGTCACTGTAGAGGTGGTGATTGCGTCCCCCTGGCTTCAGTCCCCAGAGTAAAAAGATTGTCCTTTCCTTGCCTAAGTTTTGAGCAATTATTAATTTTGCTAATTGCAATCTCTGGTCATGTTCTTTGAGCGGAAACTCTTCCGAGAAGACGGGCGGGAGGGTTTCCGCCAACACTTCCCCTAGGAAGATTCCCAAGTTTCCAGAGTCGCTAACCCCCATTCCATAAGGGTTTCCGGGGTCTTCCGTCTCTTGTTGGTTGTCTGAGTTTTGGAAGCTTGGGAAGCTTCCACTATTAGCAGCCGGAACACTCAAAACATCATCAATTACTGATTTATTCACTTCAATTCGTGGCATCAAACCTAACACTGGATTGCCAATGGTAGACAGAATAACTGGGGTTTGTTCACTCATTGAAGGTTCAACTAAAAGCTTCAAATCTGATGCCAACCTGTCTCTAGTTTCCTTGCTAGCGATGACGTTTGAGTTGTTGAGCATTTGCTCGATTACGCCATAAGAGCCTTGCTCTTCATCGTTAGCGGTAGTCCGTACCAGCCCTTGAGCTAACAACGCCAGATTAAGTCGAATATTGCTATCTGCAACACCACTTGAGGCGATGTTAAAGGATTGAGTACAAATGAAGTAGCCGACGTTGTACTGACCCCCAACAGTCGCAATTGTCCCCAGCTTGGTTGCAATGGTTTCCCAGATAGCAGAATTGCGTTTTTGAGACAAACATTGGTGAGTAGCGAACCAGTCCTCAAGTATTAGTTTGATAGGACGGGTTCGATAGGTTTCTTCGGTTGCTGGTTTGGATTTGCGGGTCTGTAACTTCTCGTAAACCTCATCCAAAAACTGCATCGACTGTTCAATTTGCAGGGGGTCAAACACTGTCAAACGATTGTTCGCAACACCTGGAAAGTCCTCATACTTCTGCGAGATAACGTAAATATCAGCTTGCGGAAATCGTGTTGTCAGGTCGCCTAGCCATTTGTGCAGAGTGTGTGTTTTTCCGCAGCGAGTAGGTGCTGCTAGGAAAATCGAGGTATTGATGCCAGCAAGAGAGTTTAAGATTTTGGCCGCCGTTTGCCGAGCTATTGTGAGATTTGGGGAGCCAACACTCTGATCAGCCTTAATTGCTGGTGAGGTTGATGCCTCCACTTTGTCGCCGGGATTGCTGATGGATTCCAGCGTCGTAGTTCCAGTGAGTAGCGCTTGCTGTTCGTGTGGGCTGATGCCCAATGATTCGCAGTAGGCTGTTTCTAATTCGTCCTCAAATGCCCGTTCATCGGCTTCTGCCAGTTTCTTGTATCTGTTCTGTGTTGTCACCATTTGATAGGCGCTTTCAGCAGCAAACCCAAATTCGTAAGCCTTCTCTTGATACTTCTTAATCCGTTGCCTGACAGGCTCTAATTCCCCTTCCTTCCTTGCAATCAGCATTACTGTCACCATGCCCCCAGTAGCCAGCAGAGCAAGCAAGATTTTAATTCCGCCGTACCCTCTCTCAAGGCTTCTAAATTCAGCTTTGGGAGGGACTAACCAAGCTGGCTGTGATTCAATCCTGTTCCCGATGCGGTACTCGATTCTGTCGTTAAAAGGCAAAGCTGTTGCACCGACAATTCCGGCAACACTGAGACTCAACAAACCTGCAACAATTGGTTGATTCTTATTTGCTAACATTTAACTTGCTCCAAATTTGTGTTGCTACAAAACCGAGGGTAACGACTGTTACGACAAAGCCAAAAATTAACAACTGAGAGTGGGCAATTATCCATGCTTGCCAAGCATCCCAATTACCTGCAATCAAGGCAGTCGCGACAGCAATTAGTATTAGTTGGCTTCGCAATTTAGCAGTGCCTTCAGAGGCTAAACTGAACACTGCTAAGCCCAATCCAGCAGCCGGAATGAGAATCACAGCAGCAGGTATCAGCGCCGGAATTGCCCGCACGATAAAGGATGCAGACAAACCAGCGCCGAAGTAGCTGCCAAATTCTCCCCAGTTTCCTGTTAGATTCCAGAAACGCTCAATGTTAGTAACTTCGGGAGTTTTAGCGACTGTTTGAGTTTCACTTTGTGACAAGTTGTCGGCGTTCAAGTAGTCAAATTCTGAAGCGTCAAATTCTGAGATATTCATACAAAAAAAGCGGGAATTTAACCCGCTTACTGAGGTTTACTTGTTGCCAGTAAAGAAATCGAACAAGCCACCTAAAAAGCCTTTGCCGTTATTGGCTACAGATGAACTATCGCCACCAGCCGAACCGCTTGGCACAGCAAGCATGGGGTCAAAGTCTTTGGCGTTGATGTATGCGTTGAATTCCGCCCGCCGTTGTTGCATGGCAATAGCTTGCTGCGGGGATGCTTGAATCGCTTTGAGAGACTGCTGAAAGCCGTTCTGTTGGATTTGTCCTTTGGCTTGGTGGCTTGCTTTGATTAATAGCAACCGCTGACGAAAATCGACATTTTGGAGTGTTTGGGTTGATGCGCCTTCAACTTTTATCAACCCCAATTCGTGTTGGAGTTTCTGTTGCAAATTGATGATGTTTTGGTCATACTTCGCACTAGCTACAATCGCCTTAGCGACGTACTTGTCAATCTGCAAGGTATCCGTCAAGCCGTTTTCTTGAGCCTCCAAAGTGAGTCGCTCAATCTCGACTGTATTGGCTCGAATTTTGGCATCGTGGCGGTTGTAGGCTGTTCTGAGCTGTTTCTGTAGCTCTAGAATCTTTGCTTCTTTGCCCGCAGCGTTCACCATCTCCGGTGTCAGCGGGCCCGATTCATAATTGAATTGCCGCTTTATCTTTGCAGCGCCAGGTGTTTGGGCTACGCGGAAAACTTGCATCATGATAAAATTCTCCTTAGAGTACGGTGAATCCCCCCATTGATAAGGGGGGCTTTGCTTGCGGGCCAGCGACCTACTTTTCCAGGGGAAGTCGCTGGCTTTGCATTTGATTGAGTTTGCGCGAAACCAGATCCAGTTCGGGCCGACCAACAATAGGCAGATATTCACCCCGTCGCCAGCTCTCGGCAAACTCAATCGCTGTATCAACGTCAACGCCGTGAGCAATGTATTGGGATTCGGGAAAATTGAACTCGTAAGCTACACATTCAGGGTCTGATTCGGGAAGGCTGGGCGGTTGCAGCAAAGCCCAAATCTCAGGATTATTTTCAGGCGTAATTTCAAAAGTTTTGGTCATCATTTCAATCCCTCAAACTATCAATCTTGCCGATAATTTCAATTCCGCAGGCATCGTTCACCCCTTCATCTCTAAGCTGGGAAGCTGCTGCAATAATTGCTTCTTGAGCCTTCTCACCCTTCACATTGAATGAGCGGGTGCTGTTGCATTCACGGCGGATTTTCACTTTGTAAAAGCTCATTGTTGTGCTCCTAATTGCATCGCCCGCAGTTGTGCGAGGACTTCGTTGTGGGCTTCTTGCTCTATTTGGAATACAGATAAAGCCCTTTGAGCGCCCCGATTCTGTGCAGCAGCGCGTTCGGCGGCATCCAAATCAGAGGTGCGTTGTTCCGCAGCTTTGTTGTCGGCTGCAATCCGTGCCAGCACCATCTGGATGTCGTTTGAGATGTTAGCAGAGGTCGCGGCGGAAGTTTGGCTCAACTGAGCGATGCGGTTGTCGAGTGTTGGGGTGTATTCAGCAATTACTAGCCCCCCAGCAACTTGTGGAGTAGATGTCGGTGCTGGCAACTGATCAACTAATTTCCGCAACTCCGAGAGTTTTTTCGCATTCAACAACTCAATCGCTTCCAAGGCGAACTCCGAATATTCGGTCGCTCGCGCACTTCCCCGGCGCAACGATTTCAAATCGATTCCGTAGATGTTTTGCAGCTTCGCCACAGCCTTCTGTAGCGCGGTTTTGTTCAGGTTGAGCGTACTCTGCACCTGTGCTGCTGAGTACCACCGGGGAATCGCTGTCTCTGCGGAAGAATCGATTGAGGTCGCCTGAACCTCAATCACATCAAGGGTTTCGAGTTCCATATAGTTTTTGGTCGTTGTGGTATTGATGCGGGGTAGATGGGAATCGATTTCAGAATTGATTCACTACTATGTGCTATACTAAAGGTTAGTCGTGCATGGTGTCAAGCAGTAGTGAACCAAAATGACAAAACTCATCTAAGGGGGGAGAATGATGAAAAGTACCTTTTAACGAGATTGATGTGGCAACAGACAAACCACGCACGACTATATATTTGGAGCCGGAGTTGTTTCAGGCTTTGGAGCGTCGAGCCAAAGAAGAGAAGAGGTCTATGTCGAATTTATGCAATTTGCTACTTGAACAGGAAATGAAAATTTGGCTCGACGATAACCCGGAAAAACCGCCCGAAGTTAAACCCTCATCCAGCCGAACCAAAACCCCGTCGGCCACGAAGGCCCGGCGGGGGAAGCTTAAAGGTACTAGCTAATATCTAGTGCAAGCCATCTGTAGCGAAGATGGGCGACAATGAAATTATCCTCAAAACCAAAAACCAGGAAGAGCTTATGTGGAGTCTCAAAAAGGGTGGTTCCGCTTAATAGATAATGCCCTTCTAACTACTGTAAACGCCAAAAAACCGTCGCCTCAATTGGAACCTGAATGCAACGGTTTTTCGGTAAATCAACTCGCCCGGAGCGAGTAATTCCATGTTTGAAAATTATAACGCAAATACAAGTGAATCTGCAATCACTTTGACCCCTTCCATTCTAGTGCCCGATGAAGAAGTTTGGCTAAGTTCGGAAGGTTTGGATAACTTTGGGAATCGGAAACTCACCAGCAGCAGTAAAACGAATCCTTGCCCCCACTGTGGCAAGCCTGACTGGTGCTATTCCATCGGAAACCTGTCAGTTTGCAATCGCGACCAACCGCCCGCTACTGGTTGGGAAGCTACAAGCAAGACCGACCAAGACGGCCACCTCTACTACGCTCCCATCCAAGAAAAGAAAGCCATCCGTCCCGCTCAGACTACCTATTTCTACTACCCAGCTCGCGACGGTTCGCCACTTGTCAGGGTAAAGCGGATTGATTTTGGCGATGGGAGAAAAAAAGAATTTATACAGCAGCACTGGGACGCCACTGCCAACGAATGGGTAACAGGATTAGGGAAAGTCAAACGCTCTGATATCCCGGTCTATCACTACGCAAAGGTGCAAGAGGCGAAGGCTCAAGGGGTAATGGTTTTTATTGTGGATGGCGAGAATTGCGTCAAGAAGTTAGAAGAGATAGGCGTAGTTGCCACTACTAGCATCGGCGGTATGGGTAAGTGGAAAGATACTGATACAAGCGATTTACGGGGTGCGAAGGTTGCTATTAGCCCTGACCGCGACATCCCAGGAATTGAGGATGCGACTAAAGTTTCCGAACACTTTCCAGAGGCTCAATGGCTCTACCCTTACTCCAAATCAAAGGCTTGGGCTAACCTGCCAAAAAGTCAGGGGTTGGACGTTAGAGATTGGATTGAAAGCCAAAATTTAAGCGCAGCAGATGTTCTTGCAGCAGTTGGAGAAAAGAAAAATTTTACTGCTCCCAAAACTGCCCTTTGTGAACCTGTAAAGACTCAGAAACTACCCCTAAAAGAAGCAGCAGCACTCGCAAAAGCCATCCTTAATCGGCAAGGTGACGAACTATCTGCAAATATTGAACTGGAAGCGGTTAGGGAGAGGACAGGGATGAGCGATTATTCATGGGAACATAAAATCATTAAGCCTCTGCGACGCGATATGGACGCGGAACGGTTCAAAATGGAGCTTCTAAGCTTACTCCAAATGGAGGATGCTGTAGAGCGGTGTCGTCAAATCGCCCTGCTAGCACCTAAGTACAGTATGGGTGCGGGAACAATTAAGGAAGCAATGGCAGCGATGAAGTCACGCACCCAAACTCCCGAAGTCAAGGTGCTGACTTTTGACGATTTACTTGCTTCGGAGAGTGAGGCTTTGGAATGGCGAGTGCAAGAGCTTCTCCCAGTCGGAGAAACTGTTCTCTTTGTTGCGTTGCCAAAAGTAGGAAAGAGTAAAGCTGCTGTTGATTTGGCATTCTGCGTGGCTACCGGAGAAAATCATTTCTTAGGTCGCGAGGTAAAGCAGGGCAGGGTATTAATGATTACTCCTGATGCTTCACAGCAATCTCTAAAGCACGAACTACTTAAACGTGGATTCCGCTCGGGAGATAGCAAAAATATTCGTATCATGCCACGCTGGAACATTGACCAGATGGCTATTTTAGAACAACAACTCGAAGATTTCCGCCCCGACTTAGTGATAATAGATTCACTCAAAAAAATCACCGCAGGCAAGGAAATCAGCGAAAACTCTGCCGAATTTGCAGACAACATCATCGCTTTGAATGATATGCTCAGTCGCTATCGTGCTAGTGGTATTTTGATTCATCACGCAAGCAAATCAAACGAAGCTGTCGGAGTGGCTAAAGCGCGCGGAAGTACGGCCATTGTGGGAGCTTGCTGGGGGGTTTGGGATTTGGAGCGCATCCCCAAACCTGATCCAAATAACAAGAAGAAAATGATTGCTGACCCCAAATGCCCGAAACGAATCTTTACTGCAACCTCACGGGACTCTGAAGGATTGAGTCTAAATATTGAATTCAATCCCGAAAATAATTCATTTGATTTCATTTCAGAAGTAGGGATTGAGGAAGCTGAGGCACAACAACAGCAAACCTACCGAGAGCGCATCCTAGCAGTGCTAAGAAAAAATCCTCAACCTCTCTCCGGCCCCGAACTAATGGAATTAATGGGAGCCGGAAAAGAACAGCGAGGTAGCATCTACAGCGAGCTAGGACGGATGGAAAGCAAACGGCTTATTATCTGCAAGCCCGCACCGCGCGACAAACGCTACAACCTCTACTCCCTCCCCGATTTCACTCAAACTGGCACACTCGGTACAGTGCCACCTAGAACTGAAATTTCTCTACCCCCTCCCCCCCCCATACCTACAGTGCCAATTGCTGACTATGTATCTGAAAACTATACACAGTATGGGTTAGATAATAGTCAGCAAGATAGTCAGCAAGTAGTCAGCAACTTTTCGGAGTGTGACAGTGTTGAAAAAGCTGTAACCGTTGATATAGCTCGCATTGACCCGATAGTCAGCAACTCACCACTGTCACAAGGGGGAGGGGGGGTAAAGTGCGATTCTCTCCCCCAAGCTGCCACAGCCTCAAACCCACAATTGGCACACGCGGAATTAAATCTAACGATTCAGAAATCATCGCAGCCGTCATCTACAACCATCGTGGTAGATGACCGGGTAGAAGTGAGGCTACGGGGCGATGCTGCTATAGGCAAGCAAGGGATTGTAAGAGATATCGTTCTTGGTGCAACTGACACGACCTACTACGTGCAGCTTGAGGGTGAATTGCTGATTATGCCTGTTCCACGCAGCCAAGGCACTTTCGCCTACTTGAGGAAGCTCTGAGGTTTGCGGGTGTGGTCGGGAGTTTGTTTGCGGTCGGCGCAGCCGATCGTACTAAGCGACAATTTGCCCGAACCAAAACCCCCAGAAACCGTGCCAGAGCCAACAGCCTTCAAGGTTGGGGATAGGGTGCTGGTAATCAGCAAAAAAAGCCAATACCAAGGAAAATATGGCGAAATTAGTTGGATAGACCCCAACAAGAAAAAGGGCAAATATGGCGTGAACCTCGACAGGGAGCGCCGGAGAAAAACAGTGGATTCTGGATTTTTCTCTGCCTCCGAGATTGTATTAGTAGGAGGCTCGGAGGTGAGCAATGAATCTTGATCATCTCTCCCAGCTCGAATGCCTTGGATATATCCGCGCTGCCATCGCCCAAGGTAATGCCGAGTTCGCGCAGCATACATCGGCTACCGCGCTCAAATCAATCCTTAGCGATGTTTGCAGTCGAGGGCTGGCTGACCGGGGCAAGGTTTGGGCCGCGCTGTCGGTGGATGAACACGCTCGGT
>NZ_JAUBQN010000004.1:0-255773 GCF_036701295.1 Microcoleus harperi Pol14_C6 | reverse complement strand
TTAATTGAACAACTGAAACGTCCGGACGTTCCGATGTTACTTGTCTAATGCAAGATGGTGGAAGAAATCCTCTTCACCTTGTGCCAATTGCGTAAGTCCTGTTTAGAAGATGCCGAAGCCTCAGACACTTATGAAGCCAGGAAAGTTTATGCCTAAAAACCTTCCATTTTTAAAACCTAAAGCATTACAGCAATTGCCTAATCAATACCCCAATCTTTCAGTTGTTGTGTAACTGATTGGATCGGCAAAGCAGCAGCAGTACCAGTACCAGATATAACCAGCTCTTGATTCTGTGTTCGACTGATGGTGTAACTACCTTTCCACACAACGCCAACAACGCGATTTTGCTGGTCTAATACGGGACTACCAGAATTACCGCGAGCTATAATTGCAGACATTTCTAACTCTCGGTCAGTCTTGGTGATGACTTCTCCTGTTGCAACTGTCGAATCCTCGGTGGTGTAGGGATATCCAATAATGCGGATAGGTGCGTTGAGGGCAACAGAGGTCGAGGAGCTGGGCAAAGGCTGAATATCTTTCGGAATGTCGGTGACTTCTAGTAAAGCTAAATCTAGGTTGTCAGAGGCAGCAGTAATTTTAACACTCTTAGCGGGTTTCCGCTTGCGGAATTCGCCTGAGAGCGGTTTACTGTAAAATTCAACTTCAATTTTTTGAGCGCCCTGGGGTGTATTTTTGCCAGCCGTTGACACATGGCGATTGGTAACAACCCAACCTTTGTTTCCCTGCCGTTTTACCACCCAGCCAGTACCATAATTTAACTCGGAAGAACTTTTAACAATAACTCGGACAACCGACCGCTTTAATGAAACAAAAGGTTCATCTTTTAAACTGGGAAATCGCTCTGGAATAGCCAACAACTGCGGATTTTTCTGCAGAGCAAAGAGCCGTTCCGTCTCTTTGAGAAATAATTTAACAGTCAGAGAGTTGGGATCTAATGCAATTGCCCTCTTACAGGCTTCAATTACTCGCTCGAACTTGCCTTGTTGCTGTAAAGTAAAAATTAAATTGATGTGAGCTTGGGTATTTTTAGGGTTGAGTTGAATCGCTTTTTGATAGGTGGCGATCGCTTCATCTGGTTTCCCCTGATCGTTCAAGAACACGCCCAGGCTGTTGTAGGCACTGTCATTTTTAGGGTGGAATTGAATCGCTTTTTGAGAGGTGGCGATCGCCTCTTCCAGTTTCCCCTGTTTCTGAAAAATCGCACCTAAATAGTAGTAATCTTCAGGATCATTGGGATCTATTTGGATCGCTTGGCGGTAAGCTGCGATCGCCTCATCTAATCTCCCCTGTTGCTGTAGGGCCCAACCTAAACGGCTGTAAGCTTCGGCATCATTGGGATTTATTTGGATGGCTTGGCGGTAAGCTGCGATCGCTTCATCTGGTTTGCCTTGGAAAAAAAACAGCAGATGGCCCAGACTTTTATAAGCTTTGGTATCGTTTGGATCTATTTGGACGGCTTGGCGGTAAGCTGCTATTGCTTCATTTAATTTCCACTTGTCAGAAAGCGCATTGCCGAGTAAGTTGTAAGCCCAAGCAAACTGAGGGTCAACTTTAATGGCTTGGCGGTAAGCTGCGATCTCTTCATCTTCTGCATTTTGACTACGCTGCACAATCGCTTGAACAATATAAGCAAAGGAGGTGAGGCGATTGGTAAACCACGGCAGTGTCGCTGCCACGTATAACAATAAGAAAACTGAGGTTAACTTGGGCAAGAATTTTTTAGGAACTTTTGGTAAAGGCATAATCTTTCTTTATTTCTAAGTTCGATAAGCCTAGTCTACTTCCTCTGAAATTGGTATGCTTTTCACAACTCCAGTTTGACTATAAATCTGTAACAATTAAAAATATAGTAGCTGTTCAGAAATTCTCTCAATGACTTTTATCCCATCCGAAGCGTTTAAATCTATTAGTTATCCCGATCGCACCGTAAAAAGAGCCGATCGCGCGGTCCGGTGCAGCCCTTTTCAATTACACTTCTTTCAGACCATCCGCGATAACAGTGTTTTCCTAACTGCGATCGCCTCAAACGCGGGTGTCGAAAGCGGCTACACCCGATCGCCCATATCCGAACTCGTAGCCGAAAACTCCCTACTCTGGCTGATCCAAGTCGGTGTGTTGCGGCGGGAAGTAGACGGACAAGGGATTACCGACAGTTTTCGCCTCACGCCCCTGGGCCGCCAACTCGTGGAAAAATGGGAACAGGAGGGACAGGGAGTGCCGGCCGCGTCATTGTGCGATCGCATGGGAAATGCCGTTAGCCGCGGGTTGGGACTATTTCTATGACCTTTTCTCGCTTGTTACAGTCCGACAGGGATTGAAATCCCTGTCGGACTCGCCGTCAAACGAGTTAGACCGCGATCGCACCATAGCAGTTTTTGAAGAACCGGGCGATCGCATCCGCGTTCCAACCTTTGCCGAATCCTTTAATCTCACCGTCGGTGAAATGTTCAGTTGGCTAACTCAGTAGCGCCACCTCGGTTTATGAATGATTTAACCGCAGAGGGCGCAGAGGGCGGGGAGGAGGGAGAAGAGAGATCGCCCTACGGATTTGCTCCGATCAAATGTGCGGTCGATCGCCTATACTAGAATTTCTGGTTGTCAGCACTTCAAGGACGAGAGAAAACAAAAGTTCTCAGTAGAAACTTAATTATGATTATTTAACCGGACTTGATATCATCTCTCAAATAACCGCTAACTACTAACAACTAACTACATAAAACGTTTCTCAAAAATGGAAGCTAAATCTTACAAAGACACGGTAAACCTGCCCAAAACCAAGTTTGATATGCGCGCCAACGCCGTCAAACGGGAACCAGAATTGCAACAATTTTGGACCGATCAAGAAATCTACGATCGCCTCTCGGAAAATAACCCAGGCGACTTGTTCATCCTCCACGACGGGCCCCCCTACGCCAACGGACAACTCCACATCGGCCACGCCCTCAACAAAATCCTCAAAGACTTTATCAACCGCTACCAAATGCTGCGCGGCAAAAAAGTCCGATACGTTCCCGGTTGGGATTGCCATGGATTGCCGATCGAACTTAAAGTATTGCAGAACATGAAATCGGAGGAGCGGCTAAATCTTACCCCGATCGAACTCCGCCGCAAAGCCGCCGCCTTCGCCCAGCAAACAATGGAACAGCAGCGCGAATCCTTCCAGCGCTACGGCGTTTGGGGCGACTGGGAACACCCGTATTTAACCCTGAAGCCCGAATACGAAGCCGCTCAAATCGGCGTTTTCGGTCAAATGGTGCTCAAAGGCTACATCTACCGCGGCTTTAAACCGGTTCACTGGAGTCCGAGTTCCAAAACAGCCCTCGCCGAAGCGGAATTGGAATACCCCGAAGGCCACACGTCGCGCAGCATCTACGTGGGCTTTCATGTGAAAAAATTGTCAAAATCCTTGCAAACGAAGCTCAAGCGCTATATGCCGAGCCTCTGGGCGGCGATTTGGACGACTACCCCCTGGACGATTCCGGCAAACTTGGCGATCGCAGTCAATCCCGAATTGACTTATGCGGTGGTGGAACCGCCGGCAAATTCCCACATCGCACAACAATTTATGTTAGTAGCTGTCGATGCGGTCGATCGGCTGTCGGCAACTTTTAACACTGAATTAAAAATACTTGCTACCTTCAAAGGCAAAGAATTAGAAGGTTGCAGCTACAAACACCCGCTGTTCGATCGCGAAAGTCCAATTGTTGCCGGTGGCGACTACATTACCGCTGATTCCGGGACGGGATTGGTGCACACCGCACCGGGGCACGGACAAGAAGACTTTATCGTCGGAAAACGCTGCGGTTTGCCAGTTTTAACGCCCGTAGATGAAAACGGAAATTTCACCGCCGAAGCCGGACAGTTTGCAGGTTTAAATGTCCTCGGAAATGGCAATGCCGCAGTGATTGATGCCCTTGCGGAAGCAAATTGTTTGATTAAAGAGGAAAGTTACGCTCACTCTTATCCTTACGATTGGCGCACGAAAAAGCCGACCATTTTTCGGGCGACGGAACAGTGGTTTGCCTCCGTTGAAGGGTTCCGAGATGAAGCCTTAAAAGCGATCGCCGATGTGAATTGGATTCCCGCCCAGGGGGAAAATCGGATTACTGCAATGGTGGGCGATCGATCGGATTGGTGTATTTCTCGCCAGCGGACTTGGGGCGTTCCTATTCCCGTATTCTACGACGAAGAAACCAACGAACCGCTGTTAAATGAAGAAACAATCGCCCACGTGCAAGCCATCTTTGCCGAGAAGGGTTCCGATGCTTGGTGGGAATTGTCGATCGCCGAATTGCTGCCAGAATCTTACCGCAATAACGGCCGCACTTACCGCAAAGGTACAGACACGATGGATGTATGGTTTGACTCCGGTTCTTCTTGGGCCGCAGTTGCCAAAGGTCGATCGGAATTAAACTATCCTGCTGATATCTATTTGGAAGGTTCAGACCAACACCGCGGCTGGTTTCAATCGAGCTTGCTGACCAGTGTAGCAACTAACGGCGTTGCTCCTTACAAAACAGTTTTGACTCACGGTTTTGTGCTCGATGAAAAAGGCCGCAAGATGAGCAAATCTGAAGGAAATGTCGTCGATCCAGCAGCCGTAATTAAGGAATATGGAGCCGATGTTTTGCGGTTGTGGGTGTCTTCGGTAGACTACTCGGCAGACGTGCCTTTGGGCAAAAACATTCTCAAACAGCAGTCGGATGTTTACCGCAAAATTCGCAATACAGCTAAGTTTTTGCTGGGCAATTTGCACGACTTCGATCCGGCGAAAGATGCCGTTGCTTACGAGGAATTGCCGGAACTCGACCGCTATATGCTGCACAGAATGGGCGAAGTTTTTGCGGAAGTCCAAGATGCTTTTGAAAGCTTCCAATTTTCCCGATTCTTCCAAACTGTGCAGAATTTCTGCACGGTGGATTTGTCGAATTTTTACTTGGATATTGCCAAAGACAGACTTTACATCAGTGCGACAGATACCCTTCGCCGCCGCAGTTGTCAGACGGTGATTGCAATTGCTGTGGAGAATTTAGCAAGGGCGATCGCACCTGTTTTGTGTCACATGGCCGAGGATATTTGGCAGTACCTTCCCTATCCGACTCCCTACAAGTCCGTGTTTGAAGCGGGCTGGGTGCAAATTGATGCTTCATGGCACAATCCAGAATTAGCTACTCGCTGGCAGTATTTGCGACAAGTGCGCGGCGAAGTTAACAAGGTTTTGGAAAAAGCCCGGATGGAAAAGGCGATCGGTTCTTCTTTGGAAGCTAAGGTTTTATTGTACGTTCCCGATGTTGAGAAAAGAGAGCAATTGCAAGCTTTGAATCCCAGCAGTGAAGAATTGGTGGATTATGTGCGATCGCAAAATTCAGTCATCGAGTTAGCGGCCCAGGAGAAAGCAAAAGCAGCACAAGATAAACAGGAAGAACAAGCGGCAAAAGTTGCCAAAGTCTTGACAGAAAACAAAATTTATGTTGAGGCGGGAACGATAGAAAAGGGCGATCGCTCTTCTCAGATAGTACAGTATTCGGCCCCGGAAACCTCGGCTTTAGATTTGCAGCAAATCTTAGATCGAAGCGCCGAGTTTGTGGCTAATTTGCCTGAATACGCGGGTAACTTTTTTACAGAATACCAACAAGTTTGGCTAACACTTGGGCTGTTAGCCTCTGTGTTGATAACGGGCAGAGTAACACTGGCTATTTTGGATACGATTAATCAGATTCCGGTGTTGGGAGGCTTATTGGAAGTCATCGGCATCTTATTTACAATCTGGTTTGCTTTCCGTAACTTGCTGTTTGCCGCCAACCGTCAACAACTGGGTCAAAAGATTGATTTTATGACAGCAGATGTGGTGGGCCGGACAAGCGGGCTTGTGCTTGCAGAAACAAAGGCGATCGTACTCGCACCGCCACTAGAGACAGCGCTTGTGCTTGTAGAAGAAACACAGGCGGCGATCGTACCAACAGCCCCAGTAGAAACGGCGCTTGTAGAAACACCCCAAATCCCGGAACCAGAATTAGTGGCGATCGAACCCAAACCAGAAATTCCTGCTTCCATAGCTGCAGGGCACGATTCTACAATGACCGGCAAGGGTGTAGACGAACTGCGGTATTTGTTCATTACTTCGGAAGTCGAACTGGTTGAATCGAATGCAATCCTGCAAGAATTGCCGTACAGTTATCAGTCTCCCGAGTTGGCGATTGGTGTAGTGAAAGCAGACGGGGAAAAGTGCGATCGCTGCTGGAATTACTCGACTCACGTCAGCGAGTCGATCGAACATCCGCTAATTTGCGAACGCTGCGTTTCAGCAGTAGACCACAAATTCTAACGTAGGCTGCGCTTCGGGAAAAATTCTTGAGTTTGTGGTAGCCACATTCAGCCCGAAGCGCACCTTACAATAGCTTCATTTACTTATTTCTGATTAAAAAAACGGCAGACGAATTCACCAGGGTTGTTTTGTCCAAACGCCAAAACAGTTCCATCCTTCTTAACTGTAGTGTGATCGCGGCAATTGTAGACTTCCAGAGGCTGTTTAACTCCATCAACACTAAGAATTACCCTGTATTCCCAATAATTTTTTGCACTGCGTTTGATATCGACAATGCAAATCTCACTTCCTTGATAATTGCGGCATACAGAGGCGTCAGCAGGAAGCGCCCAGAAAAAAGATATCAATAACAACAAGCAGCAAACACATTTCATCATCAGCCAGATTACTAAGTTTTATCTTACCTTTTTTGATAACCAACTGGCTCTATTTTTGCAAGCGACTTAGCAATTGGGTGCGCCCTCAAGTCGCGACATCGTAAGATAGCTGAACCATACCCGAACTGTATGTCTGACATCCAGTTAACTGCAAAGCTGTAGTATTTATGGGATTAACAAATAAAGGGATTCCCTCGCCCAAAATAAGCGGATGCACCGAGAGAATCACTTCGTTGACAAAGTTTTGATTCAGGAAATCGCGAATCAGCAGAGAACCTCCCACCAACCAAATATTTTTGCCCTCAAGCAAGCGCAAATCATTGACAAAAATCTCTAAGTTTGTTACCACTTCGACATCAGAAGTGGCTTTAAAATCTAGATTTTTCGTAAAAACATAACTCTTTTTTTCCTGGTACGGATACTCGCCAAAAGTTAGCACTTGTTCGTAAGTCTTTCGACCCATGAGAACCGTATCGATGCTATCTAAGAATTTAGTGTAGCCGTAATTTTGGTCTGTAAACAGCCAGTCAATATCGCCATTCGATCGCGCGATATAACCGTCCAAACTAGATGCAATGTATAGTACAATTTTTCGCATGGCAACACCGAGGTTTTTGGGGCTATTGGGGCGATCATCGCCCCAGTCACCTTAATTTTAAATGATTTAGCGTCCTGACGGTAACTTGAGTTCGATACCCACTTTTTGACCGACATCGATCGCCGTATTAACAAAATCAGTCATGCCTGCGATCGGAATTGCGATCGCAGTACCCGCCGCTACAAGAGCTGTTAACCTTTTTTTTAATCGAGTTTTATTCCATTGGTTTTCCGGTTTCTTAATTTCAGATTCGACATCTTCAATATCAATAATTATCCCCTCGCGGATGTCTTCGGGAAACTGCGTCGCGGTTTCACGCATTGATGAGATTAATTGGAGAATTTCCGCAGTATTGGCATTATTGATTTGCTTGAATTCATTATTGCTAACTTGCGCGTTGTCGCTGCCTATAACACCGGACATGGGGCCATTGAAGTTGTTGGTTTTTGAAGAGTTTTCAGTCATAACTTTTGCTTCGGCTGTAATATTAGTAGGTTTGCTAGCGAGTCGTTTAGCGATATCTACAAGGTCGTCATATTCTCTTCCGTATTTTTCATCGCCCATTTGGTTTCTGCGCCGAAGTTCGATCGACTCATAGCCATCCAGCAACTGCCGCAAATCGAGTTTGAGTTTAAGTTTGCCGACACGCACTGTATTCTCGCCCATATCCTCCAGCCCTAGCAATTCATCATAATCCAGCGGCTCGGCATCGGGATAACCGGGAACCGGAACCCATTGACTGATTTCCAGATTGCCAAAAGATTTGTGGATTTTGGTAAACGTATCGCGAATCATGCTGAGGAAAGAACGCCGCGTCGATTCCCGCCCGCTAACGGCAATAAAGATTTTCTTATCTTCCGGGTCAGATTTGATCCGGGCGATGTTGTACACCTGTGCGCCTTCGGTGTACTCCAGCATAATCCCCGTGCGCCAGTGGGTGCAGTTGTGGATTTTCTCGTGCATGAGGACGATGAAGCGCGAGAGGATGCTGTCGGGAAAGATGCCGTAGTGGTATTGAAATTCCAGGGTTTCGCCTTCGAGTTCGGTGTTTTCCGGTTGTTCTTTGGGCAAGATGCCGGGGATGAGGAAAGTCGGCGCGGGACAATGGCTGACGGGGAAGCAGAGTTCAAATTCCTCCATCAACCCGGTGAGGCAGTGGTAGCGGTGGCTGGGATATTTATTTGAGTCGAGGATGCGGCTGAGGTCGGCGTAGGTGAGAATGCCTTTGGTTTTGACTTTGAGTACCTCGTCGCTGAGGAGGGCATAGATGCCTTCTGTCACCCAGTGGGGATTGAGGATGTTGGTGGATTGCAGGATCGGGTGTTCGCGGAAGTTGAGGACAATGCCCAGGTTGTGCAGCAGGTCCATTAGTTGGGTTTGGTCGGTTTCTGCCAGGATGTTTTCTTTGGTGCAGATGGTAGCGTATTCGCTGATGCTGATGATGTCTTTGTCGAGGTTTTCCAGGCGCTGCTTGACTTGGAACCAGCTTAACGGCAAAGGATCGTAGACTTCTTTGAGTTCGGAGATTTCCGTGTGGATAGCGCTGCGGAGTTCGTCGATGCCGGTTCCGCTTTGGCAGGAGGTTTCGAGAATCGCTTTGATGTTGGGATATTTGTCGCGCAAGGCTTTGTGGTTGAGATCCAGGGGTTGTTCGTCGCACTTGTTGCCGACGAGGATGACGGGGGAGGCGTCGCCGAAGCTTTCGATCAGTTTCAGCCAGTATTCGAGGCGGTTTTGGTCTTCGCTGGTGCGGCAGTTGCACACCAGCAGGTAGAGGCTGCGTTTGGTAAGGAAAAATTGGTGGGTGGCGTGGTAGATTTCTTGTCCGCCGAAGTCCCAGACGTTGAGTTTGACGGGTTTGGTGTTGACTGTAATTTTCCAGTCTGTGATGTTGAGTCCGTCGGTTTGGGGCTCGTTGGGGTTGTATTTGTTGTCGATGAGGCGGTTGATCAGGGAGGTTTTGCCGACGCTGCTTTGCCCGACGAGGAGGACTTTGGCTTCGTTGAGGGGGCGGACTTCGCCGCTGCGGAGTTGGCGCAGGTAGTTGAAGATGGCCGCGGGAGTACCGGGATCTTCTGTGTCACCGAGAACTTCTGGAGAAATGGGCAGGGGATTGTCACGGAGATCGAGTATTTCAAGTTTTGGCAGTGTTTCCAAGCATTCAGGAATCTCTTCAATCTGATTGTTATTGAGACGAAGTAGTGTCAAATTCGACAGTTGGCAGATCGCCTGTGGGATAGAGGTAATCTGGTTGTTAAGGAGAACAAGCTTTGTCAGATTCGACAATTGGCAGAGCGCCTCTGGGATGAAGGTAATCTGATTGTTATGGAGAGCAAGTATTGTCAAATTCGACAATTGGCAGAGCGCCTCTGGGATGAAGGTAATTTGATTGTCATCAAGGAAAAGCCGTGTCAGATTCGACAATTGGCAGATCGCCTCTGGGATGAAGGTAATCTGATTGCTACTGAGACCCAGCAATGTCAGATTCGACAATTGGCAGATTGCCTCTGGGATGAAGGTAATCTGATTATTATAGAGAGCAAGCCCTGTTAGATTCGATAGTTGGCCGATCGCCTCTGGGATGAAGGTAATCCGATTGCTACTGAGGTCAAGTATTGTCAGATGAGACAGTTGAGCGATCGCCTCTGGGATGGAGGTAATCTGATTGAAACCGAGGTCAAGCTTTGTCAGATGAGACAGTTGCCAGATCGCATCTGGGATGGAGGTAATCTGATTGCTACGGAAGTCAAGCTGTGTCAGATTGGACAGTTGCCCGATCTCCTCTGGGATTTGGGTAATCTGATTGTTAGATAAGTTAAGTATTTTTAAGTTAGTTAATTGAAGAACAACATCAGGAAACTCAGTTAGCTGATTCCCAATCCATTCTTCTTTCTCCCAATCGAACTTCCCCAAGACCAACGTCTCAAGCTGCGTGCACTTGCCAATCTCCGGCGGCAATTCCTCCAATTCCAGCCCCGCCAAATCCAGTTCGGTCAATTTTTCCTCGGCTGCTTGCTCAATTCGCCGTACTGCTTCCTCTAGCGTCATGCCCTTTGTCTCTCCGTAGGGTTCATTTTATTGTGACAGGAATTTTTGGTTAGTGGGGAGTTTCCCGCGCGTCACAATCAAAGAAACCGCGTTTTTTTAGGTTTCTACACTGTCATGCGTCTTCTGGGCAAAAACCCGGTCTCTGAGCGAGACATCACAACTATAATAAAATAACGGTTACAAGAGGAAAGCCAATGGTGACGAGCCTGAATGTGGATACGGCACTGCTGCAAGAGGCGATCGAACTGGAGGGAGAAATTGAGTTCGAGAGTCTAGTTGAAATCGCCTTGCGCGAATACATTCAACGCCGCAAACAGCCACAGAATCTCGAACTTAGCTTTGGAGAATCTCTCACTGCATTTCGTGAAAAATATCAACTGCACGAACTGGGTTTAAATCCTGATGAAATTTGGGGAGAGGTTCGCGATCGAACTTTTGCAGGACGCGAGGTCATCTTTGAATGACGCTGCGTTATTTACTCGATACCAACATTATCTCCGAACCTGTTCGTCCTGTTCCGAATGCGAATGTGATGACTAAACTAATTGAGGCAAAATCCACAGTGGCGATCGCCTCGATCGTTTGGCATGAAGTTCTGCTGGGCTGTTATCGAATGCCAGATTCTAAGCGTCGCAGTGCGATCGAAGCTTATCTTCAGGAAGAAGTGAAAGTAAAATTACCGATTTTGCCCTACACCCAAGAAGCGGCTGAGTGGTTCGCTAAAGAACGAGCAAGACTAATCCCGATCGGGCTTACACCGTCTTATGCTGATGGGCAAATTGCAGCGATCGCTAAAGTCAATAATCTGATTCTGGTGACACGAAATGTTGCTGATTATGCAAACTTTCAAGACTTGGCAATCGAAAACTGGTTTTCTTAAACTTAATCCATTTAATCATCCGTTTGATGAGAAACTATAATGCGATCGATTTCTTCGCGGTGGCGATCGTAGTTTTTTTGTTTAGTGACGATAAATACCCAGAGAAACCTGGTTTCTCAGTTCTGCGTATGATACCTACTTACTTAAACTTTAGCTAATCTAAATATAAACACTTAATAAACCCCAATCTCATGTTTTTTACCAACGGATGACAAAGGGTGATAAGCTGGGGATAGGAAGTTATTTGTTTATGAACCAAATTAAACGTGTTGCCATAGTGGGAGGAACCCACGGAAACGAACTCACAGGAATTTACCTCGTGAAGAAATTCGATCGCGCGCCAGAGTTAATTGGGCGATCGACTTTTGAAACTATCACCCTGCTAGCCAATCCCAAAGCTTGCGAAATCGGGACACGCTACATCGATATTGACCTCAACCGCTGCTTTAGAAAGCAAGATTTAGAAAATCCCCATCTCTCCAGCTATGAAGCGCAGCGGGCGAAAGAAATCTACCGCATTTTTAGCTCAAAAAACACTCATCTGCCCAACTTAATTATAGATTTGCACAGCACCACATCCAACATGGGGCTAACATTTATTCTCGCCAGCCATCATCCATTTAACCTGCAACTAGCAGCTTATTTAAGCTCTGTGTATCCCCACCTCAAGGTACTCGCTTCTACAACCAAGAATCATGATAGTCCTTTGCTGCGATCTCTTTCCGAATTAGGCGGTACGCTGGAAGTTGGTGCAGTGCCGCAAGGCGTCTTGGAGGCGTCTTTATTTCAGCAAACCGAGCAACTTGTCTGCCGAATTTTAGACTGCGTAGAAGCCTACAATCAAGGCACCCTGCCTGCTGCAAAGTATCCCCTGACTATTTATCACACCATTGGGGCGATCGACTATCCCAGAAACGAGAACCGAGAAATTCAGGCAATGATTCATCCTCATCTGCAATTCAGAGATTATCAAGCCCTAAATCCCGGCGATCCGATGTTTTTGACCTTAGATGGTGAGTCGGTATTTTATGAAGGTAAATCAACCGTTTATCCCATTTTCATTAACGAGGCTGCTTACTACGAAAAAGGAATTGCCATGTGTTTTACCCAAAAGCAAATAGTTGTTAGTTATTAGTCATTAGTCATTAGTTATTTCTTGAGAGGGATCAGGTGACAAAAACTCTTCTTCAGAAGGCGCACTAACAGAACGAAATTGCTTCCATACTTCCAAACTGAGAATACAGGCAATCAGCCACACCAAACCCGCCGTATAACCGGCAATAACATCGGTAGGCCAGTGAACCCCTAGATAAAGCCGACTCAAACCAATACCCCCCACTAATACAACTGTCAAGCTGTAAATCCACCAGCGCTGCTTGGGAAAGCGCGAACCCAAGAAATAGCCTAACAAACCGTAAATAACCATTGAAATCATCGCGTGTCCGCTAGGAAAACTGTAAAAGCGAACGTCAACAACGCGCTCCCAAAGTTGAGGTCTAGCGCGCGCAAAAAGTTTTTTTAACAGTAGGTTTAAACCAACCGCCCCGGCGCCAGTAACTGCAATAGTTGTGGCTTCGGAGTTATGTTTTCGCACCCACAATATAATACCCAAACTCACGCTCAGGGCTAGCAGCAAATTTGGCTCTCCCAAAAATGTAAAGGCGAGCATGATGCGATCGCGCAGCGGAGTGTGAAGGCTCCTAAGATATAGTAAAATAGATTTATCGAAAGCGTAGGTTTCCTTTTCCAAAACCTCTTCGGCAAGGGTGGCAAATCCCCACATCGCCAAAGCAGCAACAGCAAGCCCGGCCAGCCGAATTATCGAAATGAGCGATCGAATTTTAGAGCGCATTTTTTAAGTAATTTAAACTTTTAAAAGTTTCAAATGAAAATAATACAACAACTATCGGAAACGAAACCGCCTTACCGATCGTCAAGATTCTTGAGCAACTTTATTCTGAATCATTAATTGATTTTTCACTACCCACCTCAGCTTTTACATCCAACCGGCGAATGACTATACTATCAAAAAAACACATTTCTGCAATTTTGTTAACCTTGGGGTTGACAAGTCTTTCTAGCTGTGCAATTAACAGCGGAGTAAGTGCGCCGATCGCCGAAGCCCACACGATCGCCCAGCGTCTCGTCTCTACCGCAGTCGCCCAAAAGCCGAACAACCCGCAATTCGGCCAGCCGATCGACTGTACCCTAGGAAAAGACTGTTTTGTATTGCTGTATTTCGATCGAGAACCCGGCCCCACCGCCGTCGATTTTGGCTGCGGGCGCCAAACCTACGACGGCCACGACGGCACAGATTTTGCCATTCCCGACGCCAAAGCAATGGCAAAAGGAGTGCCAGTTATTGCCTCCGCTGCAGGGAAAGTTTTGCGATCGCGAGATGGTGTGGTCGATCGGCGTTTACAAAACGATACAGACAAAGCCGGCATCGCAGGCACAGAATGCGGCAACGGCATGGTAATCGACCACGGCGGTGGTTGGGAAGCCCAATACTGCCACCTCCGCAAAGGCAGCGTTGCGGTCAAACCGGGTACGCAGGTACAAAAAGGCACTGTTTTGGGCATGGTGGGAAACTCTGGGATGGCATCTTTCCCCCACGTACACGTAACTTTTCGCTATCAAGGCAAACCCGTAGATCCGTTTGTCGGGCCCGACGCGAAGGTAGGCTGCAACATCGCCCGCAATCCTATTTGGGACAAGCCTCTAAACTATATTTCCACAGGTTTAATTCGGGCCGGTTTTGCCAATAAGCCGCCCGATATTAACGCTCTCTGGGAAGGACAATTTTCAGAGACTCAACTCCCTGCAAACAGTCCAGCTTTGTTGTTTTGGGTGCAAAGTTACGGAGTGCTCAAGGGCGATCGCGAACAATACAAATTAATTGCCCCCAACGGCACAACCATCGCCGATCAGACCAATGAAATTAAAGCCCCCAGCCGCACTTGGTTGGGTTATGTCGGCAAAAGAAACAGTACAAATTCTCCTCTGACTCCCGGAGTTTGGCGGGCAGAATATCGGTTGACGCGGGGCGATCGAGTTTTGGCAGAAGTCAAGCGAGAAGTTGAGTTGCGGTAGTCCCCAAGTTACTCATACCAAATTACTTTGAAAACGAGCATCAAATATGTTAAAATAACAACAATATTTTTCCATTTCTGATGGTCAAGTTTTCCTTTTCTCATAATAAAGATGTCATACAGCCAATTTACCAACCTAGAAATGATTGAAACCAACTTTGGCATAACCATTGCTGACAAAGTTGGTATTTTTGCCGATTTACCCGAAGCCGAGTATAGCGAGCTTCTCAGCCAAACTCTGCAATAAAACATTTCTTTGGCTTTAGCCATTAATACCGAAAAAGCTCGCTCAGAATTAATTGTCACACCTATTTTAGTAGAACTTAGAAAACAGTTTAAGTATCAAATTAGCTTTTTTTCAGGAAAAGAGTTTAATGTAGATTTAGCAAAAGGATTAACGGGTTTCTGTGATTTTCTGATTAGTCGTTCTCCCCAACAACTCCTAATCAAAGCCCCCGTTGTCGCCTTGGTAGAAGGTAAAAATGATAATATCCAAGCTGGGCTTCCCCGATCTATGGCAGAAATGATTGCTGCTCAACTTTTTAATGAAAGAAGAAACAATAATATTTCCGAAATATATGGAGGGGTCGCAACAGGGACAAATGGGAAATTTTTACGGCTTAGTAATCAAATTATGGAAGTTGATTTAAATGATTATTTAATTGATAGTTTTAGTAAAATTATTGGCATCTTAAAATATTTGATCGATGCAGCTAACCTATGAAACTGGGAGCCAATTTATGAAATTTGCTCAATATTGATAAATTTAACAGTAACTTAACCATAATTTTTACAATATCGCAAATTCTCCGGGACAATGTAGCTTTCATCAGCTTGTTGTCACCGGCTCGATCGCTCGTTTTTCCCCGTCGAACGCGAGCGTTCGGGAGCGTGGTTTGGAGGTTGACAATTTAGGGCAAATTGTTCCAAGCTTGAGCCACAATGTCGCTCAGCCATAGCCTCTGAGCAAAATCGAGCAGATTGTCGTCGGCGAGTACCTCAGCTTTCAATTCATCCAAAGACTGAGAGCGCGATCGAGCTATTTGAATCACACCTGCGATCGCCGAGGCCACCAATTCTTCATTCAGTGGCTGCTGTCGCAAAGCAATCATTTCTTGAGGATTCGTAGGAATGGGATAATTCATAGAAGTGCATACCGAAAGGAGTAGATATTCAGCCACTGTGGGCCAACCGAGAGCAAGAGCGATCGAAAATCTAAAAATCTGAGAACATTGTAAACTTATTTAAAACTCAATAAGTATTCGGGAGTATAGCCTACTTTGCTCCCTTGTCAACTCCCCCATCTTTATTAATTTATTCAGAATTGAGAGCCTAATCATGCAAGAAATTCTTTATCTAGAAGTCCCGACGCCGGATACAGCAGCCGTCTGCACTTGGTTGCAGGACGAATTCGATCCCGGAATCGGAGAAAAAATTATTACTGCTGACGGCTTTCGACTGCTTTCACCAGCCACAACAGCCGAGGTTCTCAAGTCTGGAACTCAAAATGCCAATCCCAAACCCCCCTTCGCGGACACCAATTCAGGAAACCAAAATTGGCGATCGACAGAACTTTCCACCTTTGTCTGGTCACTGCAGCGCACCACTTATTTAAAAGTCTTTCGTCTAGAAGAGGCGCCTGCGGGAGAAAAAAAGTTCCTGGAAGCTCTGAATCTTGCTGTGAGAAACAAGTTTCCCGATCACTACCGCGAACCCCCTGTCATAGACCTCTCCAAACAGTCAATTTTTGAGGCTCTTGCCCCCTATTACCCCCTCACTGTCAAATACTTCCAAAAAATGCCTCAAGGCGAATACGACCTCAAGCGCGTCTACTGGTGGGAACAGCGTTGGCGCGAAGGCACTCGCAATCCTCAAAAGCCAAAACAAGTAGTGTTTTTGAAGGAAGAGGGAACAGGGAAGAAGCAAGAAGGAAGAGGGAAGAAGGAAGAAGGTACAATTTCGGTGTCTGATTCTGGCGATACTTTTTATGACTTAATTTATATTGGCGGGGCCTTGGGAGTTATTCACGCCGCAGTCATGGCGAGATTGGGCTACCGGGTGCTGCTAGTTGAACGAATGCCTTTCGGGCGGATGAATCGCGAGTGGAATATTTCGCGGGATGAAATTCAAAGCTTAATTGATTTGGGTTTATTTACTGCTGCAGAAATAGAAACTTTGATTGCCAGAGAATACAAAGATGGCTACAACAAGTTTTTTGATGCTAACAATCCGCCCGTGGCTAAAGCGCCAGTTCTGCACACACCAAAGGTACTCAATGTAGCTTTGGACGGGGAGAAATTGCTGAATTTAGCGGGAGTTAAGCTAACAGAAGCTGGTGGAGAAATCTGGGACGAAACTGAGTTTCTTAGAGCCGATGTTGAAGCAGAAAAAGTAGTAGTTCAAGGCCGCCACTTGCCGACCAAAGCCGATCGCACTGCATTAGGACGGCTGCTGGTGGATGCAATGGGTTCGGCTTCTCCGATCGCTTGGCAATTGAACGAAGGGCGGACTTTTGACAGCGTTTGTCCGACAGTGGGGGCAGTCATCGACGGAGGATTTGAGCGGGGAGTATGGGATTCCGATTACGGGGATGTACTCTACACTCACGGGGACATTTCCCGCGGACGCCAGCTCATCTGGGAGTTGTTTCCCGGCGCCGGCACAGAATTGACAGTTTATCTATTTCACTACCACCAAGTACATCCAGACAATCCCGGTTCTTTGCTGGAAATGTACGAGGATTTTTTCGCAATTTTGCCGGAATACCGCCGCTGCGATGTCGATAAATTGGTGTGGAAAAAACCGACCTTTGGTTATATTCCGGGGCATTTTAGCAGCAACAGCAGCGATCGCTCCGTGGCGATCGATCGCCTAATCTCGATCGGCGACGCTGCATCCTTGCAATCTCCCCTCGTTTTCACAGGCTTCGGCTCCCTCGTCCGCAATCTTTTCCGCTTAACAGACCTTTTGGATACAGCGTTAAAGCACAATTTGTTGACTGCAAATCACTTAAATCAAATTCGCGCCTACCAGAGCAATGTTTCCGTAACTTGGCTGTTTTCTAAAGGCATGATGGTTCCTACCGGCAGCAGTTTGCCGCCTCAAAGAATTAATTCAATTCTCAATACCTTTTTCGGTATTTTGGCAGCACAAAAACTCACTGTAGCCGAAACTTTTATTAAAGACAGAATCGACTGGCTAACTTTCAATCGGCTGGCGCTCGAAGCAGCCGGAAAAAACCCTTCTCTCCTAATGTGGATTTTAGATTTTGTCACCTTGGGGGATATTTGGCGCTGGCTGGGAAGTTACTTGAATTTTACTCTGCTGGCTGTGGCCAGTTTGCTGTTCGGATGGCTTCCCAGCTTCGCCCGCAGGGTACAGCCTTGGTTGGAACCCCGGTATCCGGCTGTTTGGCTGTGGCTGTTGGCTACCAGCTATGCTCTCACCTACGGCATGGGAAAGGGGAGAAAAGAGTGTTGAGTGTTGAGTTTTGAGTTTTAACTCAAAACTAGCAACTTCCGTTCGCTATCGAAAACTCGGCAATTCAATTTCAGCTAGCGATCGGCGTTTTTTAGAAGCCCGCAGCGGACTGGCAATCAAGCTCAGCCAGTCTGGTTGGGCGACTGCTGTAGGTTTGGCCACACTCGATCGCACTTCTTGAATGCCAAAGGTTTCAACGGAGTTCAAAATTTGAAAAGCCCTGGCTAATTCTTGCGTGTCCACATGGGTAGCGGTTTCGGGTTGAGACTCAGCCATCGGCAGTTCAGGTTCCGCAACCGGTTCGGCCAAGTCAGGTGCCGGCTCATCAGGCTGGTAGGTTTCGTTCTCCTGCAATTGAATGGCAGATACCTCGGCTAATTTGTTGAGTTCTAGAGGCGCTGGGGCTTCAGGCTCGATCGCCTCCGGAGCAGCGGCTACCTCTGGAACCTCTTCTGGTTCCGACCAAGGTTGGACAGGGGAAGCGTTGAAGGCTGGCGGCACCGGCATCTGAGAGCTTTTGACCGCCGCGAGCAAAGATTCTAATTGTGCGCTGGCGGTGTCCAGACCATTGTCAGGCGGCTCGATCTTCGGCGACTTTACCTGCGGCCTGTCCAAACTTCTTTCCAAGGCAGCTTTGAATTGCAGAGTGTGGCGCTGCTGGCGGTGCAAGCGGGCTCGCAATTCCCTGCAAATATTTTCTGTGGCTACTAACTGCTGTAACTGTTCGTTGTAGCGCTGCACAGTAGACGCACATTCTCGCTCAACAGTCGCTAGCCTGACTTGGCTGGTTGCCAACTGACTTCTTAAACTTTCGACTAAAATTTCTTGACTTTGGAGGGTTTGATGGGAAACTTCCACTTTGCCAAACAGCCGCGTCAATTGTTCTTGAGTATTTTCTAGTTCTGCAGTCCGCTGTTCTAGCAAAGCTTCGCGATTCTGCAAGGTTTTTTGGGACTCTTCAAGAGCTGTTTCTAGCTGGGCGATGCGCTGCAAAAGGTCGCGGTTGCATTCGTGCAGCGCTTGCATTAGCGTGACAGGGGTCGATCCTTTGCCCTTGGCCTGTTCGGCATTCCCAAGCATATTTTTTAGGTTCTCTGAAATCGGGGGCGAGCCCGCCTCCGCCGGCTGTGTCGGAGATTGCGAATTTTTTGTTTCCGGTTTTGTGGGAATTGCATCTACGCTGATGGCGTTGGGAAAATCTACTGTTTGCCAGTCTTCTTCTGGCTGTTGGGGAACCGTTGCGGGAGGGTCTGTCGCATCGGGGGCGATCGGCTCAAAACCCCCAGCATCAGAAATATTTGACTGCAATGGTTCGGTATCGGATGGAACAGCAGGGTACGGTTGGTGCTGATGGGCTCGAAGATCAGCTTCTGACATGGCTTTTTATCCCAATACTCACAGGGTCTCAGATACAGTCTATCCTTAGAGATTCTACAGAAGGAAGCCCCTAAGTGATAGTTTTGGCCTTTTTCCGGTTTTTTGGGACAATAACCTCTGAATCGATTCGCGCGATCGAACTACAACCCGAACTCAAATTCAGGCGTAAGATGCGCCTGTGAGCACCCTACAGACGTGAGTTTTTGGTCCAGAGTCCTATCAAAATAATTTTTCCTGATGTCTAACGCACTGTTTCGGTATGCGTGCGATCGCCTAAGCTTTAACAACTGCACAATGTTTGTCAATGATTGCTGGAACTTCTGCCGGTGCAATGCGGCTGTAGCGAGTTTTGTCCGGCATCACAACTATATTTGGGCCCGCTTTACACTGTTTGAGACATCCGGTTCCCTGTACTGTCACTTTGTCTTCTAAACCGCGCGCATTCAAAGCATTTTCTAAAGCTTTACAGACTCCTCCAGCGCCCCGCTTCAGGCAGTCTGATTTTTGACATACTAATATTTTGGTTTGGGTTTTTGCTGGAGGTTTTACAGTTTGAGCTGCTGTGGGAGAGGTGAATTCGCTTTTGCCGATCGCGCGATCGTCGGATGTCAATACCGCAACAGGCCCATTGGTGGAGTCGAGCTGTTCTGGCGATCGATCGTTGTTACCCTGAGCCAGCTTGAGGCTGCGAGCTTTAAGTTTTATTTTACCGTTTTTCAAATTGAGTTCTTTCTCACCTACAACTTGAACTCTCAACCCCGGTGTCAAAATAGGCGACAGAAATGCCCGCAATTCCTTGCAAAGTTTAACAAGATATTCTACTCCGCGATCGCTACTAATTCGCAAATATTTAAGTTTACACCCATCTTCAATAATCAGGCCGAGGATTTCTCCCTCTAAACTGAATTCGGAAACTTGCTTGCCAGATTTATACATTGTTATAACTCCTTTAAATCCGTTACATCCGTTACATCTTGTACGCTGCTCTTTGCCTAACTTCCTGCTTCCTTTAGCCCCTTTGCCAGCAGCACTCCAGCCACTGCACGAGTTCGCCCTTCGGGGCACTGACTTGCCTCAACACGCTCTTTAACTGAGCAGCTTGTTTGACAGTGTTGACTTTTGCCCGCAAAGGTTGGTCAACCGCACACCAGCAGGGAATTTCTAGCTCTTGCAAGCGTTTGTAAACTTGCCACCTATCTAGCCAACTAACTTGCACAATGTCACAAACTTCTAATTCTGGATCTGCTGGATTCATTTTTTGACAACAGTAATAATTTGCATTAATTTTTACCCTGACTGATAGCGGGCAGAAGTTCAAAGCTAGATTTCCGAAGAACCTCAAGGATTATCAACAGCCCTTCCTAAAAAATTTTGCCTTTTACCCTCTGCCTTCTGCCTTCAGAAGGTTCGCCCCACTTTCAGGAAGCGTTTAGAACGAGGATCTTTTTAAAGCATAACCCAACTGCTAATAATTCTCAATAGGTTTAGAAAATAAATTTCCTACTCTATAAAATCTTCCACTATCGAGGCAGACGCTGCTTGACTGGTAAATTTACAGTGCTAGACTGACTCTATTGGCAACAAAACTGCCTATTGAGAGGAGAACACACATGGCTGAGACTCAGAGTGCATTGAGACCGTTTGGCCACATAGCCGAAAACCCAGTTCTACTGGAACATTCAGTCACAGCACCGATTTGTGAAGGGATGAACGCGCTGCTGGCCAGTTTTCAGGCTCTATACCTGCAATATCAAAAACATCATTTTGTGGTGGAAGGGGCAGAATTTTACTCCTTGCACAAATTCTTTGAAGAAAGCTACGGAGAAGCTCAAGATAGCGTCCACGAGTTGGGCGAACGGTTAAACGGGTTGGGCGGCATACCGGCAGCTAGCTTTAGCAAGTTAGCCGAGCTGTGCTGTTTTGAGCCGGAAGCCGACGGCGTATATTCCTGCCGCCAAATGCTAGAACACGATTTGACGGCGGAACAAGCTATTATAGGTTTGCTGCGCCGTCAAGCAGGACAAGCAGAAAGTTTGGGCGATCGAGCTACGCGCTACCTCTACGAAAAAATCCTGCTGAAAACCGAGGAACGGGCTTATCACATTTCTCACTTCCTCGCCCCCGATACCTTAGTGCAATTGAACTTGAACTAAAAATTCTTCTTCTTCCTCTTCCTTCGCGCATTCGGGGTTGGTTATCTTAGATCGAAAAAAAAGCGGGCAGTCATAAAACTGCCCGCTTTTTTATACAAAGTGTGCTTAGCCGGAGGGAATTAAGGCGCTAAAGCATTGCCGCGCAACAAGCTACCAATGGTTTTCGCAGTAATCTTCATCTGAATGAAGGGATTAGCCGGTACCACGGTTTTATACAAGTAGCTATCGAATGTGAGCTTTTGCACATCGCGATCGGCACACATTTCCACAAAAGCTTCGCGGGTAGCGTCGGAACGGTAGAACACGCGCTGCAAAATGTCCAGAACTTTGTAAGTAATGCCGTAGGCTTTATCCCACCGCTTGAGGTAAATCTTAATTTCCTCTTCAGTCGGAATGCGCGCGCCTTTATTGGAAATCTCCACAATAGTTTCGGCGCACATCCGGCCAGACTTGGCGGCAAAATAGATACCTTCGCCAGAAGACTTAGTAACGTAACCTGCTGCATCGCCTACGAGAGCAACTCGGCCGACAACCCGGCGGGGACGCGGATGTTCCGGGATGGGGTGAGCTTCCACTTTAATAATCTCACCGCCCATCAGTTTTTTGGCAGCGCGGGCGCGGACGCCTGCTTGCAGCTTTTTGATGCTGGCTTGATTGACTTTCATCGTGCCGGTACCGACGGCTACGTGGTCGTATTTGGGGAACACCCAAGCGTAGAAGTCAGTAGATACGTCGTCGCCGACGTACATTTCGGCTAAGTCTTCGTAGTAAGCCATTTTATCTTCTGGCAGGCGGATGCGCTCTTGGAAGGCGATCGCATAATTGTAGTCGCCAGCGTCGATCGCCTTTGCTACGCGGGAGTTAGCGCCGTCAGCCCCGATTACCAAATCCACCTTCAGAGTTTTCTGAATTCCCATGGCGCTGCCGTCGGAGTGGTCGGCATAGTGGAGAGTATAGGGGTCTGTATTGTTGCCGGGAATTTCTAATTTGTGAACGGTGCCGTTAATCAGTTTTGCACCCAACGAAGCGGCGCGATCGCGCATGAAGCCGTCGAGCACTTCGCGGCGGCACATACCGATGTATTCATGTGCGTTTTCAATATTGATGTCCACCTCGACGTTGGAGGGGGAGATCATTTTCATTTTTCTGACTTGGCGGTCAATAATACTTTGCGGCAAGTCAAATTCGCTGACCATGCACAGGGGAATCGCCCCACCGCAGGGTTTGGCGTTGTCTAATTTACGCTCGAATAGGTATGTTTCGATGCCTGCTTTTACCAATGTTTCGGCGGCGGAAGAACCCGCAGGGCCTGAACCTACTACTGCAACCCTTAGTGTCAAAGCTTTTCTCTCCAGTTTTTTTCTATAGGCATTACTCAGGTGTGATGGTATCACGGACTTTGGATGCGGTGGGGTGAAGCAGGGGAGATTTCAATGAAATGAAACAGAGCTTAACAGTTCGATACGAAAATCGGGTTTCGGACAGTAGGTGCGATCGAAGATCTTAAATCTTTAACGGCAGATGAACGCGGATGTGCGTTGATGTGCCCTAGTGTGCGATCGAACTTCTAAGAACAAGCTCGAAAGCTTGTTCCACAACCGATGAATTTTCTGCTTGTGGGGTGGGTTTCTAGGCTGAACAAGCTTTCGGGCCTGTTCCACAACCGATGAATTTTCTGCTTGTGGGGTGGGCATCTTGCCCGCCCCTAACAGGTTAGAACCAGTCCAATAAGTTACATTAAAGTTACTTGCACTTATATCTAAAATTCTTATGCTCGGTAATTTTCAACAAAGCAACCTGCGGATTGAGCTTGAAGCTTCCGAAACAGCGATTAGAGACAGCTTGTTGCGTCCGAGTCAATTGCAGCAGTGGCTGTGGCCGCAGCAGTTGTCTAGCGGTTTGCCGGAAGAATTTGCTCAAGGTTTGACCTTTACAAGTTGGCTGGGCCCAGTGGCAGTTCAGCATCACGTTGATATTGTTGAGCACAATTGTCTGCGCCTGTTATTGAGTCAGGGAATTGACGGATTTCACGAGTGGTATTGGGGCGATGGTTGGGTGCAGTCTCGCTTGGAGGGGGTGTCGCTGCTGCCACTGAATTTGGGGCAAACCGCTAGTTTACTGCGACTGCGGGAGTTTGTAGCGGGGAAGGGTAAGCGGAAGTAGATAAATGACTCTCCAAAATCCTGAAAACAAAGTCTGGTAGTCCTGCATAGCAAGGAAAAATTCTCAATTCTTTTAGGGATAAAGAAGCGTTGTATTGATGAATAAAATACCACAAAGCTCCCACATGATTTGAGAGCTTTTTAGATTAGGAAAGGCTCTTTCTTACAACAATAGCAAGATATCCTGTACATCAGGGAGTTCTTGCATCTTTAGAGATCAGAAGTTTTGCCCGTATCTTTCCCGACAGATTTGTGTCGCTGGCGAGGCAAAACTTTTTTATATGCGACCAAAAAATCGGTATAATAGACAGCACATCGTCTCTCAACTACTGGGACTGAATCTGACAAACCTTTAGCGCCCATTTCAACTAGACTTCCTATATACAGCCATCCTAAATCATTTGTGCATTTCTTACTCCCTACCCTTACTAAGGGGAGGGTTGGGTGGGCTGGGGTAAAAAAATTACGACTCATGTAGGATTGCTATAAACCGCTAGAATTTCTTTGGTTAAGGCATCTATTGGCAGCTCTTTCCACTGCTTGTTCCCCTTATTGCCTACAAACGACTACATTTGATCGTGTTGGATCGTTAGCTTGCCTTGATTTTTTGACTTTACTTGAACTTTCCGGGGGACTGATGCTAATTGTTGAAAAACACATAGTATTAGAACCAGCGGGGGGACACCCTCGTGACTTTGACAATCGCGACTCAAGATATTTTTTCTAATAAAAGCCGATCTCTCAATTTTTTTGTTTCTTCTGAAATCCTTTGATGTGCGCGGTTTTAAACAAACTGCCTGTGACAATATATAGATTTAAAGTTTTGCTTAGCGCTGGGGGTGGGACAATTTTTAACGATGTTTGGAGAACCGAAACGGGGACAATTCATGGAGTTGAGAATTAACAAGGCTTAGATACGTCGCATTATAACTCCTTACCCTTACTCTGCCAGACCACCTGAAAGCCACTTCGCTGCCGAAAAACTAAGAGTGTGTTATAAAAACATAATTTGTTCCTTTCTAAAGCGCTATTCTCGACACAACGAATCCGGTGTGTTTTGAGTAAACGTTAATTTTTACCAAAAAAATAAATATGCTCTCCATTCCAGGCATTGCCGTCCAGAAACTGCTTTACGAAAGTACCAACTCTCTGGTTTACCGGGGGATTCGGGAAGCGGATCGCCAACCGCTCATCCTGAAACTGCTCAAAGAAAGCTACCCCACACCTCAAGAATTGCTACGCTACCGCACCGAATACCGTATCACTAGAGAGCTGAAAGAGGCGGGAGTCGTGCAAGTTTATGACTTGCAAAAATACCAAAATAGCCTCGTAATTTTTGTGGAGGACTTTGGCGGGGAATCCTTGAAAATATGGATGCAGCAGCGAAAGTTTAGCCTCAAGGAGTTTCTGATCCTGGCGATCGCTGCCACTGAAACTTTAGGGCAAATTCATAGCGCCAATATTATCCACAAAGATATTAACACCTCAAATATTGTTTATAACCCGGAAACTGGACAGCTCAAAATTATCGACTTTGGCATTTCCACTCAGCTAACGCGAGAAATGCCAACCCTGAAAAATCCCAACGTTTTAGAAGGAACCCTCGCTTACATCTCGCCGGAACAAACTGGTAGGATGAATCGCTCTATCGATTACCGCACTGACTTTTACTCCCTCGGCGTCACCTTCTACGAATTGCTGACAGGAAAACTACCTTTTGAGACAGAAGACGCTTTAGAGCTAGTTCACTGCCACATTGCCAGACAACCAGTTCCCCCGCACGAAATCAAGCCAGAAATTCCCCTAATCCTCTCGCAAATTGTCAGCAAGCTGATGGCAAAGAATGCGGAAAATCGCTATCAAACTGCATTGGGTCTCAAGCAGGATTTAGAAATGTGTCTGGTTCAATTACAAGAAACCGATAGCATAGCAGAATTTGACTTGGGAACCCTGGATCTTACAGACCATTTCCTGATTCCCGAAAAGTTATACGGCAGAGAAACAGAAGTTTTTCATCTATTAGCTGCCTTTGAAAGAGTTCGTAATGCTAGTGCCGAAATGATGCTAGTAGCTGGATTTTCTGGGATTGGTAAAACCGCAGTAGTGAATGAAGTGCATAAGCCGATCGCCCGACAGCGCGGCTATTTTATCAAAGGCAAATACGACCAATTCCAGCGCAATATCCCCTTCAGTGCATTTGTGCAAGCATTTCGGGAATTGATGGGACAATTATTATCAGAAAGTGACGCTCAGTTACACAGATGGAAAACCCTGATTCTCACCGCAGTAGGCGAGAGTGGGCAAGTCTTGATAGACGTAATTCCTGAATTAGAGCACATCATTGGCGCTCAACGTCCTGCATTAGAATTGTCGGGGAGTGCAGCACAAAATCGCTTCAATCTGCTGATGCAGAAATTTGTGCAAGTATTTACCCAAGCAGAACATCCCTTAGTGATGTTTTTGGACGATTTGCAGTGGGCAGATTCGGCATCTTTGAAGTTATTACAACTATTGATGGAAGATACGGGGCATCTGTTAGTATTGGGTGCTTATCGGGATAATGAGGTATCACCGGCTCATCCGTTTATGTTGACGGTGGATGAGATTGTGAAGTCGGGAGCCACGGTGAATACGATTACTCTGCAACCGTTGAGTTTAGCAGATCTCAATCAGTTGGTAGCAGATACGCTGATTTGCGATTTATCTTTAGCCGGGCCCCTGACAGAATTGGTTTATCAAAAAACCCAAGGTAATCCCTTTTTCTCGACTCAATTCCTCAAAGCCTTGTATGAAGATGGTCAAATTATTTTTAACCCCCCTCAATCCCCTCTTACTAAGGGAGGCAGTAAAGGGGGGTGGCAGTGCGATATTAATGAACTTAAATTTGCCGACGCCTCGGATGTGGTGGAGTTTATGGCGACGCAATTGCAGAAGTTGCCTAAAGAAACTCAGGATGTTCTCAAACTTGCCGCGTGCATTGGGGCGCAGTTTGATTTAGAGACATTGGCAATAGTCAGCGAAGAATTACCAGAACAAACGGCATCAGCGCTGTGGAAAGCCTTGCAAGAAGGACTCATTTTAGTGATTTCAGAAGGCTATAACTTCATTCAAGCAGATGCTCAATCCCCGAATCAGTCTGTTGCTAATCCCACTTATAAGTTCCTGCACGATCGCGTCCAGCAAGCGGCTTATTCCTTGATTCCCGACGATCGAAAACAAGCTACTCATCTCAAAATTGGACAGTTACTGCTACAAAGTTCTTCCGAGATAGAAACAGACGAAAAAATCTTTGATATTGTGGGGCATTTAAATCAAGGAATTGAGTTAATCCATCAATTCAGTGAACGCTCAGCCTTAGCTCAACTAAACTTAGAAGCTGGACGTAAGGCTAGAAATTCTACCGCCTACGCTGCCGCAAATATCTATCTACAAACGGGAATTGAGCTACTGACACGTCAATGTTGGCAAACTGAATATGAATTGGCGCTAAATCTTTACGTTGCTGCTGCTGAAATTGCCTATTTGAATGGTGATTTTGATAGTATGGAACAGATGGCAGCACTGGTTTTGCAAGAAGCCCAAACAATTTTAGATCGAGTTAAAATTTACGAAATTCAAATTGCCGCTCAGACAGCCCAGAGCAAGGTTTTAGAAACGATCGCAGTAGCCAGAGACGCACTCTTACAATTGGGCATTGAACTTCCTGCCGAACCTGATGAAGCCAAGATTGGCAAAGCGCTACAAGCCCTTGCGGGCCAACTAAGCGGCAGAAAGATTGAGGAATTGGTTGACCTACCTGTGATGACAAATCCACAGACTCAGGCAGCTATGCAACTGTCTGGTATGTTGTTTCCACCCATTTTCCAGGGAATGCCCGGTTTGCTGCCCCTGCTGAGCTCCACGATGGTAAGTTTATCGCTCTCCTTTGGGAATGCGCCCGCATCGACGGTGGGTTATGCGATGCACGGGATGGTATTCTGTGCCTTTTTACAAGAGGTGGAAACGGGCTATGGCTTTGGGCAATTGGCACTCTCATTGCTGGATAGGTTGAATGTACCCGAATTCAAGTCCACAGTTCTACTTTTGTTTGGTGGCTGGATTCAGCATCGCCAAGAATCTCTTTTGGCAACGATACCGACGCTGAAAGAGGGCTATAGGTTGGGCATGGAAACAGGCGACTTTGTAAACGCTGGCTACAACATATATATTTGTTTTTATACTTATTTATTTGCTGGGGTAGAACTAGACACTTGGGAACCAGAAATAGCAAGTTATAGGGCTGTCATGGCGCAGTTGAAACAATCTTCTGCTGGGGTTTATTTGGATATGATTCAGCAGACGGTGCAAAACTTGAGGGAAACCCGTATTCGACCGGATTTGTTAATAGGCTCTGCCTACGATGAAACGGTGATGATTCCCAAGCACTATCAGGATAATGAATTTACGGCGATCGCTTGTGCCTGCATCTACAAACTGCTGCTTGCTTACTGCTATGGGAATTATACGGCTGCCTTAGACCACATTTCCCAAGTTAAACAGTATTTGATGGGAGTATCTGGATCAGCTTTTGTTCCAATTTTTCATTTTTATGCCGCCCTGACGCACCTGGCACTTTTTCCCGCACAGCCAGCAATTGAGCAAACTGAAATTATTTCCTTAGTGGAAACCCATCAAACCACGCTGCAACAGTGGGCGCAAAATGCTCCGATGAATTATCTTCATAAATGGTATTTAGTGGAAGCAGAACGGCAACGGGTGTTGGGCAATAAGGCCGAGGCGATTGAAATGTACGATCGCGCAATTTTTGGAGCCAAACAAAACAAATATGTTAATGACGAAGCCCTGGCAAACGAAATCGCAGCCAAATTCTACGGGGAATGGGGCAAAACAAAAGTTGCTCAAGCCTACATTTTTGAGGCGTATTATTGTTATGTTGAATGGGGAGCCACTGCTAAGGTAACGGATTTAGAAACGCGATATCCCCACTTATTCGCAGTAACTCAACCGGGAAGGAAAAACACTCAAACTACCGTAGCAATGACAACGACTGGTTCGGGAAATCACCTAGATATCACTGCCGTCATGAAGGCTTCTCAGGCGATTTCTGGAGAAATTATGCTAGATAATTTACTGTCTAGCTTGATGAAAATTTTGATGGAAAATGCAGGGGCGCAACGAGGCTATCTGATTTTGTTAAGCCAGGGACAACTGTTCATTGAAGCTGAAGGGACAATCAATGACGAACTCGTCACCGTGTTGCAGTCAATCCCCGTTGAAACCTGTCAAGACCTTTCCTCCGCAATTGTCAATTATGTGAGTCGGACTCAAGAAAGCGTGGTACTAGATGATGCTGCGCGATCGGGACAATTTACTAACGACGCCCACATCCGAAAGCATCAGCCCAAATCAATTTTATGTGTGCCGCTGATTAACCAATCTCAAATCATTAGTATTGTTTACTTAGAAAATAATCTGACAGCGGGAGCTTTTACCCCTGAAAGAGTGGAACTATTAAAAGTGTTATCTGGACAGGCGGCGATCTCGATTCAAAATTCTAAGCTTTATACAGAAGTACGAAAAAATGAAAGCAGGCTGGCTCAACTCAACAAAGCTTACGAGCGATTTGTTCCCCATCAATTTCTCCAGTTTTTAGAGAAATCAAGCATCATTGATGTGGAATTGGGCGACCAAGTGCAGTTAGAAATGTCGGTGTTGTTTTCCGACATTCGTGACTTCACCACGCTTTCGGAAACTATGACGCCGGAGAATAATTTCAAATTTATCAATTCCTATCTTTCTCGTATGGAACCTGTTATTAATCAAAATCACGGGTTTATTGATAAATATATTGGCGATGCGATTATGGCGCTGTTTAGTGGGGAAGCTGATAATGCGGTGAAAGCGGGAATAGCGATGCTGCACCGTCTCGTTGAATATAATGAATACTGCACCAACTCGGGCTGTGCGCGGATTCAGATTGGGATTGGGATTAATACGGGTTCTTTGATGCTGGGAACTGTGGGCGGACCAAATCGCATGGACGGGACGGTAATCAGCGATGCGGTAAATTTAGCTTCTCGTGTGGAAAGTTTGACAAAAAATTATGGGGTTTCGCTGTTAATTACTCAGCCAACTTATACGCGCCTGAAAAATCCATCTCAGTACACAATCCGCACTCTAGACACGGTAAAAGTCAAAGGAAAATCCGAAGCTGTGACGATTTATGAGGTGTTTGATGCAGATCCGCCAGAAATTAAACAGACCAAGTTAGCTACGCTGGAATTGTTTGCAGAAGCTAGGGCACTTTACTCGGAAGGCAAGTTATTTGAAGCGGCGCGACTGTTTTCTGAGTGTTGGCGTCAGAATCCGGGCGATCGCGTTGCTAAAATTTACTGGGAACGCTGTGAGTCTGCATTGGTGACTCGCACCAAAATCAAAGACAGGCTACACAATTTAAATTAAGCGGTTTCTATACCTGAAAATCACAGCAAAAGTACGATCGACTGTTGAGTCAGCATACAAATTAGGCGATCGAAATCGGGTAGGTATGTTGTGGCGCTAAAGCGCTTTAGCGCCACAACATAGGCAGTCTAAAAAGTTACTGCCTGAACTATACTGCTGGCAGTGACTCCTTTCAAGACAGCTAAATATTCCCCTGTTACCTGATACTGAATTATAGTATCGCTAACAAAAGCGCCTGTTCCTTGATAAATATTTAACTGGCTAAAAGCCAGGGGGCTAATTAAATCAATTTTGTCTTGATTTAGGGTAAAATCAGCAATCACATCGGCAGCGGAAGCGTCTGTTCCACCAGTATCGATCGCGAGGGCAAACACATCAAAACCCAATCCGCCTGTGAGAGTGTCGGCACCAATTTCTCCACATAAGTAATCATTGCCCCCGTCGCCAAACAATATATCGTCACCATCGCCGCCGTAAATGCGATCGTTTTCCTTACCTGAGTAAATCAAGTCAGAACCGCCGTCACCCCGAATGAATTCAATGCCTTGGCCGCCAAAAATAATGTCATTGCCATCACCGCCGCTAATACCATCATCACCTTTTTGTCCGTAAAGCAAATCATCCCCTGCTTTGCCATGAAGATAGTCATTGCCGGGGCGTGCGTAGATAATGTCATTCAATGGCGATCCTGTGACGCGATCATCTTTGTCTGTCAAACCGATTACTGATTTGTTCAACAAGGTTTTGACATCGCCTAAGTTATCGTTATCGCTGATATTGACTGTGAGAGGGGCGACGAGATTATTATACAAAGTGTCTGTGCTGGTAGTGGCGTGGCTAATTGGGCTGACACGATCGCCCTCAACAACCGCATCGTTAACCGCAGTCACCGTTACCGTTTGAGCGACATTCCAATTGGCGGGAGTAAAAGTAAGGGCCCGTTGGCTGAGTGTAACTTGAGTTTCAGGGGTAATGGCGACCGTGACATTAGCAGTTGGCTGAGTATTTAGTCGCACTTTGTATATATCGCTGCCCAAGCTTTCGAGTACGTCGGTACTGCCAAGTGGTTGAAGGAAAATGACAGCGGGAGTACCTGGAGTTGGCGTGGGAGTCGGAGTCGGAGTCGGAGTCGGAGTTGTTGTCGGAGTTGGAGTGATTGTGGGAGTCGGAGTTGTTGTCGGAGTTGGAGTTGTTGTCGGAGTCGGCGTGGGAATCAGAGTTGGCGTCGGAATCGGAGTTGGCGTCGGAATCGGAGTTGGAGTTGGAGTCGGAGTTGGAGTTGGAATCGGAGTTGGCGTCGGAATCGGAGTTGGCGTCGGAATCGGAGTTGGCGTCGGAATGTTAACAGTAAAACTGCCTAAATTGCTACCTAAAACTTGATTGCCAAAAGTATCTTTTACTTGTGATGCTTGCAAATTAACAGCGTAACTGCCATTATCTGTATCATCCCAACTTCCCCCAGGTGGAGTTAGAGAATAAGTTGCCGTGCGAGGTGTACCGTTACTATTAGTATCGACGCTGACAAATGTAGCGGGAATTGCACCACCTGACCAGTTTACTACCAGATCGGAATTATCTAAACTGCTAACATCAACTCCACTGCTATCAGTGAAAGTAACTGTCAATGTCTGACTTGTGCCGCCCGCTGTAGTAATGTTAGAAATTGCACCCAAGTTACCAGTAGGTGCGGTGATATTAGCAGTACGAATTAGTTGAGTGGCAGCGACATTGTTATTAGTCGCAATATCATTGGCTTTAGCAGCAAGTACATCAACTGTGACGGGGCCATCAGCATTCGGAGTAACGGTAAAATTATAAGTCGTGGCGCTACCTGTAAAGCCGCTCACCGTACCGTTAGTAACATTAATGCCACTCGAACTAAATCCTGTTACATTTTCACTGAAAGTTGCTGTGACTAAAAATGGTGCGTTTGTGGTTGTTGGGGAGGCGGATATTAAGGCAACTGTGGGTGCAATGCCATCAATAACTATTGCTTTGGAAGCACCCAAAGAATTCGCTGCACCCGGAGTTACTAAAGTTAAGATGGCGTCACCATTGGCAGCATTCTTAATAGTACCCCCGCTCAGGGATAAAGCAGTTGTGGAAAAATAGTCTAAATCGGTACTGTTATCACCTGCGGCTACAGTGTAGCGGAATGTTAAAGTATTGCTACCTGTTCCTGAAACGTAATTGGCAACAGGAATTACACCAGCTAAACTTAGTTTTGGCGTACCAGTGACGTTGACTGTTTGAGAGAATTGAACGGTGATGTCGATCAATGTACCAATACCGTAAGTCCCGTCTGCTGTGGTGGCACTGACACTGGTAACGGTGGGGACGGGATTAATTGTGATGTCGGCGGTTTCGGTAGTGCTGCTGAAAACGCTGGATGTCGTGTTAGTAGTTTGGTCTGTGGTGTAGTCGGCTACACCGCCGTTAGTGCCAGTAATTTGATCCCAGGCGGCAAAGGTAATGACGTTAACAACAGTGCCGTTATAACCTGCAGTGGGAACCAACCGGATTTTGGTATTAGCATCACTGGCTAATAGTAAGGCGTTGGTGGTAGAAACGGTTGGGGTATTATTCCAGGTTGTGCCGTCGGTGGTGTATTGCCAAGTGCCGTTAGTGGTGTCGAGGTTGGTGATGGCAATACCTTGTAAGGCACTGGCGTTGGGATCGGTGATTTTTGTACCGCCGAGGTTGGCGATGATGGTGCTAATTAATGTACCTGTACTAGCGCTGTCGTTTTGGTTTTGGGGGTTGAGAGTGGGGATGCCGGAATTATCGAGGGTGGGAGAATCGTTGACTAAAACGCTGACGGTGGTGGGTGTGGAGGCGGTGCCGTCGGTGGCAGTGTATTGAAAGGTGTCTACACCGTTGAATCCGGCGTTGGGGGTGTAGAAGATTTCTCTACCAGCATCGATGGCGATCGCATTGACAACATCTTCCGCATTCGGGTCAAAGGTAGCATCGGCAACACCTGTGGTGGGGTTTAATTTAGCGATATAGTTGCGGGTACTACCGCCGATGGTGGTGATGAACTCGCCGCCCACTATGGGGTTGCCACTGCTGTCAAGGGCGATCTCATTGACAACACGATCCGCATTCGGGTTGAAGGTAGCATCAGCAACACCTGTGGTGGGGTTTAATTTAGCGATATAGTTGCGGGTACTACCGCCGATGGTGGTGAAACCGCCGCCCACTATGGGGTTGCCACTGCTGTCAAGGGCGATCGCATTGACATTACTATTAGCATTCGGGTTGAAGGTAGCATCAGCAACACCTGTGGTGGGGTTTAATTTAGCTATTCTATTGCGGGTACTACCGCCGATGGTGGTGAATTGGCCGCCCACTATGGGGTTGCTACTGCTGTCAAGGGCGATCGCATTGACAAAAGCATCCGCATTCGGGTCAAAGGTAGCATCGGCAACACCTGTGGTGGGGTTTAATTTAGCTATTCTATTGCGGGTACTACCGCCGATGGTGGTGAAATAGCCGCCCACTATGGGGTTGCCACTGCTGTCAAGGGCGATCGCATTGACAACAGCATCCGCATTAGGATTGAAGGTAGCATCAGCAACACCTGTGGTGGGGTTTAATTTAGCGATATAGTTGCGGGTACTACCGCCGATGGTGGTGAAATTGCCGCCCACTATGGGGTTGCCACTGCTGTCAAGGGCGATCGCATTGACAAAACTATCCGCAATCGGATTGAAGGTACCATCGGCAACACCTGTGGTGGGGTTTAATTTAGCTATTCTATTGCGGGTACTACCGCCGATGGTGTTGAAATAGCCGCCCACTATGGGGTTGCCACTGCTGTCTAAGGCGATCGCTTCGACAGTATTATCCGCATTCGGATTGAAGGTGCTATCTACCGTGCCATCGCTATTCAACCGAGCGATATAGTTACGTGCAACTCCGCCGATGCTGATGAAATCGCCGCCGACATAAATCGCATCATTAATAATCGCTGTACCGTTGGTAGGGGCGGTGGCGATGCTTTGTACATTTAGTCTTCCGGTGCCGCTGTCGTTGGCTAATACGTCTATTTTTGTGGCGGTTGGAGATCCGCTGACGAGGAGGGCTTTGTTGTCGGGGTTGGCTGTTGTAGGTAGAATGTGACTGTAGGCTGGGGCGTTAATTGGTGTGGCTTGAATTGTGCCGATTTTTACTTCTAGTTCCCAGTCGCCGCCTAATGCTCGATTCCCAGTTTTGTTATTCGATGCGGCGATGTTTGCCCCTGTTAATTGATGCAGCTTTTGAATGAATTGTAATCCGGTTTCTGTGGCGGCTACATCACATCCATAGAGGAGGATATCAGCATTTTTGGTTAATGCTTTCCCCCACTGTTGAATTTTGTGGCTGAATTGTGGTAAGTTCTGATTGCTTATGGTTTCTGAGCCGAGGTTTAAACTGCCTGGACTGCCGTGAGAGATAATGTGGATAGCTTCTATATTTTGTTTAGTTGCTAACCTTTCGGTAATTTGCTCAACGCCATCCCGCGTTTCATCTAGGATAATTGCTTCAGCATTTTGGGAAACACCGCTAATTAAACTCTGGTAATCTTCTACATTTGAGTCAATAAAAACTAGATTTGAAACATTTTTTGGCTGTATCATTATGCACCATCTTTACTTTTTAAGTTTTATATATCTCATTCAAATAGGACTTACAGCAGATTCCACGTTTAGGAAGTACCCCCGCCTATCGTTCTATCCCCGTAGGGACACGGCGAAAGCCTTTGTCCCTACACTTCATCAACTAGCATCTGATTGCGAGCTACGCCTAAAGTCCTTACGATTGCTTTGTTCCTCGCAATGACATTACCAAGGACTTCCAATCATCGTAAATCCCGACCAATAATAAGGATGGGAGAGATTTTCATTACCCAGTTTAGCTAATTCTGGCGGCAATTCTAAATCCTTATTTGAGTTTGACAAAATTAAACGACCATTTTCAATGCGAACTTGACCTTCGATCATAGCAATTTGAGCCTGCCGCAAAGCTTCAGCTTTAATCGGCGCAACTTTCAAGTGATGGTAAAATTCAGCCATTAACCCTAAAGTACCTTCATCGCTGACAGACCAAAGACTCGCCAAAACAGACTTCACCCCCGCTTGCACAGCTAACCCCGCAAAACCTAATTCGGTGTCGTCATCACCCACAGCAGTTTTACAAGCGCTCAACACCAATAGCTCAACTTTAGGTGGCTGATTCCACCCTAGTTCGCGCACGCGATCGAGTGTTAGCCTGCTATCTGATAACTGAATGTAAGAATTGCTCGGCGATCCTGACTTAAAGTATCCGTGAGTAGCGAGGTGAATAATCCGAAAGGCTTGGGCGGTGCGTTGCGACCTCAGATTATTGAGAGTAAAGGTTTGGTTGAGGAAAGATTCGCCTTTCCATTCGGAGGCAATAGCGTCAAGTTCTGCAGGTACTGCTAGCAAGGGTTTGTTATTGGTAAATTGCGAGGCTCCCATTGCTAAAACGTCAGCATCTTTAACGCTTTCATAGCTAGTATCGGTTAAGTTGACGCTGGGAATGAGTCCGATGCTGTATTTTTCTACTAGAAATTGAGAACCGTCATGGAGGGCGGCTAAGGGGAGCGATCGCAACCCCGCATCCATACTAAAAACTAGGGTGTCGATGCCCTCAGCTTTCAAATCAGCTTCCAAGGGAGCAATTATCCACTGGTAAAGTTGTTGGGATGCTGGCAAATAGCTCTGAGTATTGATTTTGCTGGGACTAAGGAGTTCCGATCTGAAATTGGCGACGACTTGCATCAGAGTTTCGCGCCGGGCGGCGGGGATGCTTTTGTGAATTGGGATGCCTGTAGGGGGAACGATGATCAGGTCTAATTGTTCGGGGCGAGCTAAGGTGTAGATAATGGCTGGTTTTTTACCAGTTTGGCTAGCGATCGCTCTAATTCTTTGCTGTATGGCCGTAAAAGATTGCAAATCCCGCCTGATTTGCTGGTTAATGTATGAGCCAACTTGTTCACTGTAGAAGATATCGATAAAGAAACTGGCTTGTGGGATATCACCTCTATCGATTAGGCGTGTGATATCGCTGGGGCTAACTCTACTTAGAGGCGATGCCGTTTGGACAACTTCGCTTACCCAATCGGATCTGTAGTTAAAAAGAGATTCAATTCTATTAATGCTATTCAGGTTGCCAGATTGGGCGATCGCATTGGTAATTGAAATATCCGGTAAAGGGAAGGTGGCATCAAGAGACGGAGATAAAGTTGGTGTCGGAGTAGGTAATGGCATCGGGGCTAGCCTTTCAGGCGCAATGGAGGGCACAACTAATATCGGAGACGGTATTGCTTGTGGAATTGGCGCGGGTGATGGCGTTGGTTCTGGTATTAAAGATGGCGCAGGTGATGGCGTTGGTTCTGGTATTAAAGATGGCGCAGGTGATGGCGTTGGTTCTGGTATTAAAGATGGCGCGGGTGATGGGGATGCCGTTGGTTGTGGGGTTGGAGATGGTGTCGGTTCCGGTGTCGGTTCCGGTGTTGGAGATGGCGTCGGTTCCGGTGTTGGAGATGGTGTCGGTTCCGGTGTCGGTTCCGGCGTTGGAGATGGTGTCGCTTCCGGTGTTGGTTCCGGCGTTGGAGATGGTGTCGGTTCCGGCGTCGGCGATGGTGTCGGTTCCGGCGTCGGCGATGGTGTCGGTTCCGGCGTCGGCGATGGTGTCGGTTCTGGTGTTGACGATGGCGCGGAAGAACTGATCGCAATATTGCCCTGAGTGTAAGTGCTAGGTGGCACGGGCACCGCAAACTGTGGCGAAATTGTCTCGGAACCTGATGTAATGGCTCCCGTCGTCCCATTCGTTCTCGCATCGCCGACAATAAAAGGTGTAGTAGTGCCCCCTGCGTGACGAATAGTAATCGCGCCGCCACCCGTGCCATTAGCGCTGGAAATGCTCACATTTACACCGTTACTATCTGTAAAAGTGCCGCTGACTGTGAGAAGATTGCCAGCCGTAAGGTCAATACTGCCGCCAGTAGACTGAAGAGTACCTGTAACGGCGATGTCGCTGGCAGCTTTGAGAGTAATATTACCGCCAGAAGTCGCGATCGCATCCAGCGCAATGTCCCCTGCTGATTCCAAAATCACAGGCCCGCCTTCTGTCGAAATCGCTCCCACTCCGATGCTATTGCCCGAAGCAACACCGGGCGAAGCAAAAAATGTCTCCCCTGCTGTCGTATTCGGCGGCACATTGGCAGCATTCGCCAGAGTCGAAACGCCCGATCGCAGAATTAAAGCTGCACTACCTGAAAGCACCGCCGCATCTGGATCGGCGGAACCTGACAAAGTAGTATCTGGCCCTGTGATGGTAATATCTCCCGCCGCGATCGCGCCTTTTGCTTCTACCTTAAGTGAGGTTCCAGTATAATCACCAAATCTCACATCTCCGTCGGAGCTAATAATCGGGTCGTACAAACTCAAAAAACTGCCACCGTTGCCAGACAATGTGAGAATACTTACATTACCTCCCGCAGCGAAGTGAGCATCACCGGAAACATTGCCGTTGCTCAATAATGTGATATCCCCTGCAGATTGGAATGCAGGGTTAGGGTAATTTAGCGCGAAGATATCAATATTTTGATTACCTTGTATAGTAAGATTTCCGCCCGCGATCGCCCTGAAAGCGTTATTTCCATCCCGCACCCGCACCGTATCTCCTGCCAACAGATACAAGTTGTTCTCAGTAAGTAGCTGGCTTTCTACCAAAGTGAGATTACGTGCTGCCGAGAGTGTAGCATTCTGACTATTAACAGTAGAACTAGCGATCGCCACATCCCCGCTTTCCACCCTCAAACCCGCCGTCAAAACCACTTCTCCTGCACCGTTAACGGAGATACCAGTAGCAGAGTTCGTACCTGCGCCCGCAAGCAATTGCGGAAGAGACAAAGGCAGAGATAATTGCCTATCCTGTGCCAACAATCCCCCGTCAACAACCCCTATTTCTAAATTTAATAAATGTCCTTCTTGACTAAGACGAACAGCATTTTTACCGGGAACAGCAGCGACAATAATATTACCTTGGGGAGCATTGAGGGAACCAGTGTTGACAATTGTGCCGCCAATTAAACTTATACTTTGCCCCGGCATGACTGCTAAATTACCTGCATTAATGATACTTCCCGGTTGGCTGAGATTAAAGTAAAAAGTGTTCGGAGTTCCTATCAGCGTACTGTAATCGTTCGCTCCTGCAACATTGAACAAACCGGAATCAAAACCGATGTTAGTAGCAGTAGTAGCTGTAAAAGCAGCCGGAAGATTCAAGCTAGCATTAGGGCCAAAGATAATGCCCGAAGGATTGATTAAAAACAGGTTGGAATTGCCGCCACTTACTTGAATTAAACCGTTAATAATAGAAGGATTGCCGCCTACTACCCGTCCTAAGATGTTGCGAATAGCGGGATGAGAGATAAAATTAGCAATCTGCCCTTCGCTAAGCCCAAACTGTTGAAAACTGTGGAAAAGATTGGCTCCATCTCTAGAAGTTTGGCCACCTGTGATATTGAAGCGATCGCCGTTGTCAGGTATGACAGTAGTGCCAGTGCGATCGGATGCGGGAACAATGGGTTGTCCTTGTACCACCGCTGTACTCAAAATAGTGGCTGCGATCGCTAGCATTGCAGCACCCTGTATAGAAAAGAAGGCTAGTTTCATTAGCTTTGAGCTGGCAGAGCACGTATCTGACAATTATAACTTTAAGGTATTAGCTGCTCAGTGCGGTCAACTGCGGCGTAAACTTAGCGATTAAGAACCTCGTCACCATCAGGGCGGTTGCTATACCTGAAACCCACATTCTGCACCCTCAACTGTCACAATCGGTTTTTACTTATTTTTAGCCAGCAATAAAGCTATAATTTATAGCTTTATACCGTACATTGACTGATAAAAAACGTTTTAAAGCCATAATTTTTTATTTTAAAAATAGAGTTTTCTGCGTAATTATGCTGTGTCACACCTCAAGCAGCGTAATGTGGGCTGAAAATCAAAGCAAAAGTGCGATCGACTGCTGAGGCATCCTATGCACTAGGCGATCGCACTCGGGGCAACCAGAAAGTATTTGCAGGCTGGCACCCGAAAAACTAAACATTTGTTAACAAACCTTTTTTTTGCCTTTCTAACGCGCTATTCTCTACACATAGCTGGTGCGTTTTGACTGCGCGTTAATTTTTACCATAAAAATCAATATGCTCTCTATTCCAGGCGTTGCCGTCCAGACACTTCTCTATGAAAGCGCCAACTCTCTGGTTTACCGAGCCATTCGGGAAGCAGATAACCAGCCGATTATCCTCAAACTGCTCAAAGAAAGCTACCCCACACCTCAAGAATTGGTGCGCTACCGCACGGAATATCGCATCACCCAAGAGCTAAAAGAGCCAGGAATTGTGCAGGTTTATGACTTGCAAAAATACCAAAACAGCCTCGTGATGTTTGTGGAGGAATTTGGCGGTGAATCCTTGAAAATTTGGATGCAGCACCGCTCCTTTAGTCTAAAGGAGTTTCTGCAAATTGCGATCGCCACCACCGAAGCATTAGGGCAAATTCACAGGGCAAACGTCATCCACAAAGATATTAACCCTTCTAATATTGTTTACAACCCGGAAACGAAACAATTAAAAATTATTGACTTTGGCATTTCCACTCAGCTAAGCCGAGAAACACCGATACTGAAAAACCCCGGAGTTCTTGAAGGAACTCTCGCTTATATATCGCCGGAACAAACTGGTAGGATGAATCGCACTCTCGATTACCGGACGGACTTTTACTCGCTCGGCGTCACCTTCTACGAATTGCTGACAGGAAAGCTGCCTTTTGAAACAACCGATGCTTTAGAGCTAGTCCATTGCCACATTGCCAGACAGCCGCTTTCACCCCACGAAATCAAGCCAGGAATCCCTCTAATTCTCTCGCTTCTTGTCAGTAAATTGATGGCGAAAAATGCCGAAAACCGCTATCAAACAGCAGGGGGGCTAAAGCACGATCTAGAAATGTGTCTGGTTCAATTACAAGAAACCGATAGCATAGAACAATTTGACTTGGGAACGCAGGATATTACAGACCGTTTCCTAATTCCCGAAAAACTCTATGGCAGAGAAACTGAAGTTAATAATCTATTAGCAGCTTTTGAACGAGTCAGTACAGGTAGCGCCGAAATGATGCTGGTAGCTGGCTTTTCGGGAATTGGTAAAACCGCAGTAGTGAACGAAGTCCATAAGCCGATCGCCCGACAGCGTGGCTATTTTATTAAAGGCAAATACGACCAATTTCAACGCAATATTCCCTTCAGTGCATTTGTGCAAGCATTTCGGGAATTGATGGGGCAATTATTATCAGAATCAGATGCTCAATTACAAACATGGAAAACCCTGATTCTGACAGCAGTAGGCGAGAGCGGGCAAGTGCTGATTGAGGTAATTCCTGAGTTAGAACGCATCATTGGTGTTCAAAGTCCTGCACTAGAATTGTCCGGGAGTGCCGCCCAAAATCGCTTCAATCTGCTGATGCAAAAATTTGTGCAAGTATTTACCACAGTAGAACATCCCTTAGTAATGTTTTTGGACGATTTGCAGTGGGCAGATTCGGCATCCCTGAAGTTGCTACAACTGTTAATGCAGGATAGGGGGCATCTGTTAGTATTGGGTGCTTATCGAGATAATGAAGTCTCCCCTGTTCATCCGTTTATGTTGACGGTGGATGAAATTATCAAGTCTGGGGCAGTGGTGAATACTATTACCCTGCAACCGTTGAGTTTAGAAGATCTCAATCAGTTGGTAGCAGATACGCTGATTTGCGATTTATCCTTAGCTCAAACCTTAACAAAGTTGGTTTATCAAAAAGCTAAAGGAAATCCCTTTTTCTCTACTCAATTCCTCAAGTCTTTATATGAAGATGGGCTGATTAGCTTTGATTGGGATGTACGGCATTGGCAGTGCGATATTGATCAAGTTACATTTGCCGATGCCTCGGATGTGGTGGAGTTTATGGCGGCGCAATTACAGAAGTTGCCCAGAGAAACTCAGGATGTTCTCAAGTTGGCGGCTTGCATTGGGGCGCAGTTTGATTTAGATACATTGGCAATAGTCAACGAAGAATTACCTGAACCAACAGCATCAACATTGTGGAAAGCTTTGCAAGAAGGACTTATTTTACCTATTACAGAAGGCTATAACTTTATTCAAATAGATGCTCAATCGCCTACTAATTATGTCGCTAATCCAATTTATAAGTTCCTGCACGATCGCGTCCAGCAAGCGGCTTATTCCCTAATTCCTGAAAACCAAAAACAAGCCACTCATCTCAAAATCGGACAGTTACTCTTACAAAAATATTCGGAACTAGAAAGAGAGGGAAAACTATTTGATATTGTGGGCCATTTAAATCAAGGAATTGAGTTAATCAATCAATTAAGCGAACGAGAAGCTTTAGCTCTACTCAACTTAGAAGCGGGAGGTAAGGCAAGAAGTTCTACCGCCTATGCTGCGGCAAATATCTATCTGCAAACAGGGATTGAGCTACTGGCAGCCAACTGCTGGCAAAGTCAGTATGAGTTGACCCTGAATCTTTATGTTGCTGCTACCGAAGCTGCCTATTTGAATGCTGACCTTGAGGTTATGGAACAGATGGCAGCACAGGTATTGCAGAATGCTCAGACAATTTTAGACAAAATCAAAATTTACGAAATTTTAATTGCCGCCCAGACAGCCCAGGGCAAGATGTTGGAGGCGATCGCAGTCGGTAGAGATGCCTTGGGACAATTGGGTGTTGAACTATTTACCGAACCTGATAAAGCCACGATTGGTAAAGCGTTACAAGCCCTGGCTGGCCAACTTCAGGACAGACAGATCGAGCAACTGTTTGACTTGCCTGTGATGACCGATCTTCAGACTCGCGCTGCTATGCAACTCTTAAGAATGTTATGTGCACCCATTTTTCAAGCAATGCCGAGTCTAACGCCCCTAGTTAGCTCTACTATGGTGAGTTTATCGCTCTCCTTTGGGAATGCACCCGCATCGACGGTGGGGTATGCGATGCACGGGATGGTGCTGTGTGGTTTTTTGGGAGAGGTAGAAACAGGCTATCGCTTTGGCAAATTGGCACTTTCATTGCTGGATCGGTTCAATGTGCCGGAATTCAAGTCCATGATTCTGTTTGTGTTTGGTTGCTTTATTCAGCATCACCAAGAATCTCTCTTGGCAACGGTAACGACGCTGAAAGATGGCTACACGGCCGGCATGGAAACTGGCGACTTTCTATGGGCTGGCTACAACATACATATTTACTTTTCTGCCAACTTTTGGGGTGGGGTAGAACTAGAGACTTGGGAACCCGAACTAGCAGATTACAGCACAGCCTTAGATCTGGTGAATCACTATGCTGCTCAGGATTCTTTGGATCGGATGCGGCAGACGGTGCAGAACTTGACGGAATGTGTGAGTCAACCGGATTGCTTAATAGGAACTGCATACGATGAAACTGTAATGATTCGTCAGTACTATCAGAACAATCAATTCACCGCGCTCGTTTTTATCTACATCAACAAACTACTTCTTGCTTACTCGTTTGGCAATTATTCGGCTGCCATATACCACATTACCCCAGTTAAGTCGTATTTGATCGCCATATCAGGAAATGTTCTTGTTCCCATTTTCCATTTTTATGCAGCACTGACGTATCTGGCACTCTTCCACACCCAGATAGAAACCGAACAAGCTGAAATTCTTGCCCTTGTGGAAAATCATCAAACGACTCTGCAACAGTGGGCGCAAAATGCTCCCATGAATCATCTGCATAAATGGTATTTAGTTGAGGCAGAACGGCATCGAGTATTGGGCAATAAATCTGAGGCGATTGAAATGTACGATCGCGCCATTGCTGGAGCTAAACAAAATCTATTCCTCAATGAAGAAGCACTAGCCAACGAACTAGCCGCCAAGTTTTATCTAGAATGGGGCAAAGAAAAAATTGCTCAAGCCTACATGATTGAGGCGTATTATTGTTATGCCCAATGGGGAGCCACTGCGAAGGTTAGAAATTTAGAAACGCGATTTTCCCAGTTATTAAAACCAATTCAACAGGAAAATAAAAACACTAAAAATACCGCAACAGTGACGATCACTGGTTCAGGTAATAACTTAGATATCACCACAGTAATGAAGGCTTCTCAAGCAATTGCTGGCGAGATACTGCTGGATAAGTTACTGTCTAGCTTAATGAAAATTTTGATTGAAAGTGCAGGCGCGCACAGAGGATATCTAATTTTATTAAGCCGGGGTAAGCTGTTAGTTGAAGCTGAAGGCACAATAAATTCCCAACAAGTCACCGTGTTGCAGTCAATCCCCGTTGAACATTGTCAGGAACTTTCCTCGGCAATTGTCAATTATGTAGCCCGCACTCAAGAAAGTGTGGTACTAGATGATGCGGTTCGAGAGGGACAATTTACCAACGACGCCTACATCCAAAAAAATCAGCCCAAATCAATTCTCTGCGTGCCGCTGATTAACCAAGCTCAAATCGTCAGTATTGTTTACCTAGAAAATAACCTGACAGCAGGAGCTTTTACGCCAGAAAGAGTGGAATTATTAAAAATGTTATCTGGACAGGCGGCGATCTCGATTCAAAATTCTCAACTCTATACAGAAGTCCGCGAAAGTGAGAACAGGCTAACTCAATTTTTAGAAGCAATTCCAGTGGGGGTGTCAGTGCTGGATGCTTCTGGCAAACCTTACTATAGTAATCAAGCTGCTATTCAATTATTAGGTAAAGGAGTTATTCCTGAAGTCACCAGCGAGCAACTACCAGAGGTTTATCAAATCTATCAAGCTGGAACAGAGGAGGAATATCCCTCTGCCGAATTGCCAACTACGCGGGCGTTGAGTGGAGAAAGTGCCACTGTAGATGATATGGAAATTCACCAAGGCAACAAGATTATTCCGATCGAAGCTTGGGGTACACCAATTTATGATGAAAACGACAATATTTCTTATGCAATTGTAGCCTTTCAAGATATCACAGAGCGCAAAAAAGCCGAAACTGAGCGAATCAGGTTTACCAATGAACTGTTCCAACTCAACAAAGCTTACGAGCGTTTTGTCCCCCATCAATTCCTCCAGTTTCTAGAGAAAGCAAGCATTATAGATGTGGAATTGGGCGACCAAGTTCAGTTAGAAATGTCGGTGCTATTTTCCGATATTCGCGACTTCACCACGCTTTCGGAAAGTATGACGCCGGAGGATAATTTCAAATTTATCAATTCCTATCTTTCTCGTATGGAACCTGTTATTAATGAAAATAATGGTTTTATTGATAAATATATTGGCGATGCGATTATGGCGCTGTTTAGCGGCGAGGCGAATCATGCGGTGAAAGCCGGAATTGCTATGCTGCACTGCCTCGTTGAATACAATCAAAATCGCGCCCATTGTGGTTATCCACCGATTCAGATTGGGATTGGCATCAATACTGGAACTTTGATGCTGGGCACGGTGGGCGGTCAAAATCGCATGGAGGGCACAGTAATTTCCGATGCGGTAAATTTAGCTTCTCGCGTGGAAAGTTTGACGAAAAATTATGGGGTGTCGCTATTAATCACCCAGGAAACTTACTCGCGTTTAGAAAATCTATCCCAGTACGCAATCCGCACTCTCGATACGGTCAAAGTCAAGGGCAAATCTGAATTAGTAACAGTTTATGAGGTGTTTGATGCTGATCCGCCTGAAATCAAAGCGGGCAAGTTAGCTACGCTGGAATTGTTTGCAGAAGCTAGGGCAAATTACTTGCAAGGGAAGTTTGCTGAAGCGACTGGGCTGTTTTCCGAGTGTTGGCGTCAGAATCAGGGCGATCGCGTGGCTAAAATTTACTGGGAACGCTGTCAGTCTACTTTAAGAAATCGCACAAAAATCAAAGACCGGCCACACAATTTAGATTAATCATAAAAGTCCAAAGCTCGATCGCTACATTGTTGGAAGGGGAGATCATTTTCATTTTTCACCAGTGGTATTGGGGCGACGGTTGGGTGCAGTCTCGGTTGGAGGGAGTGTGGGTGCTGCCACTGAATTTGGGGCAAACAGCTAGTTTGTTGCGGCTGCGGGAGTTTTTGGCGGGTAAGCAGAAAGTCTCAGAGTGATGTGAAGGGCGATCGCTTCATTGAGGACTAGGATTAGGTCAAGATCCATCACAGCAGCGATCGCCCGCAAGGAGGGCAAAAGCAAGAGTAACCGAATTTTTCTGGCCTTATCTAAACTGATGTTCCGGTGTAAAAACATACCGGAACATCAGTTTAGATTTTTTGCCCTATTCGGTATGCAACATTGGCTGTAAGTTTGGGACTAGAAAATTTGGCAAAATATTTTCCTAAATCTGACTTTTCCTCATCGAAAGGCACCTTCATGTTAGTTTCGTTACTCCTTAGTATGTCTATTTTATGATTTGCAGCTAACTGGTCAAACCACTCATAAAAGTGGGAGCTATTGTTATCAATAAACAAGAAAAGTGAGCCGATTTTTGCCCTATCAAATAAGTGAGCGAAGTATTCCTCGGCTGAGTCCCGCAGGCTAAATACTTCTGACATAAAGTAAATCATTGTAAAAAGGTCTGACTGAAAATACTTTATGTTAGATTTCCAGTCATCACGTTTAGTGACATCTAGTGGCAGCCAAGAAGTTGATATGCGAAATTCGAGGTCTTCTACTTTGTCATTAACGTCACTCCAAGATTCTGCCCAGCTTTTCTCCCGATCGTAGAGGTGAAACTGTATGTTCGGTGACTTTTTGTTCGTCATCAAGTATTTGAGGATTCCCAAGAAATCGCTGCCTGGTCCTCCTCCAATACAAGCTACCTTGACTTTTTGGTTGTCAAAAAGATTACCTAAAACAGTATTTTGCTGAATAATACTACATACCAAATTAGAATGGGATGTTACGTAGGCATAAATATAAGCAAACCTAGTCGTCGGGTCACTATAATTTATGTTACATTCCTGTGATAGTTTAGAATATTTTTTTTGCAGGTCTTCTAGTTCGTCCTTAATTACCTTATCCTTTTCAGCTTCATTTCCTGGAATTTCGGCATAAGCTTCATCAAGAACAGATTTAATTATTTGAAAGCAATTCATAGTACATAGCTAATTGACACCAGTCTCATCTTAACTCACGATTCAGGATTTGGTTGGTGAATACATAAAAAATTATGTATATTACAAAAAGTAATTATCCTTGTCTTGTTAAAATGCTAAAATTAGCTTTACATGATTAATGGTAAAGCTGGGCAGTGATTGTGTCAACAACTGTATATTTATAAATTTCAGTAAAACGTAATCAGCGAGCAGAGTTATGTATACTCAACTTTCATTGTGGGAAGAGCCAAAAGCAGAAAGCCAGAAGCACGGTCAGCAATTATCTCTGCCTGATGCCGAAGTAATCATGTACCGCGACTTCTTCAATAACAATGAGAGCAACGAGATATTGGCGGAATTGTACCGCACTATTAATTGGAAGCAAGAGGTGACTCGGCTTTTCGGCAAGCAAGTCGCTATACCGCGACTTACCGCATGGTACGGAGATGCAGGTAAATCTTACACTTACTCCAACATAAAAATGGAGCCTAATCTATGGACACCTACACTCATAACAATCAAATCTAAAATAGAAGCAATAGCAGGTACATTGTTTAACAGCGTGTTGCTTAATCTATATCGCGACGGCAAAGATAGTGTAGCTTGGCACAGTGATGATGAATCAGAGCTTGGTGAAAACCCAGCGATCGGTTCTGTAAGTTTTGGGGCTACTCGTCGTTTTATGCTCAGGCACAAATACCAAAAAGAAACGAAATTAGAAATTCAATTAACTCCTGGAAGCTTCCTGCTCATGAAAGGAGCAACCCAGCATTTTTGGCAACACCAAATCCCGAAAGCAGCCAAAGTTACTGAACCAAGAATCAACCTTACTTTTAGGAAAATAAGCTAAATGAATTCAGGGTAACTTGTAATTTGCATATGCGTTTATATGGCTTTAGTTGCGGTTTTTATAAAAAAATATTGCAATTTTTGTTAACAGTAAAAGTAGCGATTTTAGCACAGCAATAAAAGTACCGCCGAATTAGCGATCGCACGGGAGTGCCGCTGCTAAGGCTGAATTTGGGTCAAACGGCTAGTTTGTTGCGGCTGCGCGGGTTTTTGGGGGGTAAGCAGAAAGGCTCAGACTGATGTGAAGGTCGATCGCACTTCTTTTCTCTCAAAGTCTCATTCTTCACGTTTAGCAATTTTGCCTTAGTGCATCCCCTTAAGTTTTACCTCATCTTTATTCCCTAACTCTTTCAAGTTCCTTAACTAACTCGAAGCTAAATGCGATCAAACTATTGACATAACTTTAGCAACATCTATATTAATAATTCGTAAATAGCTAGGTCGGGAGGAATACAAATCTCGACAAAAATAATTATATCTGAAGATAGACGAACCATAAATTCAACACAGCTAGGCTATATAACTAGCATCAAAGAAACTACTTAAAAATTGCTTATAGTATTGATTGATATAACGAATGATATAAGGAATTGTTAAGTAGGGCTTAAGATAAAAAACAGGAAATTTATGGTACTGAGTATTATTGTTCACGGTGGAGCAAAAACCATCACAGAAGACAAGGTTGCAGCCAACAATGCAGGCTGTACCGCAGCAGCAGAAGCTGGTTGGGCAGTGCTCGCAAGCGGGGGTACAGCAGCAGAAGCTGTTGAGGCAGCTATCCGGGTTCTGGAAGCTGACCAGACATTTAACGCAGGTTTTGGATCGGTTCTCAACAACCAGGGAGAGGTAGAGCTAGACGCAGCGATAATGGAAGGCGGTTCCTTAGGTTGGGGAGCCCTTGCAAATGTTCAAGGCGTGCGCCATCCCATCTCAGTGGCGCGAAAGATTATGGATAAAAAACCCATGTTCTTAGTAGCGGATCACGCAGAACATTTTGCTGCTGAAAGTGGAGCCGAGATGTGTACAAAAGAAGACTTAATCGCGGATGAGCAACAGGAAGAGTGGGAGGAGGAAAAAGAAGTTATTGACCGCCCCAATACGGTTGGTTGTGTAGCTTTGGATAGTAGTGGCACTTTAGTTGCCGGTACCTCAACTGGGGGCACTATGAATAAGCCCGCCGGTCGCGTCGGCGACAGCGCCATTATCGGCTCAGGGTTGTTTGCTGACAGTCAACAGGGCGCTTGCTCGACAACAGGCGATGGCGAGTCGATTATGCCAGTAGTTCTAGCTAAGACGGCGATCGACATTCTAGCGTCCGGCAAGCACCCAGATGAAGCAGCGCAGATCGCCATTGAGACTCTGGCATCTAAGGTGGCAGGAGAAGCTGGGTGCATCCTCATAGACCCTCAAGGGCGGGTTGGCTGGGCGCATAACTCAACCGACATGGCTTGTGCTTATAGAACCTCAGAAATGAACAAGGTGGCTGTCTTCACTAAGAAAAAACAACTCGTCCATCATTGAAATTATTGAGGTTGCATTCTCCCTAGTTGGAGAGTGTGAAAATTCCGCAACTAATATCTTGTTTCCTAGGTATTAAGTAGCTGGACATCAATAAACATTTTTTCAATTTGTAGGGCGGGCATTGCCCACCCTACTTTTAATTATGTCGAGCTACTTAGTGACCGGGGAAACAGTTCAATTCAAACTCTACTTGAAGGTTTATTATGAACTCAACATACGACTTTCCTTACTTTCAGGGTAATTCTCTTTCCGATTTATTTGCTCCAGACATCACAGATGCACGTTATGCGTTCATCCTAAATTACCCTGCAACTGCCAGTTGGGCTGCTTACCCCAACAGAAAAAAATACTTTATTCAAGACGGCAGCAGTGAAGCCACCAAAACTTCCTTCGACAAGATTGGTCAGAAGGAACCTTGGAAAAATCTGGCTGTGTTAGGGGATGCCATCCCAGGGATTGTGATTAATCAGCCGCCGAACTCGCTGATGGACTATTGGCGGGAGCATTTTGGCTTCAGCTACAGCAGTATGGAGATGATAGACTGCTCAACTTATCTCGAAGATCTCAGCGTAAGCGATCGCTTTGACAAACTCCTTACTCTATTTCCCTTCGACAATCTCAAAGCTGAAAAACACGCCGTCCATCCCGACATCCACTACCACTTGCTCAGCAAAGCCACGCTAGCAGAATTAGGCGTGCAATGTCCGAAATACCAAACCTACAATCTGTACGAAGTCAATCTCGAAAGCATTCAGTTACCAGAGCAATTCCCCTACTTGATTAAAACATCGCACGGACTTTCTGGAGAAGGCACTTATATTATCAAAAGCGCCAGCGATCTGAACTACTGCTTGCAGGAAGTGAGGAAATATCTGGATATTAAGTTGCTGGATACGATTATTGTCTCGGAATTCGTCAAGAATGAAGTGCAGAACTACTGCGTGCAGTTCTATGTAAGCAAAACGGGAAATATCACGCTTATCGGCACTACCAGCCAACTTGTCACCCCTGAGGGCAGCTATTTAGGGGGACTGATTCACTACCGCGAAACCGACATGAGTAGGTTTTTTGAGATGATTGCCGCTATTGGTAAATATGCTCACCAACAAGGTTATTTCGGCGTTATTGGCTTCGACGTGCTGGAAGACTCTGAGGGACAGTTGTATGCCATAGATGCCAATTTCCGAGTTAATGGCTCGACTCCGCTTTGTGTGCAGCGCCATACCTTACTGGGGCTGGGAAAGGAGGTGGCTCAATATTCCAGTAGCTGGCGAATGGATGGGACTTTGGAATCGATTCTTGTCACGCTGAAACCAGAACTCGATCGCAAGGACTTGATAATCCTGTCGGCTTTAGAGAAGGTTAAATACGGGAAAATCTACACGGAAATTTACGGGATAGTTGCGGGTGAGGATATGAAGGAAATGCAGCACATCGAGGAGAATTTGCACAGTAAGGGATTGCAGCAATTTGGTTAATATCTACTCTACCCATTGCAGCGGTTATGGGGTTTTCCCGCTCATTTAGCGCGCACCACCAACACCGAACAAGGAGCCTCAGCGACAACCTCAGCACTCACCGAACCCTCCAAAATCCGCTTTAAACCAGTCAAACCCCGACAGCCGATCGCAATTAAATCCGCCTTATAAATATTAGCCAAACGCACAATTTCTTCTGCTGGCTGTCCCGAAACAATCTCCAATTCGCTCTGGCAAGGCAACTTTTCCTGATAAGATTGCAGTAACTTCTCCACCTCTCGGTAAGCAATCTCATCTCCCTGAGCGTGAGGTCGATCGACAACCGCGTCAAAATCCGACGTAGCAGAACTCACAACATGAACTAGAATCACCTTGGCCGTCGGTTCTAGCTGAAATTTTCCTACAACTTGCAAAACCCGTTCTGCAAGCTCTGAATTGTCGATCGCTACCAAAACAGTATTCAATACCATGCACCTTTAAATTTCAGATATTTAGACTTTAAATTTTTCGTTGATTGTCGCCTACTTTCCACAATTTCGCGCTCCCCACCAACATCATTATTACCTACCCAGAAACCCGGTTTCTTAACATAATTGCGTCATTTAAGCAAGATTCTTGAAGAAACCGGGTTTCTTAAGCCCGCAGTGCGTAAGTAGATAGGTGCAAATAAACTGGACCGCTTGTCACAGAATGTAAAGCTACCATAATCGCAAGAGAATTGCTTCCTTTCATTGCATTTCACTCGCTTTTGACTACCTCTGTATTTTGCCGATTATCTACTTAAATCTACCCTCTAAAACTCACCCTTTCCCTCATTTTCAGTCCGCAGCCGCACTGAATCAGCGTGAGAAGGAAGCCCCTCTGCTTCCGCCAAAACATTAATTGCCCTACTCACCTTCTTAAGTGCAACAGGCGAATATTGAATCAAACTCGAATGCTTCATAAAAGTTTCGACACCCAGCGGCGACGCATAGCGCGCCGCCCCAGAAGTCGGCAAAGTGTGATTCGGACCAGCCAAATAATCGCCCACAGCTTCCGGCGTCGATAAGCCCAAGAAAATCGCCCCAGCGTGGCGAATTTGCTCGAGCAAAGCCCAGGGATCTGAAACTTGCAATTCCAAGTGTTCCGGGGCAAACTCGTTAGAGAGTTCCGCCGCCGCTTTGAGCGAGTCAACTACCACGACTAAACCGTAGTTGGCGATCGCCTTTTCTGTTAAAGTTCGGCGCGGGTGATTTGCCAACTGTCTGTCTACCTCAGCCACCACCTTCCTAGCCAGCACCGAATCCGCCGTCAGCAAAATTGCCGACGCCATCGAATCGTGCTCAGCTTGAGCCAACATATCTGCAGCCACGTGCACGGGATTCGCCGAACCATCCGCAATAATCAGCACCTCCGACGGGCCAGCCAGAGAATCGATCCCCACAGTCCCGTAAACCAGTTTTTTAGCTAGGGTGACGTAAATATTCCCCGGCCCGGTAATTAAATCCACCTTCGGAATAGTTTCCGTACCGTAGGCCAAAGCCGCGATCGCCTGCGCCCCGCCGACCCGATAAATCTCATCAACTCCCGCTTCCTGAGCCGCTACCAGCACCGCAGGATTCATTTTCTTCTCCTGTCCGGGGGGAGTACACATTACCAGTCTCGGCACCTTGGCGACCTTCGCAGGAACCGCATTCATTATCACCGAGCTCGGATAGGACGCCTGACCGCCAGGAATGTAGATTCCCGCTCGATCGACCGGCGTGTAGCGCTTGCCCAAAACAATCTCGTCATCACCAAACTGCACCCAAGACTTCGGGACGCGCTGTCGGTGAAACGCCTCTACCTGTTTGCAAGCTAGCCGGATGGCATTTAATAATTCTTTCGACACCTGCTGGTAAGCAGCATCCAATTCGGCGCCGCTGACCCGTAAATCTTCCACATTTAGGGTCATGCGGTCAAATTCAGCAGTGTAGTGCAGCACAGCCTGATCGCCTCTGCGCCTTACAGCTTGCAGCACCTCCCGCACGGTGGCTTCTTTGTGAACGACAAGTTCGTCATGGGTGCGATCGCAGATCCGTCGCAGTTCAGCTTGTGCCTCAACCCACTGAGTAATGATTCGCAGCATGGAGATTAGGAATGCCGTCTATAACTTCACTAACATTTGCTTGACAATTGGGGATTTTTGTGGGGTTCTCCTAGAGAATTAAGCCACCACCAGTCCACAAGCTTAAACCGCGAGAGTCGCGGCATTTTCCAAGGCTTCAGTGCAGCGTTTAAATCTCTGTCGAGGATTTTGCAACACTGAGGACAAGTCACAACCTTCTCTAGGAATTGTCCGCCAGAGAACCAGGTGCCCAGGAAGAGGGTTGGAACGCAGAGGAGAGAGTGTTCGACCCCGATAATATCCGAGAGGGAGAGTGTTCGAGCGGAAGAATTTTGATTCTGCCTTCTACCTTCTACCTTCTGATCCGGCTGTCTTCTACCTTCTACCTTCTACCTTCAGCTTTTTACCTTCTACCTTCGGTAAGTGCTTCTTGCCGAAGCCCAAATCACCCGTATTCTTTGTTATAGCTTAACTTGGATTTTTCAGAGAATTGGATTTTAAGCAGAATAGGTGCTATATTAGTTTTTCCAACACCTGATAATTTTTTTTATAAAAAAACGCCAAATTATTGTATACTTGAAAATTGCGCGCAAGAAACCGTGACTTTAACTCGTGACGGTGGAAACACCGCAAAACGCCTCTTTAACACCCGTGTCATACCTTTGGGTATTGTCAGGGGTAAAAAGCAGGCAGTTAAATGAGTCAATAAAAAATTATTGCGCGGGCGTCGCCAAAAAGTAGCCACAGACTCAGCTCAATCTGAGCTAATGGAAAATTGGCTGTCTCACTCCGCCTTTAAAAATCAAGCTTTTTGCGGCTCGATCCCGAAAAGGTTGTCCTTCAAAATCCCCGTGTCTTGAGACTAGGGTGTATCAATGAATACCTACTTCCAGCAACTGAACTATGGCAAATATTAAGTCCGCCGTCAAACGAGTCAAAATCGCCGAACGTAACCGCTTGTACAACAAATCTTACAAGTCAGCGGTCAAAACTTTGATGAAGAAGTATTTCGCTGCCGTTGACAAATACGCCGCAGCTCCGAGCCCGGAATTAATGCAAGAAGTCCAGCAGCGAATGTCTGAGGCATACAGCAAAATTGACAAAGCTGTCAAAAAAGGTGTACTCCACCGCAACAACGGCGCTCGCAAAAAGTCCCGCTTGGCAAGAACCCTCAAGCCGCACGAAACATCCTCGGTAGCATCTTAAGGAAGCAGAAAGTTCGCCAACGAAGCAGTGTACAAGATTGAAGGGATGGATGTTGAGGGAAGAAGTCAAGCGTGAAGAAGTCAAGCGTGAAGAAGGAAGAAAGAAGACGGAAGACGGAAGATTTTTCCCACACACTCTCTCCCACTCCCACTCCCAGACTCTCTCACTCCCCCCTCGCCCTATCCCACAAGGACTTTCCCGTATCACCTCTAATCTGCTTCCCCCATGCAGCTCATCGACACTCACGTTCATATCAACTTTGAGACCTACAAATCAGAGTTAGAAGCCATTCGAGAACGCTGGCGCGAAGCTGGTGTAGTTCGGCTGGTTCATTCTTGTGTAGAGCCAGAAGAGTTTGCCGGCATTCAAGCAATCGCCAATCAGTTTGCAGAAGTCTCCTTTGCGGTGGGACTCCACCCCCTAGATGCCGACAAGTGGAAAGACGAAACTGCAAGCCAGATTAGGGAATTAGCAAGTTCGGACTCTAGGGTAGTGGCGATCGGCGAAACCGGACTGGACTTTTATAAAGCTGACGATCGAGAACATCAGTTTAAAGTGTTTGAGGCACAGCTTGCAATCGCCCAGGAACTTGACAAACCAGTCATTATCCACTGTCGCGACGCCGCCGCCCCAATGGCCGAAATGCTGAGGAACTTTTGGCAAACACGCGGACCAGTGCGCGGGGTGATGCACTGCTGGGGAGGCACACCCGAAGAAACCCAGTGGTTTTTAGACCTAGGTTTCTACATCAGTTTTAGCGGAACAGTCACCTTTAAAAAAGCCTTGCAAATACAAGAATCAGCTTGTATGGTAAATAGCGATCGCATCCTAGTCGAGACAGATTGCCCTTTTCTCGCCCCCGTACCCCAACGGGGAAAACGCAACGAACCAGCCTACGTCTACTACGTAGCCGAGCAAGTTGCTAAATTGAGAGGAGTTTCTCTCTTAACTTTGTCCCAGCAGACAACCGAAAATGCCTGTAAGCTATTCGGCTTTTCAGTTTAGTTGTAGCAGAACAGAGAAACGAGGAAAACAGGTCGATTTAGGAGCCCGCGCTCAGAACAATCCCATTTCTATCATGCCCGAAAAACCGGATTCATCGTTTATGGGAGATTCTTTTGGCGTTGCCTGTTGCGATCGGATTTGCGTCCTATAATAAAAAGAACTGACCGATCGGGCGTTGGCTTAGTATCCGCGACTGCGATGTCGCCGGGGAACTACCAACACAACGCGAGTACGCTAACCTTCGGGATCGGTCACAACTTCACGCAATACCTCAAACTTACACACTCAAACTTACACATCAGAAGAAACTTGGAACCTCAGCAATTTGGCAATAGCTGTCAAGTCAATTTTAGGAGTCAAAAGTGTAGGGGATTTACCCAGGAAAACCACGAGATCGGAGCTAAAAGCATCGGGATCGAAACCAAAATCCGCACAAAAATACTGCGAGCAAACCGCACAAATAACCGTTGCAGCAGTTGATAGGCGATCGAAAACATCATATAAATTCTCTCACACAATCAATCAAAAAAACGCAACAAGGTAAAAAAGCCCAGCCTTGGCGCCATGTAAAAAGCTAGAGCCACTGCGGAAAAAGGACCCCCATGACAACTAAAGATTACACAGAATTCGCCTTCACCTTGCCCGATTTGATCGAAATCCAGCGGGCAAGTTTTCGCTGGTTTCTAGAAGCCGGGCTGATCGAAGAACTCGACAGCTTCTCCCCGATTACAGACTACACGGGGAAGCTGGAACTCCACTTCATGGGCAAAGACTTCAAACTCAAGCGCCCGAAATACGACGTGGACGAAGCCAAGCGCAGGGACAGCACCTACTCGGTGCAAATGTACGTCCCCACCCGCCTGATTAACAAAGAAACAGGGGAAATCAAAGAACAAGAAGTCTTCATCGGCGACTTGCCCTTGATGACCGAGCGCGGCACTTTCATCATCAACGGCGCGGAACGGGTGATTGTCAACCAAATCGTGCGTTCCCCAGGCGTCTACTACAAATCGGAAACAGACAAAAACGGTCGCCGTTCCTACAACGCCTCGCTCATCCCCAACCGAGGCGCTTGGCTGAAATTTGAAACAGACAAAAACGATTTAGTCTGGGTCAGAATCGACAAAACGCGCAAACTATCGGCTCAGGTGCTGCTCAAAGCCCTCGGACTCACAGACGGCGAAATCTACGACTCCCTGCGCCACCCGGAATACTTCCAAAAAACGATCGAGAAAGAAGGACAATTCGGCGAAGAAGAAGCTTTGATGGAGCTCTACCGCAAACTCCGTCCAGGTGAACCCCCCACCGTAGCGGGGGGCGAACAGCTCCTTAACTCGCGCTTTTTCGACCCCAAACGCTACGATTTGGGCCGAGTCGGCCGCTACAAACTCAACAAAAAATTGCGCTTGACAGTCCCCGATACCATGCGGGTGCTGACATCCCAAGATATCTTGACAGCGATCGACTACTTAATTAACCTCGAATTCGACATCGGCTCCACCGACGACATCGACCACTTAGGCAATCGTCGCGTCCGCAGTGTCGGAGAACTGCTGCAAAACCAAGTCAGAGTCGGCCTCAACCGCCTAGAACGGATCATCCGCGAAAGAATGACAGTCTCGGATGCCGACTCCCTCAGCCCCGCTTCTCTAGTCAACCCCAAACCCCTGGTAGCAGCAATCAAGGAATTCTTCGGCTCCTCCCAGCTATCCCAGTTCATGGATCAAACCAACCCCCTAGCAGAACTGACTCACAAGCGCCGGCTTTCCGCCCTAGGCCCAGGAGGTCTGACTCGCGAACGCGCCGGGTTTGCAGTGCGGGACATTCACCCGTCCCACTACGGCCGGATTTGCCCGATCGAAACACCAGAAGGCCCCAACGCCGGTCTGATCGGTTCCTTGGCAACTCACGCCCGCGTCAACCCCTACGGCTTTATTGAAACTCCTTTTTATCCAGTAGAAAAAGGACGGGTGCTGCGCGACAAAGCCCCTGTTTACATGACAGCCGACGAAGAAGACGATTTGCGCGTCGCCCCCGGAGACATCAGCCTCGACGAAAACAACAACCTCTTGGGCGAAACCGTAGCCGTCCGCTACCGCCAAGAATTTACGACGACTACACCGATGCAGGTGGACTACATGGCGATTTCGCCCGTGCAAATCGTCTCCGTCGCGACATCCCTGATTCCGTTCTTGGAACACGACGACGCCAACCGAGCTCTGATGGGCTCGAATATGCAGCGGCAAGCTGTGCCGCTACTGAAACCTGAACGGCCGCTAGTCGGTACGGGCTTGGAAGCTCAGGCGGCGCGAGATTCCGGGATGGTTGTGGTTTCCCGGATCGACGGCGAGGTGATTTACATCGACGCTACCCGGATTATTGTCAAACCCCTGGCTGTAGATGCCGAATCGAATTCCAGCGAAGAACATTTCCTGATTAAGGAATACGACGATCTCAAAGTCAAACAGCCCTCGGTTTGGAAGCAAAAATATGCTGGCTGCATCGAACACGAACTGCAAAAATATCAGCGTTCTAACCAGGATACTTGCTTAAACCAGCGTCCGCTGATTTATGAGGGCGATCGAGTCGTAGCAGGTCAAGTTCTCGCCGACGGTTCCTCTACCGAAGGGGCAGAACTCGCTCTGGGCCACAACATCCTCGTAGCTTATATGCCTTGGGAAGGCTACAACTACGAAGACGCGATGCTCATTAGCGAGCGTTTGGTGTACGAAGATGTCTACACTTCGATCCACATTGAAAAGTACGAAATCGAAGCCCGTCAAACTAAACTCGGCCCCGAAGAAATCACCCGTGAAATTCCTAACGTCGGCGAAGACGCGCTGCGCCAGCTAGACGAACAGGGCATTATCCGCAAAGGTGCCTGGGTAGAAGCCAGCGACATCCTAGTCGGCAAAGTCACCCCCAAAGGTGAATCCGACCAACCGCCGGAAGAAAAACTGCTGAGGGCAATCTTCGGCGAAAAAGCCCGCGACGTGCGCGACAATTCCCTCCGCGTCCCTAACGGCGAAAAAGGCCGCGTAGTGGACGTGCGGGTGTTTACTCGCGAACAGGGCGACGAACTGCCCCCCGGCGCCAACATGGTCGTCCGCGTCTACGTGGCTCAAAAGCGGAAAATTCAAGTCGGCGACAAAATGGCCGGCCGCCACGGGAATAAGGGTATTGTTTCCCGGATTCTGCCGATGGAGGATATGCCTTATTTGCCCGACGGGACTCCCGTTGACATAGTGCTCAATCCCTTGGGCGTACCGTCGCGGATGAACGTGGGTCAGATTTTTGAGTGCTTGCTGGGATGGGCGGGCGAAAATCTGTCGATGCGGTTCAAGATGGTGCCTTTTGATGAAATGCACGGCGCTGAAAAGTCGCGGGAAACCGTACACGGCAAGTTACAGGAAGCGCGCGAAAAAACCGGCAAGCCTTGGGTGTTTAATGAAAAGCACCCCGGCAAGACTATTGTCTACGATGGCCGGACAGGGGAACCGTTCGATCGCCCCGTCACAGTCGGCATCGCCTATATGCTGAAGCTGGTGCACTTGGTAGACGATAAGATCCACGCGCGCAGCACAGGCCCTTACTCGCTTGTAACGCAGCAGCCTTTGGGCGGTAAAGCGCAGCAGGGGGGTCAGCGGTTCGGAGAAATGGAAGTCTGGGCTCTGGAAGCGTTCGGCGCAGCTTATACTTTGCAAGAGTTGCTGACTGTGAAGTCGGACGATATGCAGGGGCGGAATGAAGCGCTGAATGCGATCGTCAAAGGCAAAGCTATTCCGCGCCCCGGTACGCCGGAATCTTTCAAGGTGCTGATGCGGGAGTTGCAGTCTTTGTGCTTGGATATTGCTGTGCACAAGGTGAATACGTCCGACGAGGGCAGCGAGCACGTTGAGGTGGATTTGATGGCAGATGCTGGGGGCAAGCGATCGCCCTCCCGGCCTACTTACGAATCGCTTTCTCGTGACGAACTTGACGAAGATTAGGGATTTTAGATTTTAGATTTTAGATTTTAGATTGAAGAATTGTTTGACAGCATTCAATCTTACATCTCACATCTAAAATCTAAAATCGAGAAGTGCCAATTAAAATGCCTCAGCAGTGGTACGAACACTGTTGAGGCGAATCAACGCTCTTAAGAGGAGAGACGCTGACATGACTATTGTAACAGTTGTCCCAGGAATAGAAGGAGAAGTTGACCGGGCGACAGGCTGTATTAACTGGCAAGGGAGCAAGCTGAAAAATGGTTACGGGCGCAAGTGGATTGAGGGCAAAACGGTATTAATCCACCGATTAGTGCTCGAATCAAAAATACCAGGATTTATAGATTCCGGTTATTTTGCTTGCCACATCTGCGACAATCCAAGCTGCATCAACCCAGCACATCTCGTAGCTGGAACTGCGGCTGAGAATACGCAGCATATGATGGGCCGCGATCGCAAAACTCCCAGACGCAAAAGTATTCCCGGTATTGGTAAACTATCGATCGAACAACTGCAGGAAATTCAGCGTCAATATTTAGCTGGAACCACCAAAAGCCACCTAATAAAAGAGTATGGCGTACAGTATGACACTATTACTAAGATACTTCAGGCAAAAATTCCCCATAACTTCACTACAGTTCCCCCCGGTTTTGTAGGAGAAATTCAAGACAGTGGCTGCATAATTTTTCAAGGGGCAAAGGATGGTCAAGGTGGTTATGGCAGGTACTTTAAAAATGGGAAATCCCAATCAGTTACTCGTGCTGTTTTAGCAGAGAAATTAGGATGTGCAGTTCCGACTTCAATAGATGCTTGTCATACCTGCGATACTCCCAGTTGTATTAATCCAGAACACCTTTGGGGTGGAACGCGCACTCAAAATTTATTAGATGCTTCTAAGAAAGGACGCACTCAAGGCAAAAGTCATCCCCTTTCAAATGCCAAATTAGATTGGGAAAAGGTGCGAGAAATTAGGCAAAAACTAGCAGCAGGAGAGAGAGTGAAGGATGTAGCTCACGAATACAGTGTTGGTCGCAAAACCATACACGATATTAAGTATCACATCACTTGGAAGGAAGCAGGCGAAGAGGTTCCAGTTCCTCGCATGGGTGGATATCTCGATCGCAAACTGACTTTCGAGCAAGCTCTTGAGGTACGAAAAAGAATTAGTGGTAGAGAATCAATCTCTAAAATCGCTGATGACTTTGGAGTATCCTCAAGTGTCATCTCTGATATTAAAAATCACGTCACATATAGAGGAGTATAACATTGATTTAAGCCGTGAAACAAGCCAACAAAAAAGATAAACAACCACAAATAATCGACTGTAAATTATCAATTGGAGTCAAGAATGGCTAAAATAGAACAACGCTTTGATTACGTCAAGATCGGGTTAGCTTCACCAGAAAGAATTCGACAGTGGGGAGAAAGAACTTTACCCAACGGTCAGATTACTGGAGAGGTGACAAAACCGGAAACCATAAATTATCGCACCTTAAAACCTGAAATGGATGGCTTGTTTTGCGAGCGCATTTTTGGACCTGCAAAAGATTGGGAATGTCATTGTGGGAAGTACAAACGAGTTCGCCATAGAGGCATTGTTTGCGAAAGATGCGGTGTAGAAGTCACTGAATCTCGCGTCCGCCGTCACCGGATGGGATTTATCAAATTAGCAGCTCCAGTAGCTCACGTTTGGTATCTCAAAGGCATTCCGAGTTACATGGCAATTCTGTTAGATATGCCGCTGCGAGATGTCGAACAAATCGTCTATTTCAATGCCTATGTTGTTCTCAATCCCGGTAATGCCGAAAAACTGCAATACAAGCAATTGCTCACGGAAGATGCTTGGTTGGAAATAGAAGACGAACTTTACAGCGAAGATTCCACACTCACAGGTGTAGAAGTAGGCATAGGTGCTGAAGCTTTGCAAGTTTTGCTGCAAAATATTCCGCTAGAAAGTGAAGCGGAAAAGTTGCGGGAAGATATTGCCAATGCTAAAGGTCAAAAACGGGCGAAGTTAATTAAACGTTTGCGGGTAATTGACAACTTCATCGCTACGGGATCTCAACCCGATTGGATGGTGCTCAATGTGATTCCGGTGATTCCCCCCGACTTGCGGCCGATGGTGCAGTTAGACGGCGGGCGTTTTGCAACCAGCGACCTCAACGATCTTTATCGGAGAGTCATCAACCGCAACAACCGCTTGGCGAGACTCCAAGAAATTCTGGCGCCGGAGATTATCATCCGCAACGAAAAGCGGATGCTGCAAGAAGCTGTGGATGCGCTGATTGACAACGGTCGCCGGGGCCGGACAGTGGTGGGGGCAAACAACCGCCCGCTGAAGTCGCTGTCGGACATCATTGAAGGGAAACAAGGTCGCTTCCGGCAAAACTTGCTGGGGAAACGGGTTGACTACTCCGGGCGTTCGGTGATTGTGGTGGGGCCGAAACTGAAAATTCATCAGTGCGGTTTGCCGAGGGAAATGGCGATCGAACTTTTCCAGCCTTTCGTCATCCACCGCTTGATCCGCCAAGGATTGGTCAACAACATCAAAGCTGCCAAAAAACTGATCCAGCGCAACGATCCCAGTGTTTGGGACGTGCTTCAGGAGGTGATTGAAGGACACCCGGTAATGCTAAACCGGGCGCCGACCCTCCACCGTTTGGGGATTCAAGCCTTTGAGCCGATTTTGGTCGACGGGAGGGCGATTCAGCTTCACCCGCTAGTCTGTCCGGCTTTTAACGCTGACTTTGACGGCGACCAAATGGCCGTGCACGTGCCGTTGTCTCTGGAATCTCAGGCGGAAGCGCGCTTGCTGATGCTGGCTTCTAACAACATTATGTCGCCGGCAACCGGAAGACCGATCGTTACTCCTTCTCAAGATATGGTGCTCGGTTGCTATTACTTGACAGCCGAAAATCCTGACGCTCAAAAAGGAGCCGGTCACTATTTCTCCAACCTTACCGACGCGGTGGTCGCTTACGAACAAGGAATCGTTGACTTGCACTCTTATGTGTGGGTGAGGTTTCAAGGCGCCATAGAAAACTCAGAACCCGAGGGAGAACCCCTGAAGGTGGAACGCTCTACCGACGGTATCGTGACGAAAGAATACAAGTTCCGCCGGGTTCGGGAAGACGGAGAGGGCAAGATTCTCAATCAGTTCATTCGCACTACCCCGGGCCGGATTATCTATCACCAAACCATCGAATCGGTAATTAACAATTAGAAATGGGTAATGGATAAGAGGTAATGGATAAGAGGTAATGGGTAAGAGGTAATGGGTAATAACTGATAAATAATCGCTAATAAATAATAGTGATTGAAACCGGAAAATTCACCCATTACTACTTACAAATACTTCAAGGACGCGGTTCCTAAGCAAAGTCTAAGGGCAGTAAAAGTTACCAATTACCAATTAAGTAGGTAGGTGCAAATAAACTTTATTATGGGAAGGGAATTTGAGTCGATTCATCTCCTAGCTTCGCTCTCTTCCTTATACGCTAAACCAGCCCCTACCAACAAAATGCTTGTTGTTTTTTTCCCGCAGCTCTACTTATCAATTACCAATTACCACTTACCAATTACCAATACTTCGGCTACGTTCTGAAACCTTGGGCTTCGCTCAGGGGAGCCGAAGTCGAACGGCAGTAAAAGTTACCAATTACCACTACTCAGAAAAATGACAGAAAATAAGGAAATTGTTTTTCGCAATCGAGTTGTTGACAAAGGTCAGCTCAAAAAACTAATCTCTTGGTCTTTCATGCACTACGGAACGGCCCGTACAGCGCAAATGGCCGATAAACTCAAAGACTTGGGTTTCCGCTTTGCGACACGAGCGGGAGTTTCGATTAGCGTAGACGATTTGCAAGTGCCCCCGTCAAAACGATCGCTCCTCGATGCAGCCGAAGAAGAAATCCGCATCACCGAACAAAAATACACCAGAGGTGAAATCACCGAAGTCGAACGCTTCCAAAAAGTAATCGATACCTGGAACAGCACATCAGAAGACCTCAAAGACGAAGTAGTCAAAAACTTCCGAGCCACAGACCCCCTAAACTCGGTCTACATGATGGCCTTCTCCGGGGCGCGGGGAAACATTTCTCAAGTGCGACAGCTAGTCGGAATGCGCGGATTGATGGCTGATCCCCAAGGAGAAATCATCGACTTGCCAATTAAAACCAACTTCCGCGAAGGACTCACCGTCACCGAATACATCATCTCTTCCTACGGCGCGCGCAAAGGCTTGGTAGATACAGCTTTGCGGACGGCAGACTCTGGCTATTTGACTCGCCGTTTGGTGGATGTGTCCCAAGACGTAATTGTGCGGGAAGTGGACTGCGGCACTCAGCGGGGAATTCGAGTACGACCGATGACGGACGGAGCAACAGTGCTGATTCCCCTCAAGGACAGGCTGCTAGGGCGGGTGTTCGCCAAAGATGTGCTGCACCCCAAAACCGGGGAAATCGTGTCTTACGGCAGCGAAAAAGCCGTGCGAAATCAGCCAATTACCGAGGAGTTGGCGACGGAAATTGGTAATTCTGGGGTGGCAGAGGTGTACTTACGATCGCCCCTGACTTGTGAATCTACCCGATCGGTTTGTCAGCACTGCTACGGCTGGAGTCTCGCCCACTTGAAAATGGTGGACATGGGAGAAGCGATCGGGATTATTGCAGCTCAGTCGATCGGGGAACCGGGAACCCAGCTCACCATGCGTACCTTCCACACCGGCGGCGTATTCACTGGAGAAGTCGCGAAACAAGAACGCGCACCCTTCCCCGGTGTAGTGAAATTCAAGAACTTGCGTACTCGCTCGTTCCGCACCAGACACGGCGAAGAAGCACTGGTGGCAGAAAACAACGGCAAACTTGTATTTGAGGGCGACGGATTTGAAGAAGGGAAATCCGGCGCCAAGAATCAAAAACTGAAAATCGAATTGGCGATCGTCCAGGGTTCTACTCTGATGGTCAAAGACGGACAGCGCGCCATTCCCGGTCAAGTTTTGGCAGAAGTGCCGATCGTCGGCCGCGCCGCCCGCAAAACCACCGAAAAAGTCACCACAGACGTAGCCTCCGACCTAGCCGGAGAAGCCAAATTTGCCGATTTAGTCCCCGAAGAAAAAACCGACCGCCAAGGGAACACCACCCGCACGGCCAGCAAAGGCGGGCTGATTTGGATTCTTTCGGGAGAAGTCTACAACTTGCCCCCGGGCGCGGAACCGGCAGTGAAAAACGGCGATCGCATTCCCGCCGAAAGCGTGATTGCCGAAACCAAACTCGTCTCCGAACACGGGGGCGTAGTCCGCATCGCCGACCCCAGAGAAATCGAAATTATCACCGCCCAAGTCCTGCTCGACCAAGCAGTCGTGCGGGCCGAAAGCGCGGGCGGCCGCGACCACTACACGATCGAAACATCTTCCAAACAGCGGTTTTCCCTCAAGACAGCACCCGGAAGCAAAGTCATCAACGGAGAAGTCGTCGCCGAACTGCTCGACGACAGCTACCGCACAGCCACGGGCGGCATAGTCAAATACGGCGGCGTAGAAGTCCACAAGCGCGGCAAAGCCAAACTCGGCTACGAAGTCGTCAAGGGGGGGACTCTGCTCTGGATACCCGAAGAGTGCCACGAAGTCAACAAAGATATCTCCCTCCTGCTAGTCGAAGACGGCCAGTACGTTGAAGCCGGCACAGAAGTCGTCAAGGATATTTTCTGCCAAACCAGCGGGGCAGTAGAAATCACTCAGAAAAATGACATCCTCCGGGAAATTGTGATCAAACCGGGCACGCTCCATGTAGTTGACCGCCCGCCGCTAACATTTGGGGAAGGTCAAATCGTCAACGCCGGTGAAGAAATTTTCCCAGGCTTGGTTGCCGAAGAGTTGGGCTATGCCGAGTATATCGAAACTCCTGAAGGCCCGGCTTTGTTGCTGCGGCCTGTGGTGGAATTTCCGGTGCCAGATAAGCCACCTGTGCCTTCTCAAACGGCGCTCAATGAGTCCATCTCTTTGAAAGCGGTGCAGCGACTTCCTTATAAGGATGGGGAGCGCGTCAAATCGGTCGAGGGATTGGAACTGCTGCGGACTCAGCTTATCTTGGAAATTGGTTCCGGAGCTCCGCAACTGGCGGCGGATATCGAGCTGCTGCCGGATGAGGACGATGCTATGGCTTTTGGGGCGGATGGTTCGGGCCCGGCTTGGGGATCTGCCCAAGACGGTACGGAGTCCCAAGAATTGGCGATGACAGTAGCCGATGGGGGCGATCGAGCTTCCAAGACTTTCCGCTTGCAGTTAGTGATTTTGGAATCGCTGGTGATTCGGCGGGACGTGTCTGCCGATCCGACTCAGGGCAGCACCCACACGCGACTGTTGGTCGAAGATGGGCAGTCGATCGCGCCCGGGGCAGTAGTCGCCCGCACAGAGATTCTCTGCAAAGAAGCGGGTATCGTTCGAGGCATCCGTGAGGGGCATGGCGAACCAGTGCGCCGACTGTTGGTGATGCGAGAGGCGGATTCTATTTCGATCTCTGTGGCAGGTACGCCGGATGTGAGTCCGGGTCAACTGCTGGTGGCTGGTACCGAAATAGCTCCGGGGGTTGTTCTCGAAGAGTCCGGCCAAGTTGTGAAGGTTGTACCTGCGTCGGAGACAGAACCGGCGAAACTCTTGCTCAGGGTGGCTCGTCCTTACCGGGTTTCGGCTGGTGCTGTGCTGCACGTAGACGACGGCGACTTGGTGCAGCGGGGTGACAATTTGGTGATTCTGGTGTTTGAGCGGGCAAAGACTGGGGATATCATTCAGGGTTTGCCACGGATTGAGGAACTTCTTGAAGGGCGGAAGCCGAAGGAAGCTTGTATTTTAGCCAAACGGCCGGGGACGGCTCGCGTGGTTACGGATGACGATGTTGTGGAACTTGCGGTGATTGAGGATGATGGCCGGATTGAGGAGTATCCTTTGTTGCCTGGTCAAAACCCGATCGTTTCCGACGGACAGCGCGTGGGCGTCGCCGAAGCTTTGACCGACGGGCCTGCTAACCCTCACGAAATTCTGGAGGTCTTCTTCCACGTGCTTAAGGAGCGGCAGTCTACTTTTGAGGCTGCCTTGGAGAGTTTCCAACAGGTGCAGACGTTTTTGGTGAATGAGGTGCAGTCGGTTTATCAGTCTCAGGGCGTGGATATTTCCGACAAGCACATCGAGGTGATTGTTCGCCAGATGACCAACAAAGTCAGGATGGAAGATGGCGGCGATACTACTATGCTCCCCGGTGAGTTGGTAGAATTGCGGCAGGTTGAGCAGGTGAATGAGGCGATGTCAATTACTGGTGGAGCGCCGGCGGATTATACTCCGGTGTTGCTGGGGATTACTAAGGCTTCGCTGAATACGGATAGCTTTATTTCGGCTGCTTCCTTCCAGGAGACTACGCGGGTGTTGACTGAGGCTGCGATCGAAGGTAAGTCTGACTGGCTGCGCGGTCTGAAGGAAAATGTGATTATCGGCCGCCTGATTCCTGCGGGTACCGGGTTCAATGCCTACGAAGATGCTGGGGTGCAGGATGCCGGTTTTGATGGTGCTGTGTTTGATGACGACATCCACGATTTACAGGAGGATGTGGTACTTGATGACCGTACGGCCCGCCGCGCTTATACGATCGAGAGCGGTTTTGAGATCGGGCGCGCCTCTGATCTTGAGCCTGATGAGGATTTTGAGGAAGTTGAGGTTGATGAAGACGATTTTGTCGCTGAGACTGAGGATGATGCCTTGGGACCGGATGATGATGATGATGATATCGGTTTTGACTTCGATGAGGACGAAGACTAATCATAGTTTTGAGATTGCATGAATCAATGAACAGCGTTGCGCTCGCTGAGGATAAGTTGGTTCCTCGCCGCAACGCACACTTCGATTTCATGAGTTGAAAAACCTCAAATTTTTCCTCACTAATTCAAGCTCCGAACTCATAGCATTGTGTAATCGGGACATCCAAAAGAAGAAGGAAGAAGGAAGATTCAGAGTTTAAGCAAACTTTGTAATTCTAGAGTTTTAATTGTTTGTGGGTTCAAACAAACAATTCTTTCTTCCTGCTTCCTTTTTCCTTCTCCCTTCTTATTTTTTATTCATGTATGGTTCACTCAATCAGGTAGCAAAGCCTTGATTTGATTAACAAACTCTTGATGGTCTACCACAGGTTTAGAGATGTAACCGTCGGCACCGCTTTGATCCAGAAATGTTTCTTTATCACCAGCCATCGCGTGAGCAGTCACCAAAATAATCGGCAGCGAGGCCGTTTGCGGGTCAGCTTTGAGCAGTTGAGTAATCTTAATCCCGTCAACAGATTTGCCCTGGTACACGCTGCGCGAAAGAGACACATCCATTAAAATCAAATCAGCTTCGCCGTTGGCAGCAATCTGCATCACTTCTTCAACATTTTCCGTGTGCTTCACGGCTAAGCCCCCCCGCTTAGTCAGAATTTTGGAAAAAACCCGAGCATTAACCAAATCGTCCTCTACAATCAGAACGGTTTTCATAAATAAATATGGGAAGTATAGAAACTTTGTGACTTTAGTCCAAAGAGGAACACGACACGGGGACTACATTCCCCGTCAAAAATGCAGAGTTTTTAGCGCCATCAGCCGGGAACCCTGCAAAACCCGTATGTATATCCTTGAGCCACTAGCTGTGAGAGGGTTTATAGATGCCTAGAAGCATCCAGTACCATCATTTAGACTACTACACACAGACAGTTTAGTTCTTTTTTATAACTAGACCTGACACTGGTGAGAGTCTCAAGATTCTCAGGTAGCAGGTTTCTAGTACAATCCAGGACGCATGGACGACGCCTCGCAACCGGGTTTTTGCTCGTTTCGGCGGGCTATAACGAACTATTGCTATGAAAAAACCCGGTTTCTGACTACCAGTGCGTCCTGGACTTATAATATCCTTTCTTTCGGTCAAGCCTCCGGCTTCTACCATTTCTGATTTTATATTTTATATTTTATATTTTAGATGGGAACTGATTGACTGGATATCAGTTTGGATCGCGGGCCTACAGTTGCATTATTTTTTGAACTGGTATTAGAATCGGGAATGTGTGATAATTATTTCCTTCCTCGCGTCGCCACAGCACTCGAAGTAGCGAATCTAGCGGGGATTGTTGGAGATTCCTAATTCTGAGTTTTAACCCATCAAAAGGGCTTCAAATATCGACGCTTTCTTTCATCAAGCGGAGGCCAGACTAGGAGATATCGCCAGGAGAGCTTTTGAGTGATGAATTCATCGATATCGGCATTTTTGACACTCTCAGTGAGGGAAGCATCTCATAATTTGTACAAACACTTCTTCTGGCTCCTTCCTTCTTCCTCTTTCCTCCTGGCTCCTGTTTCCTGCCTCCAATTTCTAGCTTGGGTGCTTTCATTGAGATGTTCCCTCAGTGAGTCACGGCCACGCTCTATTGTTGAATAAGCCCAAAACAGGGACTTCACTCATCGTCCAGTCGTCTCTACACGCTCAGAACAATTACCACTACCAGGGGTATTCCAATTGCGCTTACTTTTCTTTTTTAATACTTTCGGAGTCCATCACGCTTGCCAAAATACGGTCAGCTAGATCGTCAACCCTTGCTGCTTGATCCACGCTACGGCTGTACTGAGACGAGATCAATCCGGGGTTTCTCCTGAATAGAATATTTCTTCGGGTAGATGGTTATTCCTAATTGCAATTAAATTCTATCATAGATTGACGGGGACTCAAGTCCCTCGTGACGCTTTCCTAGGAAGAGCTACAGCCTCACTACGTTCTGAGTTTCTGGCATTCCGTGTTCTCCTGTCTATTTACCTTCTGCCGTGAGAAGGTAAATAGACAGGTAGGCGCAAATGAAGGCAACATAGAGGTTAGGGTAAGAGTGGAGAGTAAGAGGCAAGTGTTGCCCGTCTTCGGGACTCTGATTCTGCTTTCACCAGTTAAGTTTATTTTTATTCTTCAAATGGGCGGTTGGGTCGAACTTTCGGTTCGCCTGCAGCAAAGGCTTTTCAATCGAGACAGGGAACCTCGGCATTATTGACAGAGGCTGTTTTCACTCAGGAATTAACGGACACAAGGACTCATGGCTAAACAACTCAACCTACTTTCCGGGCAAGTAATTTCTACGCCTCTGCACGCCGAGATGCAGCAATCGTACCTCGAATATGCCATGAGTGTGATCGTCGGGCGAGCTTTGCCTGATGTCCGCGACGGTTTAAAACCAGTTCACCGTCGAATTTTATATGCGATGCACGAACTCGGTCTGACGCCAGACCGACCTTACCGTAAGTGCGCCCGGGTAGTTGGAGATGTTTTGGGAAAATATCATCCCCACGGTGACCAATCGGTTTACGACGCTCTGGTACGCATGGTTCAGGAGTTTTCGAGCCGCTATCCTTTACTGGCGGGTCACGGCAATTTCGGTTCGGTGGACAACGATCCGGCGGCTGCTATGCGCTATACGGAAACGAGGCTAGCACCGATCGCCCACGAAGCTATGCTAACCCAAGTCGGCGAGGCAACTGTTGATTTTACTGGTAACTTTGACAATTCGCAGCAGGAACCGACGGCACTGCCTGCTCAGTTGCCGTTTCTGTTACTCAACGGCTGTACCGGCATTGCTGTGGGGATGGCAACTAATATCCCGCCCCACAATTTGGGGGAGGTGGTAGACGGTTTAATTGCTTTGATTGAAAACCCGGAACTATCCGACGAGAAGTTGATAGAACTGATTCCGGGCCCGGATTTTCCAACCGGAGGGGAAATCGTCGCTACAGAGGGCATTGTTGACGCCTACACTAAGGGTCGAGGCAGCATTGCGGTCAGGGGTGTGGCCGGGGTGGAAGAGGTGCCAGGTAATCGCAAGGTGCGTACTAAAACGGCGATCGTGGTAACGGAGTTTCCGTTTCAGGTAAATAAGGCGGCTTGGATTGAAAAGGTGGCGGAGTTGGTCAATGCTGGCCGCCTCGACGGTATTTCTGATTTGCGTGATGAGAGCGATCGCGAAGGCATTCGAGTGGTGATTGAACTCAAGCGGGAATTTTCCCCAGAAGCGGTTCTGGCTCGCCTTTACCAACAAACTGACCTGCAAACAAATTTTGGGGCAATTTTGCTGGCAATTGTCAACGGTCAACCGCGACAGTTAACGCTCAGACAATTGTTGCAGGAATTTCTGGATTTCCGGGAAGTGACTCTTACCCGCCGCTACAATTACGAGTTGCAGGCTGCGGAACGCCGCTGTCATATTGTCCAAGGCTTGATGTTGGCTTTGACAAATCTCGATACAGCGATCGACATTCTCAGAAATTCTCCTGACGGGTCTACTGCTAAGCAAACTTTACAAGTTCGCCTCAATTTGAGCGAAATTCAAGCTGATGCGATTTTGGCGATGCCGATGCGGAGGCTGACTGGTTTGGAAAGGCAAAATTTGCAGTCTGAGTTTGATGAGTTGATGACTAATATTCAAGAATTGCAGCGGTTGTTGAGCGACAGGCGCGAACTTTTGAAGGCTTTAAAGAAGGAACTTCGATCGCTAAAACGCAAGTACGCTGACCCCCGCCGCACTAAATTCGCCAATGGAACTGCACGCGCAGCAAACGCCGAACCACAATTTGCTGGTAAGAAAAATTCTGCGGTGAAGCAGTTGTCGCCGGCAACGATTCAGCCTAACTTATTGCCCGTTGTAGAGGCAGAGGAAACTATTGTTGAATTTTCGCACAAGCAGTACGTGCGACGCTTGCCGACTGGGGAAAAGCCACGCTCGAAAAGTCGCGAAAAATCTGTTTCAGCTTTAGAAAAAAATGAAGATTTTATTGTGACGGCAAATCTGACGAAAACAGATCGCACTTTGGTCGTCTTAACTCCTAACGGCAAAGCTTACCCACTGAAAGTGGCGGATATTCCTAGTAGTAGCGCCAAAGACCGGGGAACGCCGATCGTTAGTTTGTTGTCGCCGAGTGCTACTAAAGATAGTGCCGGTCGCGCTTTGTCGGAAATCACAGTGGCACACTTTATTTTGCCGGAAAATTCGGAAGCAGCAGATTTAGTAACTCTGACTCAGCAAGGGAAAATTAAGCGCTTGCCGATGCAGGAATTTGCTGATTTGACTAATCGCGGCGTTACTGTTGTTAAACTCAAGGAGGACGACCGGCTGCGCTGTGCGAGTCTGGCTAAAATCGGCGAGCAAGTGGCGATCGCAACTTCAGGAGGCCGAGTCCTCCGGTTTGAGATTGATGATGAACAACTGCCGCCAATGGGCCGCAGCGCCCAGGGATCTCAAGTAACCAGATTGCGGAAGCAGGAAGAGTTGGTGGGTTGTATCACTCTCGACCCGGAAGACAGTCTGGTGCTATTTTCTGAGTTGGGTTGGGCAAAACGAATGCCTGCCGGTTCTGTCAGACTTACTAACCGGGGCGAAATTGGCACTCAAGCTTTTCGTTTCTCAGAGCCTAAAGATGCTTTAGTTGGCTTGCTGCACGCTGTTCCGGGTACGGATGTTAAACTTTTTACTAATTCTGGCCGCCTGCTGCGATCGGCTATGGATGCTATAGCTTTTTGGGGGAAAGATGCTGCGGGCGATCGAGTTTTTGACCTCAATCCAGGTGAAAAAATTATCAAAGTTATCAGCAGTCAATAGTTATTAGTCATGGGTCATTCATTGTGTCATTATTCGCTGTGAGTCACTTAAAGCTTGCCTTTTTTGCCTTCGAGCGTATACGTCCAATTCCATTCCCCATTCAGCCTTGTTCCCAGGCAGAGCCTGGGAATAAATACCCATCGGAGCTGCCTCCAATTCTCCACTCTAAAATCTAAAATCTAAAATTGTTTAATGGCGCAAGTTGTATTAGAAAATATCTACAAAAGTTTTCCGCTCCGCCAAGGAGAACAGGAAAAAGAAGCAAACACCGTGGCAGAAAGTGTCTCGCCTCTAGCCGATCGCCCTTCGTCTAACAGCGTTTTGCGGCGCATTAACCTAACGGTCGAAGACGGGGAATTCATGGTGCTGGTGGGGCCTTCTGGCTGCGGAAAAAGCACTTTGCTGCGATCGATCGCCGGTTTAGAAGTTTTGACAGCCGGCAATATTTGGGTTGGCGATCGGCTCCTTAACGATTTACATCCTAAAGACCGAGATATCGCTATGGTATTTCAAAATTATGCTCTCTATCCTCACTTAACAGTTTACGATAATCTCGCCTTTGGATTGCGCCGCTCGGAAAGGGAAAAAGACGAAAGAAGGAAGAAGGAAGAAGGAAGAAGGAAGAGGGAAGAGGGAAGAGGGAAGAAAGTAGAAAGGATAAGGGGGAAGATACAAGGAGAAGAACGAAGCATCCAGAATATAGAAAAAATTAGGGATAAGGTAGAAGAGGTTATTAATTATTTAGCTTCTAATTCTTTTAAAAATCATCTAATTTATCCTTTGTTTGAGGACTTTTTAGGAGGAGCGACTCGCAAGTTGCCTCCGGGTTTGCGCTATTTGTCGGAACGGGAAAAAGCCGTAGGAAAACGAGTGCGGGAGGTAGCTGAATTATTGCAAATAGAATCTCTTTTAAATCGCTTGCCAAAACAACTTTCGGGAGGGCAAAAGCAGCGGGTAGCTTTGGGTAGGGCGATGGCTCGAAATCCTCAAGTTTTTTTGATGGACGAACCGCTATCTAATCTTGATGCGAAATTGAGGGCGGAAACTCGATCGCAAATTGTGCAGTTGCAGCGACAGTTGCGAACTACAACTATTTATGTGACTCACGACCAAACTGAGGCGATGACTATGGGCGATCGAATTGCTATTATGAATGTCGGTCAGCTTCAGCAAGTAGCTCAACCTCTAGAGCTTTACAACAAGCCGGCTAATCTGTTTGTTGCTGAGTTTATCGGTTCTCCGCCGATGAATTTCTTGTCTGTGGAATTTAGTGCTCCGCTGTTGATTTCTCACCCGCAATTTCGCTTTACTTTACCCGATATTTGGGCAAAAAGTCTACAACAATATGACGGGCGAGGGCTAATTTTGGGCATTCGGCCGGAACATCTGAGCATTAACCCTCCGGCTACCAAAAATCTTTCGGTACAAGTGGAAATTGTAGAGGCTTTGGGACACGAAACTTATTTGGGGGTTTGTTTGACGGATGCTCCGGCGGTGCGGATGCAAGTGCGGGTTCCTCCTGAGCGATCGATCCGAGTTGGCGAGGAGCTTTGGTTAGCCATCGCCCATGACAAAATTCACTTGTTCGACCCTGATACCGAGTTGGCTATTTTTCCTCGTTAGGCAAAATCATCAAGGTCGATCGACCGTTGTGACAGATCTCACTCATCACAAACTTGCATTTTTATCAAGGAATGTTATATTTATTCACATAAGCCTTACACAAGTTAACGACAGGAGTTCGCACTATGCAAGAACAAAAACGCAACGCTTGGAACTGGGGCTTCAGCGAGGGAGCCGAAAATTGGAACGGTCGTTTGGCGATGATTGGTTTCTCTGCCGCTGTCATCATCGAATTGGTTTCCGGTCAAGGCCTGCTTCACTTTTGGGGCTTGATGTAATTTTCTAGTTAAGGATTTTGTGACACTGCAAAGCTTGGGAGTTCCGTAACGGGCTCCCTAAATTTTGGCAGCAGGATTTGGGTGGCAAATAGCCACTTGCTCCGGGCAGTTAGCAGCATAAAAATTAACAGCTATAGCTCCAACCGGGGCGGGGGGTCTCCCCCCCAAAAAAAAGAGTGCGAATCACTCTTTCGGGTGATGCTAGCAAATTACTCTAGCGGATATATTCTTTTAAGATGCTGTTGCGGTTGGGATGGCGCAACTTCCGCAGGGCTTTAGCCTCGATTTGGCGAATCCGCTCACGAGTGACGTTAAAGATTTGACCAATTTCCTCCAAGGTCTTCATCCGTCCGTCATCTAAGCCGTAACGCAGCCGCAGTACATCCCGTTCTCGGGGGCTGAGAGTATCCAAAACGCTTTCCAAGTCTTCCCTGAGCAAGTTTTTCGAGACTTGATCTTCTGGTGTTTCCCCGTCTGATTCAATAAAATCTCCCAGACGTGAGTCTTCCTCTTTGCCGATCGGAGTTTCTAAAGAGATGGGCAACTGTGCTGACTTAGCAATGAACCGCAACTTCTCGATCGTCATCTCCATGCGGGTAGCAATTTCTTCTTCCGTAGGCTTGCGACCCATTTCCTGAGAAAGGAGTTTGGTAGTTTTCTTGATCCGCGAAATGGTTTCGTAAAGGTGAACCGGCAGGCGGATAGTGCGCGATTGGTCGGCAATTGCTCGGGTGATGGCTTGACGTATCCACCAAGTTGCGTAGGTAGAAAACTTGTAGCCTTTTTCGTGATCGAATTTTTCAGCAGCCCGGATCAGACCCAAAGATCCTTCCTGAATCAAATCTTGGAAAGACAAACCGCGATTCATGTATTTTTTGGCGATCGACACCACCAAACGCAGGTTTGATTGCACCATTTTTTCCTTTGCCCGACGGCCGACGTGGAGTCGGTGACGGAATGCAGGAAGTGCCATATCTACTGCATTTGCCCATTCGCTGTCTTTGGGTTCGCGGTTATACTCTTCGAGCAGTTGTTCTCGAACTCGCTCTAATTCCAGCAAATCTGCAATCTTGCGCGCTAGTTCAATCTCTTCGTCAGCTCGCAGCAGTCGAATCCGACCGATTTCTTGCAGGTAAAGACGAATAGAGTCTTCAGTATAATGCTTTTTCTTTGCCTGTGCCCGACGGCGGGCTTTGGCGCCTTTGCCAGATTTAGGGTCTTCCTCAGATTGAGAGTCTAAGAATTCTTCTCGATCGTCTTCTTCGTCGATAAAGAGTTCTAACTCGCTCTCAGGTAGAACGCTTTCGGCGCCCCGAAGCAAGTCGATTGTTTCCATTTCCGGTGTAATTGTGGTTTCGAGTACGGTGTTAGCCTGGATCATGCCGTCTTCCTCATGCTCCTGAATTAAAGAATAAATAACAGTGGAATAGTGTCTGTTTGTAGTTTAGACAAGTTAGCCAGTATTGACATTCCCGCAGGAAAAAATAGTGGGATTTTCGGTCTGCTAGCTGAATCTGTTACCGAAACTGCACCAGTTTTATGAGTCAAAGTTCGAGTTCGGCTTTGAAGCAGGCAGCGCATTCAATCGATCGCAGATTTTAACATGGCGACCTTAAATTGAGCTGGCGGCTTTTTCTTTCGGAGCGAGTTACCGCATCATCTGCAATACCTTGCCCCGAGAAGCAAACCATGAACTACGAGCTATCGCACTTCCAAAAATACTGGCTTTTTTACTCGGTACTTCGAGTTTTTACCCGTACAAGTTTTCCGGCACGGAACCCTCTAACTTTTGTATTCTAGGTGTCGAACTTTTGATTCGCCTTGCTTTACTCTGGTTGTCAGACATGACAGTTGCGCGGCAAATTTTCGCCACTTTGGATGTCGTTCTGCTGCCTCAAATGCAACAGCAGAGGGTTGAAGCACCAAACGGGGAGAATCGGATCTTGCAAAGACCTTCCCGATTGTAGCCTTTCTCACAAAAAATGGAAGTTGTTTTCCATTGTTGGTCAAGAACTAGGAAAACTCTGTCAGCTTAGCTTGACAATACTAACTTATGTCCGGCTCTGCTAAATCCTGAGAACGGCCCGCAAAAACTTTCGCACGATCGAACGGCGCTGTTTTCTGCGTATATCTGGGTGAACGGCTGCGGCGTAGTTGGCCAGACAGTTAGTAGCAGACAATTTTTGAGTTGCCCAAATTGGGACCAATACAATCCGTGTAGATACACCCATCATTACCCTGTTTCCCTGAATTGAATCATACGCAATCTGCGATTGAATAAAGCTCGTAGCTTTAGTTTTAAGCCGGCAACTCTGGATTAGAGACCGACTCTGACCCCCAATGAAGCGTTGCGGGTTGAGTAATGCAACAGGGGCTTTCATTGTTAAGTTAGCTCAAATCTCAGAAATTGGGTTTAATTTTGATGTTAAATCACATTAAGTTCTTAACGTCACATTCTTATTTAAGCAGTTCGACACGAGTTTGTCGCGTCAGTGGCAAAAACCACCAGGATAAATTCTACTGAGAGTTAACCCGCCTCGCAACTCTCGGCTGCGGATTTCTCTAAATTTTTTGGCTTTCGGTTCCCACTTGCGCGATCGCACATTCTCACAAACAACACAATTCGCCATCTTCCGGAAGTATAACTTCACGATTCCTTTAAATATATCGTGACCGTGTGAAGATTCCATAAAGCCTCTCAATCAATTTTAGGTAGCATTCCCGAATTGTCTTGATAATTTCAAGCATACGAAAAAAAATCCCCAGCGGATGTTGATGCAACTGCCTGCTGATGATAAATCCGCCAAGGAAGAAAAATTTACCCAGTTAGCGATGTGCTTGCTATGGTTAGAGAAGGCCTAAACTCCAGGATACTTAAAGCCATCGAATGGTAGGACGCTAGTGCGAGGCTCAAAATTTTGTTATTATTTACAGCGTGTCATCAGAAAGCACAGAGCCTGGCTTTATCCTCTACTCGGGTTTAAATTATGTGGCTTGACCTTTAGAAAATGAAGCTATCAAGAAAAATTTCAGATCCGTGTCTCTATTGACAACCCAATAAACGTTTACTAGAAATAATTCACCTTCTTGAGAGAAAGATTTAGTAATTAATCGGGCCGAGATTACCATCTCTTTATAGCGCCTGTTCTAGTCAGGACTTCAGTTTTTTTTATATTTGTGAATAAGCACTAAAGTCCTGACTGCGAACTTAATGTAAGCGCGAGACAGATTACTGCTGATTCCGCAGCCGAGGGTTAACAAACTCGTTTAATCCTTCCCCCACCAAAGACAGTCCCACCACCATTAAAGTCATCGCCAAACCGGGAAACAAAGCTGTCCACCAAATGCCAGTAGGTAGCGCATCTAAAGCTAAACGCAAGTCGTGTCCCCATTCGGGAGTTGCTTCGGGAAGTCCTAATCCGAGAAATCCCAAACCTCCTAATGTTAAAATTGCATCGGCAGCGTTGAGCGCAAACAGCACAGGTACGCTCTGAATCACATTCAGAAACAGGTAGCGCGAAAGCACTGTCCAAGTGTCAGCACCCATTGCTCGGGCGGCTTCGACAAACAATTCGGTTTTGACGCTGACGGTGTGATTCCTGACGACGCGGTAGTATTGAGGAATGTAGGAAATGCTCAGGGCGATCGCAGCATTCAAAACTCCTTTTCCCACTACAAACGCTAGCGTCAAAGAAAGCAGCAGCCCCGGCAAAGTATAAATTGTATCCATTAAAAATAACAACACTCGATCGAGCTTACCGCCCAAATAACCGCTAACCAAACCCAGCGGCACACCGATAAACAAACTCAAAGCAGTGGCTAAAATTACCACTTGCCAAGCCGCCCGAGAAGCAAACAGCGTGCGGGAAAACACATCATAGCCGCTGCGGCTAGTACCAAACCAATAATTCGCCGACGGCGGTTCGTGGATGGGGTTAATCAAAGCCTCCGTAGGATTTTGCAGCCATCCCCAAGCTTGCATAGCTGGAGACAAGGTGGCTACCAATATAAACACGGCAGTTATTGTCAAACCTGCCCACATCATTTTCATTGACAGGTTTGAGGGCGAGGCACTGTTGAGAAATCGCGGCAGTCGGAGGCGGCTTTGAGCCATAATGACGATCGACCTATATAAGACTTTTCGATTTTAGTAGCACTCAGGCGAAAAAACCCGGAACAGTCAAAAATCCTCTTTCTCATTCGCCAAACACTCGCGACAAACCGGGTTTTTTCGGGGGATGCTGCTAAAAAAAACCCGGTTTTTATCCTGCAGGGGACTTGCGCGCAGGCGAGAAACCGGGTTTTTGGCAGGCGGTACGCAAGTCGAGTTTAGGTTAAACCTCTCTCGGCGACTCTCAAATCTAAAATCGATCGACTTCCTACAAATTACTGGCAATTAACTCGCGGTACTGGCTTTTTGGCTTCACTCCTTTGAGCTCAGCCACCAAATCTTTGTCTTTGAAATACTGAATCGTCGGCGTACCAATCACGCCAGCATTTTCAGCAATTTCTGGATCTTCTTCGATGTCAATTTCCACGTAGTGGATTTTGCCCTCGAACTCATCTACTACTTTGCTCAAAATCGGCTTGAGGCTGTGGCAAGGCCCACAACTCGGAGAGGCATATTTGACCACAATCAGTCGATCGCTATCGTGGAACAACTTCCGCAAAGCATAACCTCCTTCGTGGCGCGTGTCTTGGATATCAAAGTTCGCGCTGGTTTTGCGTACTTTTTGAGCTTCCGGCGCTGCGACGGGTTGCTCGGATTCCTCGGTTTGGCGGAACTCCTGAGCTAAACCATTGGACGACAGCCACCTTTCTGCCAGCATCGCCCCCATACAACCGCTACCGGCGGCGGTGATGGCTTGGCGAAACTCGTGGTCTTGCACGTCGCCGACGGCGTAAACTCCCTCGACGCTGGTTTCTACCGAACCGTGTTTGGGAACGATATAGCCTACTTCGTCGAGTTCTAACTGACCTTGGAACAGTTGAGTGTTGGGAGTGTGACCGATCGCGTAAAACAATCCTTTCACCAGCAAATCGCTTTCGGCCCCGGTTTCGATATTTCTAATTCTCACCCCGTCCATTTTGCCGCCCGCTTCGCCCAAGATATCCACTGCTTCGGTGTTCCAGTGCACGGTAATTTTGGGATTGCTCAGCACTCTGTCTTGCATGGCTTTGCTGGCGCGCATTTGATCGCGCCGCACCAGCATATGTACGTGAGAGCCGTATTTTGTCAAATAAATAGATTCTTCCGCTGCTGTGTCGCCCGCACCGATTACAGCTAAATCTACTCCTTTAAAAATTGGGGTAGCGCCGTCGCAAATCGCACAGGCCGAAATGCCGTGACTCCAAAATACGTGTTCGCTAGGCAGCCCCAGCCTTTTCGCCGTCGCGCCTGTAGCGACTACTATCGTGTGGGTTTTAATTTCTCTGTCTTCCGATCGCACTGTAAACGGCCGCTGGCTCAAATCCACCGAAATTACATCTTCTGTGTATAATTCGGCACCCCAGCGGACTGCTTGAGCTTTCATCCGATCCATGAGTTCCGGCCCGGTGATCCCTTCGGGAAAGCCGGGGAAGTTTTCTACTTCTGTGGTGGTCATCAGTTGCCCGCCGGGGACGCCTCCGGCTTGGTAGCCTTCAAAGACTACGGGTTTCAGGTTTGCCCTCCCGGCGTAGATGGCTGCGGTGTAGCCTGCGGGCCCTGAGCCGATAATTACTAGGTTTTCTACGGTTTCGTTGGTCATAGCTATTTACTTAAACTCATAACGACTTCGTTTTACTGATTCTAGCAGAGTTTGATCGAGTTTGGTTTGATGCCATTGTGCGATCGAGCATCTGTATCTATTTTTGAGGGTCGATCGGTCTTCGGGGCAATTCCAACTACTTTAATAAGCAAAAACAATCTAAAAGTCGATTTAGTTTTAAATGTTCGATCTATTTTGACTGCTGAAATCTTAAGAAAATCTAAAGTTGACCAAAATTATTGACTTCATTCTCAATTATTTGACCTATTTACTTGCTTTGAGGCTTGTGGTAAGATTTTCACAATCCAGGGGCGTTCTGACTAATTTAAGTTTTTGATGCTGAAAGCTTTTAAAATCGTCAAACTAACGAACTCTGCAAATGTAATAAGTACAATTTTTTATGCAAAATCCGCATTTTATGGTTTAAGAATTGTAACGTAGATTTGGGTAAGTTTGACAAAATACATGATTTGTGGTATGTAAGGTGCGATCGGGGGGGAATTCGATCGAGCTTTTTAACCGCAGATGTGGGCGGATTAACGCGGATGAACGCGGATAAGTAAGATCGAATTTTGCTTTTTAAACTTGTGGATAAAATCAAGATATTGTTTCTGTGCAGTCAGAATAAGTGGAGGAGTTTGACTGCCGAGAAGATATGGGAGAATGTTAGCGGCTACAGCGTGCGATCGGCGGGAACGGAAAAAGGTGCAAGAATTAGAGTAACTGAGGGTCTTGTCGGTTGGGCAGATGTGATATTTGTGATGGAGAAGAAGCATGGCGATCGACTCCGCAGCAAATTTCCCGAAAGTCTCGAAGGCAAGAAAGTTATTTGCCTGCAAATCCCGGACAATTACGAATATATGGAACCGGAGTTAGTCGAGCTTTTGCAGGCGAAACTGAACCCCTATATGGAAATGCCAGATAACGAGATAAATTTTATGCAGCGAGTTTTGGAACCGGAAGTGATGGATTCCTTGGAAGAGGCGATCGAATACGATTCGATGGATTTTGCTGAGGTTAATGCTGCTTTTGCTCAGAGTGCTGCGGTCTTGGGGCCAGTTTTTGGAAACGTTTTGGATGCGGGGACGGGTACGGCGAGAATTCCGATCGCCCTTTGTCAACTCCGCCCAGCATGGAAATTGACTTGCATCGATTTGTCGGCAAATATGCTGAAAGTCGGGGCCCAAAATGTGGAAAAGGCGGGCGTGCGATCGCAAATTAGTCTCGAATTAATCGATGCTAAGGCCATGCCGTATCCAGACAGTTATTTTGACATGGTGATTTCCAACAGCATTATCCACCATTTGCCCGATCCGCTGCCGTTTTTGCAGGAAGTCAAGCGGGTGTTGAAGCCACAGGGAGCAATTTTTTTGCGGGATTTGCTGCGGCCGGAAAAAACGGAAATCAGGGATAATTTAGTCAATCTGTATGCGGGAGATTGCAACGCGCATCAGAAGCAGTTGTTCAGCGATTCCTTGCAAGCAGCATTTACGCTGGATGAAATTGAGGAGATGCTCCGAAATGCCGGGTTGGATGGGTTGAGGATTTATGAATCTTCAGACAGGCACTGGACGGCGGAGCGTGCTTGGTGCGAGTCTTTGTAGGCACGGGACGATCGTCCGATAAAATTTTACAGGCAGTATTGCGCACCTTCAAGCTAAATACTTACCCAAATCCGACCCACTCCGAAACCGACCCACGACGCTTCTATTGTCAATTGCGAAGCAGGCGAACAATAACCTAGGAATTCAGACGCTGTTTGTCAGGCATAATCGATTCATGCTCGTTTCCAAAAGTGTCTAATCAATTTATTGTTTAGTCAAGATGCTTAAGCATCTTATATAAAAAATGTGCGCTCAAGGTTATGCCGAAAAAGCCCGTTCCGCGATCTGAAGATGAAGAGTCGCATTTGAAGAAGCTCAGGGAAGAACTGGAGATGAGTCAGGAAGATTTGGCCCGAGAGCTTGGCGTTTCGTCGCAAACAATCAGCCGTTGGGAGTTGGGAAAGAACGTGCCGACGTTCACCGTCAAGCAGATGAAAGCTTTGGAGAAATTGCTCGCTACCATCGGCAGGTCGATCGGCGATTTGCCAGACAATCTGTGATCGAAAAGATTTTCCAATCTAAAATCCATCCGTATCTAAAATTACTCGATCGCGCCCTCGGTTTTTAGCTTGATAAAGCGCGCGGTCTGCCGCTGCAATCAAGTTTTTTTGTGCTGTAGACGATCGAGGAAATGTACTCGCTACCCCCAAACTCAGCGTCACGAGAGAACACACCGCTGAATTAAGGTGTTCGATTTCCAGTTCTTTTACGCAAACTCGAATTTGCTCTGCAATCCAAACAGCTATTTCAGACGAAGTGCGGGGTAAAATTACCGCAAATTCTTCACCTCCGTAACGGGCTACTAGAGTCTCCCCCGAAACTTTGCCTGCTGAGTAATTTACCGCTGCCAAAATAGCTTGGGCTACCTGCTGCAAGCAAGCATCTCCCGCCTGGTGTCCGTAAGTATCGTTGTATGTCTTAAAAAAGTCAACATCGCATAAAATTAAAGATATTTCTGCTGCAGCTCCTCCCAATTCTGGCCATTTTTCCTGTAAGTATTCGTTAAAACAGTGGCGGTTGGCAATCTGAGTTAAGCCATCTAAGTTGGCAAGGCGATATAATTCGGAATTAGCTGCTTTTAATTGATAATTAGCTGCTTCTAGCTCGGATTGCGTGAGCGATAAATTGTAATAAAGTTCGCTCATAGACCAAGTAGCTTGTTGGTGAATTTGGGATAAAGCTACCCACAGTTGATGCACGTCTAAAAGTCGGTAAACTTGAGGTTCTAACTGCACAACAATCGGCTCGTAAAGCAGTTCTGGCGGTCGCTGCACGGAGCGCTGAGCTGCCATGACAATTAAGGCTACTCCTGGTAAAATCAAAATATCAGTTTGAGCTATTTGATACAAGGCTATAATCGGTCTGCAAGCAAATATATCTACTCCGTAAGGGCGGCTCATGCGTTCCATAAACCGCCGACGGGATATCATCCCTAAAAATTCCCCATTTACGGTCAAGATAACTCCCGGAAGCAGCGGGTGAGATTGAAAAAAACGAGCTACTTCTTTGGCGAGATATGAGGAGTCAACCTGAAAATTGAATAGAGGCAGATCCTTAAGAGTAGACTCTAAAGATAAATTGTTGGGTGAGTTTTCTGGCGAGTTAGACGGCTCAATAAATTCAACAGACACAGCGCAGATCCGAATAAACAATAAAGCAGCAACAAAGCTAGTCTCAACTATTAACTTATCTTAGTATTTGTTTTTTACCATTGGCTGTATTTGTACTACACTATATATATATTTAAGGGAATAAGCTCATGCGTTAGTTTATGCCCTGCCTGCATTGCCTTGCATTGATGCCTCCTCACTCAATTAGAGCTTTATTGAATTATTAGTCATTTTTTTACTGTTGGCTTTTTGCACCGTAAAAAAAAAGGATGTCAGCGCCATTTCTCAACTTCTTCACGGGTCACACAAACTCAACAAATCAGGTTTTTATAACTAGGTTTTGCGTAAGAAAAAAACGTGGTTTGTGCCGTTATTATCTACTCAAAACTCAAAACTCAAAACTCAACATTCCCTCACCACCCCCAAGTTCCTGGCCCCCCCTTAAACGGGCCGACAATATCTTTGGTAATCCAGCCACCGTAAAAATCCCCTGGTTGAGATTGCACTAATTCCCCGTCCACATAACAGGCATCCATCTTGCTCGGATAAAAAGCCACATAATCTTTAATAGCTGCAAAAACCTGATTGGGATTGGGATAAAACCAAGCTGCATTTACTACTTCTTTCGACTCTACCGTCACAGTGTAATAACCGGCTTGTCCCTTCCACTCGCACCAAGAACCCCGTAAAGTTTTGTGCAAATATTCCATTTTGATGTCATCGGGGCAGATATAGTAGGCAGGAGGGTGACTTGTCTCCAATACCCGCTGAGGACGGCGCGTATCGGCGATCGTCACTCCATTAAAAATTATCTGTACGTGTTTGGTCGATTCCTCAAGCCGAGGGGGACGTGGGTAATCCCAAACAGACTCTTGACCAGGGCCGGGATCTATTCGATCGAAGTTCATTTGCACCATCTCCCCTGGAAAAAAACACTTAGCGACTTAGCATTACAATTTAATGTACCCTTAATCGAGTCGCTGCTTCAGAGCAAACCAGCTTTTTTCAACTCTTCGTAATATGAGTATTCGCGGTATAGATGTTTCCGACTACCAGCCCAATGTCAATTGGCAAGCAGTTGCCCGGGACGGTATTGTCTTCAGTTTTGTCAAATCGACGGAGGGTGCAACGTTAGTTTCCCCAACTTTCGCTCGCAATTGGGCGGCGATGAAAGCGGCGGGGATTCAACGCGGTGCTTACCACTTTTTTCGACCTGCAAGCAGCGTTCAAGAACAAATCGATTTGTTCCTCAAAACAGTCAAACTCGAAGTGGGGGATTTGCCGCCAGTCTTGGATATGGAAACTACAGGCGGTTTGAGTGTGGATCAATTTTGCGATCGAGCCGCAATTTGGCTAGAAGCCGTCGAAACAGCCACCTTGATGCGGCCGATTATCTACACCTACCCCGGTTTCTGGGACAACCTGGGGACAAAACGGTTTGCCGATTACCCACTGTGGATTGCTCACTATACCACTGCTGAGGAACCTTGGGTTCCCGGCGGCTGGAAAACTTGGACTTTTTGGCAGTACAGCGACACAGGCACCGTGTCCGGCGTTTCGGGCAATGTAGACACCAATATTTATGAAAGTGTCCGAGAAGGCGCCGTAAGTTATAAAGTGGCAGACATCCAGAGGGAATTAAGAATTAAAGGTTTTTATCCAGGTGCGATGGATGGTAAATTTGGAGCCACTACCACAGCGGCGCTCATCTCGTTTCAGAAATCTCAAGGTCTCAATCCAGACGGCATTGCAAGTCTCCAAACCTGGGCCGCTTTGATGCGAAAATCTCCCAAAGTAGTTGTCCCCCCTCCAGCGCCGACTCCCGCTCCAACTCCCCCTCCCATATCAGCCGTGCGGCTGACTCAGGTATTTTCGTCTTATAAAGCTAGCGCTAGCCAAGATACTGCCTTAATTTGGCTGCAAAGTCAAGTTTCTACCTCTATTTTAGGGGAATTTGCTCAAAAATGGCGGGCAACTACCTTACCTCAAGACAGTAATTTGCGATTGATAGATGTGGGCAAATTTTATCGCGGTTTAGCACAACAAGACCAAGCTTTAGATTGGCTGCAAAAACAAATTTCTCCGGCTATTATTGCCGAGTTTGCCCAAAAGTGGCGCTCTCAATCTACTGTCACTAATTCTCCGATTCGGCTAATAGATGCGTGCAAATTTTATCGGGCCGCACCCCAGCAAAACCAGGCTTTAGATTGGCTGGAAGGGCGAATTTCGCCGACCATTCTATCGGAGTTTTTTCGCAGGTGGCAGAATGCCAATCGATTATAGATTATAGATTTTATATTTTAGATTGACTCTACAGATGAATCTTGCGGTTTGACATTTTTGAGGGAAAATCTACTCTAAAGATGAGTCTGGGGGTGCTCGATTTGAGATGTGAGCTTTGTGATTGGAGATTGACTCCACAGATGAATCTGCGGGTTGAAGCCCTCTATAATGGAAAAGCCGGGAAATCTTGGTATCTGAGATGTAAGATTGACTCCCCATCAAAATTCGTCAAATCCTCTCCCTCTGTGCCCGCATCCCCATCGGACTCTCTAACATAACAGACAATCTCTCGCTTAGCTACAGCTTACTGCCATCTTTGACGCCAAGAGAATTATCTGATAAAGTTATAGCCAATATCAAGATTTTTTAATCTTATTCGCAAAAATCCAGTGCCGTGCCGAGTTGGTAAGCTGCGCCGAAAATAGCGCCTGCACTCTAATTACCCGCGATCGAACATTTAAAACTAAGCGGGCAGCCTGTAACAATTATATCTATGGAAATCCCCTTTAACATCACCATGTTGATGGTCATGACCGTCATCTGTGGCATTAGCGCTCAAGTTCTCGCCGCCTATCTGAAAGTTCCGGCGATCGTCTTTTTGCTGCTGTTTGGAATTTTAGCTGGCCCAGACTGCTTGGGAGTGCTGCACCCCAATCTGCTGGGCAGCGGTTTGGAAGTTATGGTATCGCTTTGCGTAGCGTTAATTCTGTTTGAAGGCGGCTTGAATTTGGAATTGCGAGATTTAGGAAAACTTTCGGGCAGCATCCGCAATTTAGTTACGGTAGGCACTTTAATTACGCTAATAGGCGGCGGAATGGCCGCACACTGGTTGGGGGAATTTCCCTGGCCGATCGCATTTTTGTATGCTTCTCTAGTAGTCGTCACCGGCCCGACGGTAATCGGCCCTTTGCTCAAACAAGTATCTGTTGACAAACAAGTTGCCGCTTTGCTAGAAGCTGAAGGCGTTTTAATCGATCCTGTCGGAGCAATTCTGGCGGTATTGGTGCTGAATATTATTTTAAACGGCAATGCTGATTTGGTGGTTTTGTTCCGAGATTTAATCGTACGGCTTTTCGTTGGCGCAGTCGTCGGAGTTGCGGGCGGTTGGTTGCTGGGATTCATTCTCAAGCGATCGCAATTTCTCTCAGAAGACCTCAAAAACTTAGTAGTTTTAGCCGGTTTGTGGGGATTTTTCGGCTTAGCAGAAGAAATCCGCAGCGAATCGGGACTGATGGCAACTGTCGTATCGGGCATCGTCCTCAGAGCCGCTGCTGTCCCCGAAGAAAGGCTGCTGAGGAGGTTTAAAGGTCAACTGACAGTCCTGGCTATTTCCATGCTGTTCGTGCTGCTGGCGGCCGATTTATCGCTCGCTAGTGTGGTTGCCCTCGGTTGGGGAAGTTTGTTTACAGTTTTAGCTTTAATGTGGGTAGTGCGGCCGATCAACGTTTGGCTGTGTACTTGGAACAGCGGACTGAATTGGCGGCAGAAATTATTTGTTTGTTGGGTAGCGCCGAGGGGAATTGTCTCAGCGTCGATCGCATCTTTATTTGCAATTTTGCTCACCCAGCGGGGAATCAACGGCGGCGACTCGATTAAAGCCTTAGTTTTCCTAACAATTATTATGACAGTTTTCGTCCAAGGACTAACAGCCGGGCGGATCGCTCAACTTTTGGGCATAACCTCAAAATCGGCAACCGGTGCTGCAATTGTGGGGTCAAATCCTTTAAGCAGATTAATTGCTCGCTTGTTTCAAGAACGCGGAGAATCTGTGGCAATTATCGACACCGACCCGGAAGCTTGCGCACAAGCAGAACGAGAAGGTTTGCGGGTGTTTTTGAGCAGTGCTCTCGACCACAGCGTGTTAGAAGAAGCCGGACTGGAATCGATGGGAACTTTTTTAGCAATGACTAACAACGGCGAGGTAAACTTAGTGTTAGCTCAGCGAGCGGCCGAAGAGTTTGCACCCCCGAGGGTTTTGGCAATATTCCCCAAAGATCCGCAAGCAAATACGCCTGCAAATCCGACTAAAATCAATCAAGCTTTTGTCTCGGATTTGTCGCTGAAGGATTGGAACGAATATTTGAGCGATGGCGAAGTAAAATTGGGGGAAACTGAGTTAAAAAGTGAGGGATTGCAGTTTCAGATTGCTCACTTGCAAGCTTTGGTTAAAGCCGGGGAGTTAGCGCCGCTGCTGCTGGAAAGGCAAGGATACTTGCAAGTAGTGTCGGCGACCCAGATTTGGCAAGCAGGCGATCGAATTATTTATTTGTTGTACGATCCGACACCGAAATTGTTGAAAAGATTGTCGGGTTCGTCTCAGTCTCGTTTGACTTTGGAAAAGCATCAGGTAGTTGAAGAAGTGCCGATTCCTTCTCCGGTTTTAGAGCCGATTTTGGAGGAAGCTAAAATCGAGAAGGAAGCAGAAGTTTTGCTACCGCCAGTTTCGCGATAGGGGCAGTAAGCTGGCGTGCATATAGATTTTTTATGGTATTAGAGGGGGAGAGGGAGAGAGGGGGAGAATGGGAGAGGGGGAGAGGATTTGACAATTTTTGATATGGGATTGAAATATACAATTTCAATGCACAACATATATCAGATCGATCGCGACAAGCAGATTAAAGCGATCGTCCTTACTCTGCCTCCCCAATTAAAGTAAATGCCGCCCAATTTCGCGGCTGGGGATGAGTTTTCATCGTGGTTAACATTGCTTGGCGAAGTGCCTGTGCTTTGTCGGGATTATTTTGCAAGTTTTGGTAAAATGCCTGCATCAATTCCGATGTCGGCGCATCGGGAACCGCCCATAAAGAAACAATCACACTCGGCACTCCTGCCGAAATCAAAGCGCGCGACAAACCAATCACCCCATCCCCGGTAATTCTGCCTTCTCCAGTGTTGCAAGCACTCAAAACAACTAAATTTGCTTGCAGTTTCATATCGAAAATCTCTTCTGCGGTCAATAAGCCGTCATCGCTACCAGAAGGAGCAAGGGCGATCGCACTTCCCAATCCGCGCACATCATCCAGCAATCCGTGGGTTGCCAGGTGAATAATCGATGCTTGGGGCATTTTTTGAACGATCTGGGCTTTTGTCCCTTGCGCGCCTGTAATCGCTTGGGTTTTGAGCAGAGGGGCGATCGCTCTAGCTTCCGCTTCAGCCCCAGGTAGAGGAGACAATTGCCGTTTGGGTTCTCCTAGAGAGAGAGACACGCTTGGCATGGTGGGATTGCCCAAGACTAGAGCCCTGCTGCTGTTGGCTGGCTTCTGTGCTAGCTTCTGTCGTTGTTGTCGGGTTAAATCCAATACTTGAATCGAAGGGGCGGTAAGAATGGTGTGTTTTTCGATTAAGTAAGTGCCGCCAGAGTCTTGCAGGGCCCCAAAGGGCACCTGGAACAGGGAACCTTGGGGAATGAAAATGACGCGGGCATTAGGATCTTTGGGTAGGAGGCTGGCAATGGGATCGATGAGCAGTTGATGCAGTGTCGGTAAGTCGGCTTGGGGTTGGGTGGAGCCAAGACTGCTGCGACTGCGGACGGCGAGAAATTCTTGATTGCCCACGATTAAGCTGGCTAGGGAGGCGTTGTGCTGCTGCCAGAGGGGTTTGAGGTCTACCTCGCGGAATGTGATTTCGCCTGTCGGTTGAATCACCCAGATGTAGAGCGCGGATTCACGCCCTACTTGTTTTCCCTGAATCTGGAAGTTTTCGTAGATGATGGAATACTGAACCAAAGTGGCATTCTGTGCTTTGGCGATTTGGCGGATTTGCTCCTGGTTGGGAGCTTCGGTAATGACCGGATTGGTAGAACCTGACGATAAGCGTTCTGTCAGGAGATCGACAAAGGCACGAGCGCGTCCCCGTTCGGCAATTTCTAAAGCGGCGATCGGGTTATTCTGAGCCACTCGAACTTGTTGTAGAAGGCGATAAGTCATAGCTTGTCCTTCAAAGATGGAGACTTTATTCGCATCGTTGGAGCCGAGCATTTGACGCATCGATTCCCAAACTTGAATCGCATTCACGAGCATTTTCTCAGCTTCTGTGGGGTTGCCAGCCTTAAAGAACGCCGCTCCCAGGTTGTTGAGCGCCACACCTTCATCGTTGCGGTTTTTAATGGAGCGGGCGATGGCTAACAGTTGTTGTATATACTCAATGGCTTTGGCATAGTTGCCCAGAGAGAGGTAAGCAACTCCCAAATTGCCCAGTGCCGCACCCTCCCCAAGGTGGTCTTGAATTTCGCGGGCGATGGCTAACTCTTGTTGTATATACTCAATGGCTTTGGCATAATTGCCCAGAGAGCGGTAAACGATTCCCAAATTGCTAAGTGCCGCACCCTCGCTCTGCCGATCTTTAATGGAGCGGGCGATGGCTAACAGTTGTTGTGAATACTCAATGGCTTTGGCATAGTTGCCCACAGAGCGGTAAACGATTCCCAAATTACCCAGTGCAGCACCCTCGCCGTGGCGGTTTTTCATGGAGCGGGCGATGGCTAAACTCTGCTGTGAATACTCAATGGCTTTGGCCGAGTTGCCCAAATAGAAGTAAGTGGCTCCCAAACTGCCCAGTGCATTACCCTCCACCTCGCGATCCTTAATTTCACGGGCGATTGCTAAACTCTGCTGTGAATACTCAATGGCTTGGGCATAGTTGCCCAGAGAGCGGTAAGCCATTCCCAAATTGTCCAGTGCCAGACCCTCCCCCTGGTAGTTCTTAATTTCACGGGCGATCGCTAAACTCTGCTGTGAATACTCAATGGCTTGGGCATAGTTGCCCAGAGAGCGGTAAGCCATTCCCAAATTGCCCAGTGCATTACCCTCCGCCTCGCGGCCCTTAATTTCACGCGAGATCGCTAAATATTGCTGTGAATACTCAATGGCTTGGGCATAGTTGCCCAGATTGTAGTAAGCCATTCCCAAAGTGCCCAGTGCCAGACCCTCCGTGTGGCGGTCTTTAATGGAGCGGGCGATCGCTAAACTCTGCTGTGAATACTCAATGGCTTGGGCATGGTTTCTCAGATTGTAGTAAGCGAGTCCCACAATGCCCAGTGCTACACCCTCCCTTTGGCGGTCCTTAATTTCACGGACGATCGCTAAACTCTGCTGTAAATACTCAATCGCTTGGGCATAGTTGCCCAGAGAGCGGTAAGCCATTCCCACAATGCCCAGTGCTACACCCTCCCCTTGGCGGTTTTTGATGGTGCGATAAATTGCCAGTGCCTGTTGCCAGGAATTCAGCGCTGCTCTTAATTGCCCAGTCTGATATTGTTGCCTGCCCTGCTGCAAGAGCCGATCGCCCTGTGCTTGACGAGCATCGGTAGTTTGAGCGATCGCTGGGAAGAGAGAGTTAGGAGTAGTTAATAGGGGGATAGTGGCAAGCACGAACAGGGAAATGGAAGCTAGGAAAACATTAGTGACCCTAGAGTGGGTTGATTTGACTCGCTTAAATGGGAAATACAGCATAGGATTCTAGAGTTGGAATTTAGAGAATTAGCCCGATCGCTCTTTCTGCCGTCGTGCGATCGCCTCAATCTGCCACAGGCGATCGACCTTCATAGAAGCTTGCTCTGCCTCCCCGATCTCGCCACAGGGATGGGGACTCTAATCTGAATTAGACGACTATTTTAGCGATCGCCCGATCGGTTTGAATCAAACCATTACCCACTGGCATAGTCAAGTCCAAAATCAAAACCTGGCGTGTTTAGATCGTCCATATCCAGAGCCGTCTGCTCTAATGCTCGATTAATGTCCGCAGGACTTAAGTCGGGATTTGCAATGCTATCCTATCAACCCATTCCGATTAGCTGTTGTCGTCAAAATTTGCTCCACTTGAGCTGGAGTTAAAGTCGGATTGGCATTCAAAACTAAAGCCGCTACACCCGCTACTTGTGGCGTTGCCATAGATGTGCCAGTTAGGGTGTCATAGGAGCTATAGGGAGTGGTAGAATAGATGTCTACTCCCGGAGCAACTAGGTAATCCAAAGGTGTGGAACCCGCACGGTTCGAGGTGTCAGCCATCCTGCCGTTTACATCAATGCTGCCCACTGCAATTCCCAAGCGATCGGCATTACGAGCTGGGTAATCTGGTTGGCTAAAACCCGAATTTCCCGCTGCTATCACCACAATAGAGCCTTTGTTATTTGCATACTCAATTGCGTCATTCACCAGGTTGGAAGGGTAAAACTCATTTCCCAAACTGAGGTTAATTACATTAGCTCCATTATCAGCAGCATACCGGATTCCAGCAGCAACATTATTCAACTCGCCGTAACCAAAGGCGTCTAACACTCTCACAGGCATAATCTTAGCGTTGGGGGCAACTCCTGTGATGCCAAAATCATTTTGTTCCGCCGCGATCGCACCTGCTATGTGAGTCCCGTGACCGTCGAAATCCAGATCCATTGGGTTGTTGTCGCTAGCCACAAAATCCCAACCCCGAATATCATCAATATATCCGTTGCGATCGTCATCAATGCTGTTTCCAGCAATTTCACCAGCGTTCCGCCAAATATTGTCATCCAAGTCAGGATGGGTGTAGTCAACACCACTATCCACGACAGCTACAACAATCCCATTTCCTGTAATGTTTTGATTCCAAACTTCCGGTGTATTTATGGCATCTAGCGCCCAATTATTCCCGCCAATATCGGGAATATCTGGAAAAGGATTTGAGCGGTTTAAGGTGCTGGAAACTGCTGCATTTGCATCCACAAAACCGTAGCCGTAATTACTATTAAAAGTGCCGCTCGGTGTGGGAATATTTAGTTCAGGAATAGAGGTGGCAGAAAGATTCAGGTTGTAATTAGTAGAGTTGCCTAAGAAGCTAGAGACTTGGACATAGTATGTTCCTGGAGCCAGATTGGGTACATTAATGACATCGGGGACGATGCCACTCTCAAGAGAATAGTCAATAGTTTCCCCAAAATCAACTACACCGTTGCCGTTTCTATCTTGAATTAGCTTTACGTCAGCATCCGCTCTCAAACCGTCTAGACGCAGGTTAAAATTGCTCTTAGTGTTGATATCGAATCGATAGAAATTGTTGGAATCTCCAACTCCGACAAAATCAGTTAAGTTGATGCTACCATTTTCAACACCAACAATATTACGAGCTATCGAAAGAGAGTTACCTGGATCGGCGAAATTCAACTGGGAAGCAGATATAGTTCCTGTTAGCGGATCTGCGTTTATATTCGCCGATTGTGACTGCGGTTTGAGTTGAGAATCGGCAACAGCGCCACTAACTCGATCGCTCGCAGAGTAAGTGAAGCCAGCGCCTGCATTAGCTACAATAAAATCTGCTATATGTATCTGTGGGTCGAAGCTAGATGCAGCAGGATTAGTCAAGCTAGATTCAGCACTATAACCAGGAATATTCAATGGCTCGATCGCTCCGTTGAGCAAGTCGCTGTTAGCCGGAAATGTTGATTGGGCGAGATTGTTTGGCTGTTGATTGAAATAAAGGCGAGCGTTAGGATTAGTGGTGATATCTAACATAATTTAAAACCTCAGATATTTAGATTCATTCTTGATTTAAATCTTACGCAGCACAGATCTAAAAATCATCTGTTCTACCCACAGACTTGATCCAGTACGGGGTGCAAAAGAGATTGCGGGAAAGTGCAATGTAGGTGAATATGTAGAGTAGATGGTTCACTTCCATCAGTGTTAAGATTATTGAGACGCGATCGCGAACCAAGATTCATTCCACAGTCCGCCAGGGAATTAATTCCCTGTCTCATAGCGCAATTCCTCTAAAAGAGGACTGAAGAATATAACTCATTGGTCCTCTTTTAGATATAAATGTCGCTTTTAGGCACTGAAGTTTTCAAGAGCCATTGATGAGGAATTTATTCCTCGCTACGAAGCTGTAAAAAGCGATCAAAATCCCGGAGCAGAGATAATACTACCTTGAAGATCGGTCACTCTTACATTTGACACAAAGCCTACTATGTCGCCGGAATTCCTAACTTTAATTAGAGTGCCTTGACTCTGTATCGGTTGAGTATCGAATGAACCTGGCGGGGTAAATAGTTTGGCACTTTCTGGTGCATCATACCCAAATAAAACTGTGACGTTTGTCACGTATTGCAAGTCTACATCGGTAGCATTCAAACCGCCTGCCAATCCAATTCGATCGAAAGCGGGTCTGAAACCTACAATAAAATCGGCATTATTGACATCTGTAACTCCGGGTTCTGCTTGGACGACGTACAAATTGCTGCCCCCGATTTTGATTGAACTATTATTATCATCCAAAGCTCCTAAAATGTCGCGACCCAAACCTCCCACCAGAGTGTCATTTCCGTTACCGCTGACTAAAAAATCATTGCCTCTACCGCCCAAGAGAATATCATTTCCCGCACCACCTATCAGAAAATCTGCATCTTGACCGCCGCTGATAGAGTCATTTCCCTCATCTCCAATCAGGAAGTCTTTACCTTTTCCTCCGAATAAAGAATCGTTGCCCAAATCCCCGCTGATAATATCTTCTCCTTCATTGCCATAAACCAAATCATTAGCTGTTGAGCCAGTGACGAAATCGTCACCTGCAAGCATCCAAGCTCCCAAAGGAAAATTAGTTGCATCTGCGCTCAACAAAGTAACAAATTCGGATGTATTGTCGCCAAGTAATTGTCTAGATTCTGACATATCTGGTTGTAAAACCATAAAAAAAATCCTCTTAACAGTTGACTTAAATCTTAAGCAACCCAAATGGGAAAATCATTCGTTCTACCCACAGAGTGGATGAAGTAGGAGGTGCAAAATAGATTGCGGAAAAGTGCAATGTATGTGAATATGTAGAGTAGATGGTTCACTTCCATCAGTTTTGAGATTGAGATAACTCGGCGGTTGAAACCCCGTCTACACAAACAAAGTCGGCCTGCGCCGACTAAAGAATAAAGAGCGTTTCCAATTGCATCGGAATTATTAGTATCGGGAAAGGAGACGGCAGTGGCGTTTTCCTACAATGTTATTTTGGGTAGGGAAACCGCACTGCCGTCTGGTCTATAATTCCGGTACAACCGGAATTGATATAATTTAGGATAAAATTTAGGAGAAAAACATGGATCCAATTCGCTATTAATAAAAACTTACTCGGCCTCCCCAATTAACGTGAACGCCGCCCAATTTCGCGGCTGGGGATGAGATTTCATCGTGGTTAACATTGCCTGCCGAAGTGCCTGTGCTTTGTCGGGATTATTTTGCAAGTTTTGATAAAACGACTGCATCAATTCGGCTGTCGGCGCATCGGGAACCGCCCATAAAGAAACAATCACACTCGGCACTCCGGCCGAAATCAAAGCGCGCGACAAACCAATTACTCCATCCCCGGTAATTCTGCCTTCTCCAGTGTTGCAAGCACTCAAAACAACTAAGTTTGCTTGCAGTTTCATGTCGAAAATCTCTTCTGCGGTCAATAAGCCGTCATCGCTACCAGAAGGAGCAAGGGCGATCGCACTTGCCAATCCGCGCACATTATCCAGCAATCCATGCGTTGCCAAGTGAATAATTGATGCTTGGGGCATTTTTTGAACGATCGCAGCTTTTGTCCCTTGTGCGCCTGTGATGGCTTGAGTGTTGAGCAGAGGGGCGATCGCTCTAGCTTCGGCTTCGGCCCCAGGTAGAGGAGACAATTGCTGTTTGGGAGCTCCCAGATAGGCAGACACGATCGGCATCGTAGGATTGCCCAATACTAGAGCGTTACCGCGATCGTTGGCTGGCCGATTAGCTAACTTCTGCCGTTGCTGTCGAGTCAAATCCAAAACTTGAATCGAAGGGGCGGTGAGAATGGTGTGTTTTTCGATTAAGTAAGTGCCGCCAGAGTCTTGCAGGGCGGGAAAAGGCACCTGGAAAAGCGATTTTTGGGGAATGAATATGACGTGGGCATTAGGGTCTTTGGGTAGGAGGCTGGCAATGGGATCGATCAGCAGTTGATGCAGGGTCGGTAAGTCGGGTTGGGGTTGGGCAAAAGCAGTGCTGCTGCGACTGCGGACTGCGAGAAATTCTTGATTTGCAACAATTAAGCTGGTTAGGGAAGCGTTGTGTTGCTGCCAGAGGGGTTTGAGGTCTACATCGCGGAACGCGATTTCGCCCGTGGGTTGAATCACCCAGATGTAGAGCGCCAATTCTCGCGTTTCTTCTTTGCCCTGAATCTGGAAGTTGTTATAGACGATCGAATACTGCACCAAAGTGGCGTTCTGTGCTTTGGCGATTTGGCGGATTTGCTCCTGGTTGGGAGAAGTGTTAATGACCGGATTGGTAGAACCTGAAGATAAGCGTTCACTCAGGAGATCGACAAAGCCACGTGCTCGTCCCCGCTCGGCAATTTCTAACGCCGCGATCGGATTATTCTGAGCCACCCGGACTTGTTGTAAAGTCCCATAGGTGCGAGCTTGTCCTTCAAAGATAGAGACTTTATTCGCGTCGTTGGAGCCGAGCAGTTGACGCATCGATTCCCAAACTTGAATCGCATTCACAAGCATTTTTTCAGCTTCTGTTGGGTTGCCAGCTTTCAAGAACCCCGCTCCCAGGTTGTTGAGCGCCGTACCTTCCCCGTCGCGGTCTTTAAGTTCGCGGGCGATGGCTAAACTGAGCTGTGAATACTCAATGGCTTTGGTATAGTTGCCCTGATTGAGGTAAGCGCCTCCCAAAATGCCCAGTGCCGCACCCTCATTTCGGCGGTCTTTAAGTTCGCGGGCGATGGCTAAACTGAGCTGTGAATACTCAATGGCTTTGGTATAGTTGCCCTGATAGATGTAAGCGGCTCCCAAATTGCCCAGTGCTGCACCCTCACCGTGGCCGTCTTTAATTTCACGGGCGATGGCTAAACTCTGCTGCCCATACTCAATGGCTTTGGCCAAGTTGCCCAGAAAGAGGTAAGCATTTCCCAAATTACCCAGTGCTGCACCCTCACCGTGGCCGTCTTTAATTTCGCGTGCGATGGCTAAATATTGCTGTGAATACTCAATAGCTTTGGCCAAGTTGCCCAGATCGATGTAAACGTTTCCCAAATTGTTCAGTGCTGTCCCTTCCTCTTCGCGGTTTTTAATTTCGCGGGCGATGGCTAAATGTTGCTGTGAATACTCAATGGCTTTGGCATAGTTGCCCAAAAAGTTGTAGGCGAGTCCCAAATCGCCCAGCGCCGCACCTTCGTCTCGGCGGTTTTTAATTTCGCGGGCGATGGCTAAAGTTTGCTGTGTATACTCAATGGCTTGAGCATAGTTGCCCAGAGATCTGTAAGAAATTCCCAGATTGCCCAGTGCATTCCCTTCCTCTTCGCGGTCTTTAATCTCGCGGGCGATGGCTAAACTCTGCTGCCCATACTCAATGGCTTTGGCATAGTTGCCCAGAGAGCTGTAGGCGAGTCCCAAAATGCCCAGTGCATTCCCTTCATCTTTACGGTCTTTAATTTCACGGGCGATGGCTAAACTCTGCTGTTTATACTCAATGGCTTTGGCATAGTTGCCCAGAGAGTAGTAAGCGGATCCCAAAATGCTCAGTGCCTTACCTTCCCCGTCGCGGTCTTTAAGTTGGCGGGCGATGGCTAAACTCTGCTGTGCATACTCAATGGCTTTGGCATAGTTGCCCAAATTGATGTAAGCAATTTCCAAATTTCCCAATGCCAGACCCTCCCACTGGCGGTCTTTAAGTTCGCGGGCGATCGCTAAACTCTGCTGTGAATACTCAATAACTTTTGCATAGTCGCCTAAAGAGCGGTAGGCGAGTCCCAACTTACCCAGTGCCGTACCTTCCCCTTGGCGGTCTTTAAGTTCGCGGGCGATGACTAAATATTGCTGTGTATACTCAATGCCTTTGGTATAGTTGCCCAGAGAGTAGTAAGCGGCTCCCAAATTGCTCAGTGCAACACCTTCGTCTCGGCGGTTTTTAATATCGCGGGCGATGGCTAAACTCTGCTGCCCATACTCAATGACTTTCGCATAGTTGCCCAGCTTGAAATAAGCTATTTCCAAATTGCCTAGTGCAGCACCCTCCCCAGAGCGGTTTTTAGTTTCGCGGGTGATAGCTAACAGTTGCTCTGTATACTCAATGGCTTTGGCATAGTTCCCCAGAGAGTAGTAAGCGACTCCCAAATTGCCCAGTGCACCACCCTCCCCTCGGCGGTTTTTGATAGTGCGATAAATTTGCAGTGCCTGTTGCCAGGAATTCAGCGCTGCTTGGAATTGGCTAGTCCGATGCTGTTGAAGCCCCTGCTGCAATAGCCGATCGGCCTCGATTTTACGAGCATCGATCGCCTGAGCACTAACCGGAAGTGGCGAGTGCACCGGAATACAAAAAGCAACAGATAAAAGGCAAAAAGCGAGGGGAAAAAGGAAGCCCGATCGCACTTTACAATTACTGGATTTAAGTAGTTTTAGCGAGTCAGGCTTCATGGGATTTTACGGTTTGGGTTGCGGGGGTTGTCGCTGTTGTTCGATCGCCCTAATTTGTCGCAATCGATCGCTCCAGTCTTTCAAAGGTTCGGCTTCCGAACTAGCGAGAGAATCTAGAAGTTCCAGCACCGCCGCTTGGCTTTGAGAAGTCTCAGAGGCTTTGCGCGCTTCGGCGATCGCGTCATACCACAGCCCAGCCTCCGCATACAGGTCGATCCGCTGCTGGGGAGTTTGGGCGGCTGCAAGTTGAGTCTGCAACGACGCAGCAGGCTGGACTACTTGGATTTCAGCAGCCACCACCACATTCCTCGAAGGAACATTCGGATCGCACACCAACACCACTTGCCACTGATAGGATTGCCCGATCGACAGTTGGGGCAGATTTGAAGGCAAAGCAACCGACATAATCCCTTGCTGACTCTGCATCTCGGTTCTGTAGAGCAGTTGTCCCGTGCGAGTAAACAGCCTCAATTGCAGCGGACGGGGAGTGCGATCGGGTACAAACCAGGTAAAGGTCGGATGCCCAGAAATCGTCTCTCCCACATGGCTAAACGGCACCAAGGCAGTCAATCTCGCCGATGAATTAGCTTCGCAACTGCCGCCGCGAGTGGTATTCGTCCCCGTATCTTTCGGTTTAGAAGGGTTTTCAGGAGGAGTGTATTTTGCCAGCGCTACAGGGGCGATCCAGAACGAAACACTCAGCATTAAACTCGCAAGGCCGGCAGAGTAAACGGTTCGACGCTTCAACTCGTGAGTCATCATCTGAATCCTCATCTGTAACTATCTTCTAGAGTAATCAGGAATACAAAAACACAATAGAGGACTGTCCGCAAGCTTCGTTTGCGGGAAGGTGCAAAGTTAAACAGTTGACAGTTGACAGTTGACAGTTGACAGTTATGGTTCGATCAGAATGATTTAACCGCAGAGAACGCAGAGAACACAGAGGAAGAGAAGAGAGAGATCAATAATTCCGATGCTAACTCTGAGGAAGCAATCACCAGAACCACCGCCGTTTTGCTGGCCAGGTTAACTCGCACACTGTCCCCTTTGGTTCATTCGGGTAGCGCCGAAATGCTCCGCCTAACTGTTTGGCTAAGTTCTTTGCAAGCTGGGTTCCTAATCCTGAAGGTTGAAGTTTAGGGTTTGGATCTTCGGTTATTTCCCTCTCTCGATCCATTGCAGCCAAGCTAAGCGTTTCTGACTGAGACTGTTTCTCCCTACCATTATCCGCCACCCGAATCACCTGCAGATCGCCTTCTTGAGTGCAAATTACAGTCAAGCGAGTGGCTTCGATCGCGTGTTTCCCGACATTGCAGAGCGCTTCTTCTAGAAAGCGGCAGAGTGCTCGCTTGTGTTCCAACCGCAGATGCGAGGTGTTCAAGGGATCGAACTGCACAATTTTGAATTTGATCGTTTTGAGGTAGGGCAATTCTTGTTCGAGCGTGTTGGAATAGACCTTGTAGAGCAATTCATGCAATGGAGCCTGCAGGGCCAATTCGATCGCACTCCCCATGCGGAGATGCGGTTCATCTGCGATCGCGTCTCGTTGTACAGAGCCGTAAACTGCCCGCAATTCTTGATTCAAGCGTTGCAACTCCGGTAGAAATGGCGACGGTGTGGCTTCTCCTTGAGCAGTTCTCAAAATCCCAACCAATGTTTGTAACGGGCCGCTATGAATTGCATTAAAGGTCTGCTCGATCGCAAATTGACGTTCTTCCAACCGCAGTCGGAGTTCCTGTTCGTGGCGATAAAATAACGCTGCCGTCAAGCCAGCCCCATTCAACACGAGTACGAGCAACACAGGCACGATCGGCACCCACCATCCCAAAAGAATCAGCCAGTAACAGAGCGCGATCGGGCTAATGCTGGCGACTAAGAGCCCGATCAAAATTTTCCAGGGCGATCGCAGAAATTGTCCCAAACTCATCCCCAAGAGTCCCCAGACCCCAATCCAGAGCGTTTCCCAGCCCTCCCCCCAAACCTGAAGCAACGGCCGCCGATCGAGCACCGCGCTAATCATCTGGCTGGTTTCGTGGGCTTGCATTTCGACTCCGTAAATCCGTCCGGGATTGATACCTGCGATCGCGCCCGAACTTGCCAGATCCTTCGCGCTAAAAGACATCATCCCAATCAGCACAATTTTGCCTCGAATCCAGTTCGGATCTACTTGTTCCGCCTTGATTTGCTGCTGGGAAAGCACGCGAAATGGCATTGTCCCGCTGCGAACATTCAGTAAAATTTGGTTGCCGCCTGCATCCGCCCCCACATATCCGCCAGAGTTTGACTGCACTCTGGTAAATTCAATGCTGCCAAAGCGCATCGCCTCCCGATCGCGAATTCCATTACCTAGCTTAATTCCTCGGGTTGCTAAATAGCGCTCTGCCAGCCGGATTGCGAAGGAAAAACGGTATTCCTGTCGATCGTTGTTAGTGCCCAATAAACTGCGGCGCTGGTAGCCATCCGCATCGAGTACGAAATCTGCAAAGCCAACCTGTTCGGGTGGTAGCGCGGGCGGAGGTTTGACGATAAAGCCACTGCGATCGGGCAAAGCAATCTCCACTCCGATCGCATTCTTGCTGCTGCGAAACACCGATGTTAGTTCAGCATGACCTGGTTCCACCGGAATATCGCGGACAATATCCAGCCCGATCGCGATCGGTCGATACGTTTGCAACCGTTTGAGTAAATCGGCTATATCGCGATCGGGAATCGGATAAGTTCTAGCACGTTGAATATCCTCCTCAGTGATGCCGACAATTACAATCCGTTCATCCATTGGCTCAGGAGGACGCAAACGCAGAAATTGATCGAACGCAACCAACTCCCAAAACTGAAGCGCACCGCTCAATCTAGCCATCATCACAGCGACAATCACCATCACCCCTGGAAGCGCTCCTCGTCCCCAAGTCGTGACGCCCGCTTTCACTGCTTGCCATCGATCGCGCTTCATAACAATGTCGGGTTGAATAGTTATCATACTTTTGTCCGATGCCCGATGCCCGATCCCCGATGCCCGATCCCCGATGCCCGATCCCCGATCCCCGTACAGGATTTATAATTAATTAACCAGACTTGATATCACTAATCAATCAACCCTTGTTCCCTAGCTCGCACTTCCGTTTGAATCCGCAGATTCTTATCATCATCAGGATACACCTCTAGCACATCTCGAATCTGACGCCAGTAACACTGCACAGTGCGTTCAGAAACATTCATCCGTTTGGCGATCGCAATATCCTGCAAGCTCTCTTGAAAACCAAATTGCAACACCTGCATCCAGGCTGGTTTGAGTTGCAGCCCATTGCGGATCTCTCTGGGTGTATAAATCCGCTCGTGCAGCGCCCAATCAACCATTGTTAGCAAGTCTTTCATGGGCTGGCTCTTATCGACAACTGTGAAGCCGCCCATGTGATTGTCGATCGACGGTTTCAGCCAAACTAAAGTCCGAACATGGGCACTCTGCACCACAATATTCAGACTCGGATACTGCTCCATCAACGTTTTGAGGAGTTTAAGCCCTGAATTCGCTTGAGCTGTTTCGCCGATCGTCTCTGGCATTACCAGATCCACAATCACCAAATCCGGGGTCGTCTGCGCTATTTGCTGAAGGGCTGCCTGAGCCGTCGGAGCCGTCAGAATGTCTGCCTCTGGATATTCTTGCTTCAGAATGTTAAGCGTGCCACCTAACACCATCGCATGGTCATCCACAACTAAAAATGTTCGTTTCTCTGGTTGAGGTAAAGTCTGGGGCATAATTGATTCGTTACCACACAACATCGTCAGTTTAGGTAATCCGTCCACCCATTTTAGATTTAAAATTTACGGTTTTCTATTTGTGACCTAGTTGAAACTAGGGGTTTTAAACCGCTGAAATTCTCATTCAAAATCCCAAATCTAAAATTGTCTCTGTCATCTTCTTACTATAGAGGAATTACCTGGCTCCCGTCCTGCATCTGTCCGCCAACTGGGGTTGGGGATGTCCGCAACGAGAATTGCGCTAAAGCGCAGTTCTATTATAATCTAGGTGTCCAAGCCAGAAGAAGGATAATTTTATGACAGCAGAAGGTTCGTATCAAGCAAGCACGTTCAATCGAGACCTTGAGACAGAACTCCAGCGGTTAAAAGCTCAAGTTCACCTCAGTTGGGAAAAGGAAGCGCGCACTTTAAAGTGGTTCGGCTTGACCGACGGGATGAATGTTATGGAAGCGGGTAGCGGGCCGGGATTCTTCACCGAAAAACTTGTAGAATTGCTGCCCAACAGTTCGATAACAGCGGTTGAAATTGACCCCGTACTGCAGGAAAAAGCAGCAGAATATTTGCAGGACAAAGGGGGCGATCGAGTAAATCACGTGCAAGCATCGGTTGGGGATACGGGCTTACCTGCTAACAGTTTTGATTTCGCGATCGCCCGTTTGCTGTTCCTTCACCTCCCCGATCCTGTGGCAGCAGCTAGAGAAATATTCCGCATCTTGAAGCCTGGGGGAAAACTGGTAATTATCGATGCCGATGGGGATCTGTTTTGGCTGACAGATCCACCTTTGTCAGTGGAGAATCTCAGGAAGAAATTAAACCAGGTAACGGCATTGCGGGGTGGCCATCCATACTTTGGACGACATCTGTGTCGGCTTCTGAAAGAAGTTGGATTTGTTAGGGTTGATTTAGAAGTGGCTGTCAGCCACAGCGACATTATCGGAATTGAAGCATTTGAACCTTTGCTGGACTCCGGGCCCATTTTACAAATGGTCAAACAGGGGTTGATTTCACAGTCAGACATAGAAAGCTACCTAGTTTCGCGGGATGAATTTTTAGCTGCGGGCGATAGACGATTAATGATGAGTTTTTGGCTAATGGCTTGCGGGGAAAAAAATGAATAAAATTAAGACAGTTTTTTCACCAAACATTGATGTTCTGCCGCAACAATACCTCTAGCACTATCGCTAAATTTCGAGCTAACAAAGCCAACTTATCTAACAGTAAAATACGGAAAAAATTGCACTACATTATCCCCTCAAAGTTAGGTTAAAGCTGCACGTATAGCTCTAGAAGCCTATCATATCAAATCCGCTAGCATCGTCTGTCGGGCGTCAAATCTTCTAGTCAACCGTCAAAGATTACGCACGCTGCAACCGGAATTTATCTAATTCATCTGCGTTAATCTGTGTTTTTCTGTCCTCATCTGCGGTTTTAAAAATAGAAATTTTCGGATCGCAGATGACAATGAATTGACACAGGTTCACGCAGCTCAACAGAATAGGGACAGCAATAATTCCGATCCTAAAAGCTTTCATATAAAAGCTATAAAATTTCCTCTTTCTGAGCTTAGTAACTTTACATCTACAAGTCTAACAAATCGTTGGAGCCGATCGCGCAAAGGTTGTTTGTGAGAGCCAATCGTTGTCTGTCACATTTTAGCTTAACCAATCAAGCCGTTAGCGAAGCCCTCGTAGACGATCGCAATTTTTACCAACTCCTCAGCATTCAACCCACTTGCCGAATTCCATTAATAAACTCTGTCCTTGCCTCAATTATTGAAGGCATTAAAACGCAGCGTACCAACAATTCTAAATCCAAATCCGGCAAAAACTCACTTCTTGAAACTTGCTCGTAATCATCCTCGCGCAGCCGATAGACAGCAAGCCGATTATTTTCCCAAAACCAGACTTCTGGGATGCGAAGTCGCAGATATTTAGCTAGTTTATTTGTGCTACCGCTAGTAATCGTTACTTCCACGGCTAGATCGGGATGCTCTTTTCTTGAACCTATATAATAAGACTCATCTGGTTCAAATGATACATCTTTTGCCTGGTTTCTGCGAGTTGCACTCCCTACAGGAATGAAATTAATCCCTTTCTCAAAAAAGTAAAGTCCTATAAATATAGCCAAAACACTTTTAATTTGTTCGTGTTCTTCGCCCACTGTCATAAACTCGATCCACCCATCAAGATAAGTTATCCGTAAACCCGGAGAGTCTGCCATCAAAGATTCGATAGCCTCAAATTGCTCCCAACTATAATAACTGGGGAGAATCAATCGCTGTTCTGCAAGCGTACCTCTTTCTTCTAAAAGTTGTGCAGTCATAGGTATCACCATCCTATTTTAAATATTACTAGCCCCTACCCAGCACAAACCAGGCAGGGGCATTCACTCACATTCTAACTTAATGAACTAGCTCGATCGCCCTTTTAGTCAACGCCTCAGCAGTCAATCCATTAAACGCCATCAACTGACCAGCACTAGCAGTAGTTTCCCCCCGCTTCCAAGCGAAAGTATCCCGCTTGCAATTGCTGCGGAGCATCACAGGTTCCAACATCCCAGAAGCACCGCCTGTCACGCCAATCAAGGCATCTCCGCCAAACAATTCGGCAAATTTCTCATCGCTCAAAAAGCCGCCGTCAGCTTCCGAACAAGTATCCCAAGCAACATCGCTAGCACGATACAAACGCCGGGGATTCACAACAGAAACAATCCGCACTCCAACCCCTTCTGTTTCCAAAAATGCGGCTGCTTCAAACACTGGCATTAACGTCATGTCGCCGACAACTGCAAACACAACTTTCTTGCTCCCCCCTTGATTCTGGGTAGCTTGCGGGGAATCGACTTCGTGCAGCACTATTGCACCGTCTTGCAAAGCTTGGCGAGTCTGTTCAAAAGTAGTGCGAATTGGCAGCGGCGACTTGCTTGCAGTAATCACAACTCCTTTATTTTTAGCAGTCAAAGCCCACTCGTAACAAGCTTGAATGCTGTTAGCATCCGGTGGAAACAAAGGAAAAACATTCCCGTTCCGCATCATCGCCGCAAAATAAGCCTCAATTTCCGGCCGCTGGTGCGTCCAACCGTTGCGGCCTTGTTCCAATGCACCCGCTGTAAATAAGGTGACAGTTGCCGGAGTTGGACGGCGCAATTCTGCCATTGCTTGGGTTACAGTTTGCCAAATTGGTAAACCGTTGATGGCAAAAGATTCGTAGGAACACCACAAACTCCGCGCTCCGAATAGCGATAAACCTACGGCTAAACCAGCGCAAGCATCTTCGCTCAAAGGTTCGTAAACTTGACCGTTTGGCGATTGATTGTACAGGTCATCTGTCGTCGGGTGAATAATCTTGAGAGCTTGGTTGATATTGGCAATTGCCGATGCTTCGTTGCCGTCAGCATTAGTGACAATAAAAGTACGATCGCGCTCGCCAACTTTCCCTACCAAAACCCCCATTGCTGTTGTCGAAATCTTCGGTTCTCCCCCAACTGCAAATTCTTCCAAAGGCAATTCGCCTAAATCTGCCAGCGGCAATGTAAACTCAGTAACAACTGTTTTCGCCGCCGGCCCGCCGCCCGCGCGTTCGCAATTTGTCCGCACCAACTCCCAAGCAGCAGCAGTCAAAGCGCGCTCTTTTAAAGCACTGATAATGTGCGGAGCATCCAGCGTATCTTTCGGATAAAGGTTGTGAGATTTTGCTCCGCGCGCGTGGACGCCGGCACCTTTCAACTGTTTGATGATAAATACAGTTAATTTGCCGCCGAGAGCAGATTTGGCCGCTTTGTCAACTCCTTGTACAACAGCTTTGGTAAATGCCATGCGCTGTTCGAGCGAAAAAGCAGTGCTGTCAACATAATCTTCCGGTTGATTTTTATCGTCAAATTCCTTAGCATCAACTAAGATAACTTCTTCAAAACCGTTGCCTTGCCAATAAGCAATCATTTCAGCATTAGTTTTAGTCGAAACCATGCTGTGATGTTCCTGAGAATATCCGTTCCAAACCAACACAGGCAAAAAGTTAGTAACGCTGGGATAAGCAGTGTGGAAATGTGCCATGCTGCTCATCGGATAGGGTTCGCCCATGCCGCCGTCGCCTATGGTGAAAGCAAACAGTTTTTCGCGGTGTAAAAGCGCTCCAGCCATTGCGAAATGCTGCCCTTGTCCGAGGGGGCCGGCTGGTGCTAAAAGACCGGGAATGAAACCGGAAAGATGCCCTAACAAACCGTCTTTTTCTCGGAATTTATCGCGCATTTGCTGCACGTTAACAATTCCCATATCCTCCAAAGATCGATCGAGAAACATCGCACTGTAAAATCCCGGCGCGTGATGGCCGACTTCGGTGACAATGTTCTTGTGTCCGAGCATTACGAGCGCTGCGTAAGCCTCAGCTTGGCTAGCAAAACCCCCCGGATGTCCCGATGCCTTGCTGGCGGTGACTTGCAGCGTCAGGTAGCGCAGGGCGTCTGCTCCCAGCATCGTTTGAAAGACGGCGACGGGATCGGCAGGATCGGCGATCGACTTGCTCCCCTCGGCGATCGCAGGTACTTTCCCATAAGTCTCAAAACCAGGGAGTGTTTCCGAAAAATATTGAATGCCTTCGCAAAAAGCGGGCGTTGTTGACGTTGCCTGCGGGGTAGTTGCTGTCATGCTTGATACCTAAAAAATTTGAATTCGATTAATGTAAGAGTAATTTTATAGCTTCCGCGTTCCAAAAAATCATGAGTTCTATTATGTCAATGATAAATAAGTAAAATATCTCAATTTTTAAGCTAATAAGTAGTTGTTTGAGAACCCCGACTTTTTGCATAAGTCGGGGTTCTGTGTTTACCCATTACTAATCCATCTCAAATCCCAAATCTAAAATTGTTCCAGCCGTTCCCGGACATCGATATAAAGCGCAGTACCGCTTTCAGAAAGAGAAGGCACAGCCTTTTGATTCCCCAGCCAAACAAAAAAACTGCTAAGTGCAGGAGTCGGATCTTGATCGCGGCGCAGCGTGTAGATCAAACCTTCGCAAGGCCCATTAACGCGGCTTGTAGTGCAAATCGCTTTCTGGTTATTTACAATACCCACCGTGACATAATTTAGCTGTTTATTTCGGTTATAATTTTCAAGGCGCTGAGTCACTTGTTGGCAGCGAGTTAGAGGATCGTAGCCCGAACTAGAAAAGAAATTAGAATTCCAGCGAATCCAAGGCTCCCTGAACCCTTGCGGATTTTGATACACAGTCACGGGCTCGCCCGTCGAGGTATCGCACACAAATCCTCCATAACCCAGACTCGGCTGGTTTTGACCAGAGGCGGTGCTGATTGAAAGATTGCTGAGAATATCAAATCCGTTACGCTTATTTTGTGATAGCAACTCCCTAAAAGCATCGATCGGGATTGCCGCGTTCAACCCCGTTTTTATCTCCTCAATCTGGCCGTTCCACGGACTCCTAATTGTGCCAACAGTATCCCCCTGGCCGTGAATTCCTACCACCCTGCCATCAGCATCAAATACAGGCCCGCCGCTCATCCCGCGCCTGGTTACAGCTTGGTAGCGCAGACGATACCCTGATGAGGCGCTGCCCAAGCGAGAAGAGATGATACCAGCAGTAAACTCAAGTTTTCGTTCAAATCCCGAAATTGGCAGCGGATAGCCAGAAACGTAAATAGCAGAACCAACAACAGCACGTTCTGACTCGCCCATTGGTGCTACTGGATACTGTTCTCGGCTCTGAAACTGTATCAAAGCCAAGTCTATATCCCTGTCATTTTTCGGTAAGCGCTGTATTCTAATCGCAGCATAGTCCTTCTCCAAATGAGTGCGAATGCTGTATTTTTGAGCCAAGCTTGCCACCACATGATTAGCTGTCAGAACAGTGTAAATATTGCCCTGTTTGGCAATAATTACTCCCGATCCACTAGCAAAAAAACCCAGTGTGTTGTTGACTTCCACAGTTGTCAACGTCGCTAGCTGGGCAATTTCTTCGGCTGTTTTGGCACAGGCAGCATATTGTTGGCTGACAACCGCCGTCACTGTTAATGCACCTGTCAAGATGATTGTCAGCGCGTCAAACCGCAAACTCCACACATTCATCGATAACTCCCTAGATGAGACGAGGCGAACTGCAAATATATACTAATCGGAATTACCCAACTGGATTTAATTATTTTCTCCAATAATTCCGCTGTTGGTTCACTTCCATCTTCAAAAGCATAGACGCCAAAATTTGGATTTCGATACTTGCCACTACCGTTAATCCCAACCAAGAAACCTTTTGCATTAAAAATCGGGTCGCCACTCCTACCGATTTTAACCTCATTTGTATAGCCCAATATAACCTTGAGGCAAAGATTTGGGTAGCAACACCGAAACGAAGCCCGCGTCACCGCTAAAGCCCCAACCTCAGCACCCGCAGGAAAGCCGACTGCCAACACTGGGTCAGACACCGCTCCGGGTTCAATGGTGAATAGTGCTATTTTATACTCGCTCGCGCTGCGAAACTCAACGCTCGCCTGAGCGATATCGCCCAGCCACCTCGGAACTCCTAGCAGTGGGTGGAGGAGACCGTCCTCGGTGACCATTGTCCGATCGCCACAACGTGCCAGTTAGTCAGCACCGTATGAGTTTTGCCCTGCTACTGGACGGTCGTCCCAGAACCAGAAGATATTCCCGTCGGGATGCATACCGCTGTTTGACGCGCCAACTTTTCGACCTCAATCCTTGGAATTGGTGATGGGATGGAAAATTTGCCAATCTTTAAGGCTGTCCGAACGGTGAGGAAAAGGGGGCAGTTGCGCCCCATCGGCAGTGTTTTCCCCTAGCTTTTCGCTGACATCAATGTAAGGAATTTTACTGGTTTCATCAAAAGACGGCATCCCGACATATCCTTGGCGCCAAGCCAACAAATTATACAAAGAGCCGATCGGGTCTTGACCGGGTCTGAGGGTATAAATCAAATTTTGACACAGGCCATTGACTTGATTCGCCGTGCAGATGACGTTCTGGCCGTTCATTTGGCCTGCAGTAATGTACTTAAGCATTCGTCGGCGGCGATAGGTTTCGAGGCGTTGACTCACTAATTGACACCGAGTTGCCGGATCGTACCCAGAACCGGAGAAATAATCGGAAGTCCACTCAATCCAAGGCTCTACGGCACCTTGAGCGTTTTGGTACACCGTCACCGGTGCACCGGTCGAGGTACTGCACCAAAATCCACTTTCCCCCTGTGCTCGCCTACCGTAACTCGGTTGAGAAGCAACCGTCAGGCCGGTGAGGGCGATCGCTGTTGCCACCAAAACTTTTGTCAATAATTGCTGTTTCATGATTTTTTCACTGTGTTTTATGAGATTTGGCACAAAATCAGCGAACGCTGCGATAACACCCTTGACACGCCTGTTCGTTACAGATCGGCTGACTGGGGAATTATGTGATTCACGACTTGACCAGAAAGCAGTTTTTTTTACGAAAACACTTCGTTGCAGCTCTTATGCCTGGTTAAAAAACCCGGTTTCTTTGCTCTTGATTCGTAAGTTTTGATATTGTTCGCGACTTGCACATTCCCTCTAACGGCGATTTCGGCGGTGTTAAAAAAGCGCTCCGAAGGCGAGCTTAAAATGCGCCCGCCAGTCTGAATTATGTTGTCATTACTACTAATCCAACTCAGGCTGTCGCAAACCGGAAAGAGGCTCTTGGTCTCAGACATTGGGATGGCTCGAATTGCAACGGTACATCAGACCACTGACACGGTATTTGGTATCACTTACGCTCTAGGTCGCTAGCTTTACCTGCTGAGATACGGAGACGCCTGGGTTGCACATATGAGGGGTATTACCCTATGTGCCTGATCGAACACTAAATTGAACGTATTAACCAGAACTCTTAACTTGTTTTCATCTCCGGATTAGGGATACCTAGAAATACTTCTAAGTGAGTGTAATCAGGGAGTAAGTGCTTTCTACCACCAAAGTTCATCCTCGGTACACTAACGTTTAGTTGAGTATTAAAAACTATGAACCGTATCTGCAAACAGTTCGGGTATTTAGCGACTGGATTAATTCTGACTGGCGCTAGCAGTTGTTCTAGCTATGATGCAGCTAACTCGGCCGAAAACCAGAGGCAATTCTCAGCAAGCGGGCGTCAGTTCTCACACTTACAGCTAATGGGAAATCAAACTGAGGCTCGATCGAGTCAATTCACGCAGCCTTCTAACTCTGTTGCCTCTGTTTTAGGCAGTGCTACCCTCTCAGAAAATACTGCCACCGTTACGGTTTATAAGGTAGATAATTTGTGTCAAACTCTGAAGCCGGAAACAGTTACAGGCCCAGAGAACCAGCTAATGTCATCGGCGGTTAATGAAGTGTTAAAGCAGCAGATTTTCGATAGTCTTGGTTTGGCTGGTTATCGCCTTAAGATCGATCGCGACCTCGGAATAGCTACCGTGGATCTGCGAGCCTCCGGAAATTCGCGGCAGAAATTGCAAAATCTGTCCAGTTGTCAAATGTTAGGTTTGTTCGGGGGCGTGCGCCAAACTTTAACCAGTTATGCTCCTTGGCAAATCAGAACTGTTCGTTTTACAGAGCTTGGAGAGGATATTTTGAGCACCGTTCGAGAATAAGCTATTAAAATTATTGGAGATGGGACTTACGCAATTCTCCCCTTAAAAACAAGGGTTGGGAGAGATTGAACAACCTTCAAACTCTTTGAGATTTGTTGATACTGCTAAGTCCTGTGACCCAAACCCCGGTAATTCCTATGACACTACCTAACGGCCCCAAAGCTCCACCCCTTGTGCAGCTAATTCAATGGATCGGCGATCCCCTGACATTCATGGATAAATGTGCCAAGCAATACGGCGACATTTTCACAGCTCAAGTGAACAACGGGAAACCATTGGTGATGATCCACCACCCGCAAGCTGTCCAGGAGATGCTCAATAGCAGCGCGTTTCACGCTCCAGGCAGCCTGAACACTATTCTCAAACCGCTCGTGGGAGAACAATCCATGTTTCTTCTCTCAGGAGAAAGGCACAAACGCCAGCGCCAATTATTGATGCCACCGTTTCACGGGGAACGGATGCGGAATTACGGTCAACTAATTTGCGATATAGCTCAAGATGTTGCCAGCAAGTGGTCGGTCGATCGACCTTTTGTGGCTCGCAGCGCTATGCAGGAAGTCACCATGCGGGTAATCTTGCAAGCTGTCTTCGGCATGGATGACGGGCCGCGATTGGAAGAGATCAGGCCCCTACTTGCCTCAGTCCTCGATATGACCAACTCTCCCCTGCGATCGAGTATGCTGTTTTTCGGCTGGATGCAGCAAGATTGGGGCTCTTGGAGTCCTTGGGGACGCATGAAACAGCGGCAGCGGAAAGTTGACGCACTAATCTATGCTGAAATTGAAGAACGCAGACAGCAACCAGACGCCAACCGCACCGACATTCTCAGCTTAATGATGGCCGCGCGCGACGAAAACGGGCAACCGATGACGAATGAAGAATTGTGCGACGAGTTGATGACGCTGCTGGTTGCAGGCCACGAAACCACAGCAACGGCCCTAGCTTGGGCATTTTACTGGATTCACAGTTTGCCCTCGGTGCGCCAGAAGTTGCTGCAAGAATTGGACAGTTTGGGGGAAAATCCCGACCCGATGGAGATTTTCCGCTTACCTTACCTGAGTGCAGTTTGTCAGGAGACGCTGCGAATTTACCCCGTGGCAATGCTGACGTTTTCGCGAGAAGTTCTCACGCCCGTGGAACTGATGGGATATCAACTCGAACCGGGCACGGTTGTCATCGGCTCGATTTATTTGACCCACAGACGGGAGGATTTGTATCCAGAACCGCTGCAATTTAAACCGGAACGGTTTTTGGAGAGGCAATTCTCGCCTTATGAATATTTGCCCTTTGGAGGCGGCAGCCGCCGGTGTATCGGCTTGGCGCTGGCGCAGTTGGAGATGAAACTCTTGCTGGCAACTATTTTGCGGGATTTCGACCTAGTATTGGCAGAGAAAAAGCCCGTACAAGCCAAACGCCGAGGGGTGACTTTAGGGCCTGCCGGCGGCGTGCGGATGGCTCTGCAGGGGCGGCGGATGCGGCAGCAGAAGCCTGAACCTGTCGCTAGTGGGGTTTGATCTCGCAGCGGTGGCAGCGGACGATCGAACTTTCAGCTTTGAGTGCCCACCATTTAGGGAGAAGGTGCGATCGTCCGCAAATGCCACCATTTTTTGTAGCACCCGCTACAGATAAATAGCTAGAATCCTTAACCTGTAACCCTCGCCCCCTCTCACTTTTCAAATTTTCAGTCTAAAATGATATGAACCTTGCAAACACAGCCTGAAAGCAAAAGTGGGTGATTGCAATAGTCCTCTTGATATTTCAAAAGCCTGCCTGCCATACTTTAAAAACATATGCATACCCTGTTATTCAGCAAGGTCGGAAGCGTGTTGGCATTGCCAGCAATCTTCCGGCCTCTTTATTTTTTGGGCTAATTAAGGCATTGGAGACAAGATGCAGAAGGCAAGGCAAAAGTATAAATTCTCCCCCTGTCCTCGTTTCCCCCTGTCCCCAATCTAGAGATTCTGCCTCTAATTCCAATAGAATGCGACAGCAAGTTTAAGGAATCACTAAGGAGTAATTAATAACTTGTTAAATTATCTCCTTCTGCCCTTCTCTCAATCTTCTGTTTTCAGAAATTCCGATACCGAGACAGACTTCGGGAGACTCTCCAGATCTTGAATTTCGCTTTCATGGGCAAAAAACTCGACTTCTTTGTCGTCAATCTGGATCTGATAGCTAGCGGTAGCGGTCACCACCCGTCGCTTTTTTTTATCTTCTATTAAAACCCAACACACGACCGGTCTTACCCATCTCTCAACGTGCTGGCTTTGCTTCGTACTCCCAAAGGCATACCAGCCTTTAGCTTCAATAATTTGAAGCACTTTAAAATCGTTATTTGCCATATATCTCTATCGCGTTAACTTCAGTATTGTTCTTAGATAAAAAGGCTAGCTTGCTAAGCACGGCAAAGGTTTTAAAATTCCAATCCGCACTTGATAACCTGATTTTTTGTCAGGAGAAGCGGGTTGACAAGGCCTTGTCTGCGTTGTGGCCTGCTAAATGTAGTGCGAGCTTTTTGCACTCTCCCACAATTACCGTAAAGTATCTATACCGCATCCTCAAAAATTATTCTCGCATTAGCCTCAACAGCAGCTAACTAGACCTTAGATAGCTGCATCTAAGTGGATGCCAACTGCTTCTAACGCCTGATTGGTGAGAGCGATCGGCATACAGTCTTGTTAAGACTTTTTGCTGCAATCAACTATCATCTTTACCCGATGGGGTAAAACTTAACTAGAGGTTGCCGCTTTCAATTCTAAGCCTCGGCGCGCCTAATTCCTAATTAATTGTATGGTGTAGTTGATAATTGCCAAACCGTCGATCGCACTCAACAGCCGTGTCTAACTCTTCGATTACCATCACCGTTAAACTTTTCGCCGCCTTCGGTGAAGCCTACGGCGTTTCGGAACTTACATTAGAACTTCCCCCCGAAACCCCAGTGTCTCAAGTGCTCGAAAGCTCGATCGCCCAATATCCTCAATTAGAACAATGGCGCGATCGCACCCGCTTCGGCCTCAACCTGGAATTCGTCTCCCCCGACACCATCCTCCAAGACGGCGACGAAGTTGTACTCATCCCCCCCGTCAGCGGCGGGTAGGCTAAGTTGGTTAATCTCAAATGTTGCACCATTCTCAATAAGCTTTTTATGAACAGGCTTTCGGGCCTGTTCCACAAGAGATGAATTTTATTGTGGAACAGGCCCGAAAGCCTGTTAAGCGAGAATGGTGCAACATCTCAGTTAATCAAAAATTCGAGGTTTTGTAGTTGTGTTCGATCGCACGACTGCCCAATTGTGACCCAAAAAAGATTTATTAAGTTTTGTAACAATTTCGTCGGCAAATCATCCTTGAGCTCGATCGGGCTCGCGTGCGGGTCTGACAATCTGGGTTCCCCGCCCGATCCTGAAAACAAGTCAAATCCTTGTGGAGTTGGCGCTCCGCTCGCCCAAATATCAAAGTTAAATACACCACTGTTTAACTCAAAAGTAACTGAAAAATTAATCCCGACTAAAAAAATCGGGTATGGTTGACGGGCTAAATTGACCGTGCTAATCTTGCACAAGACTAAGAAAACATCGCAAAACTAGAGAGTTGAGCTATGACCCAGGCGACCAGAACCCAATCCACAGCAGCAACCTTCACAGCCCTTAAATGTAAAGAATGCGGTGAAGAGTACGAACTCCAAGCCAAGCACGTCTGCGATTGCTGTTTTGGCCCGCTTGAAGTCAAGTACGACTACGATGCCATCCGCCGCACCGTCACTCGCCAAACCATCGAAGCCGGCCCCAACTCGATCTGGCGCTACCGCGCATTTTTACCAGTCGCTACAGATAACGTCATCGATGTCGGCACCGGCATGACTCCGCTATTAAAATCCCACCGCTTGGCGCGCCGCCTCGGTCTAAAAAATCTTTATATTAAAAACGATGCCGTCAATATGCCCACTCTCAGCTTCAAAGACAGAGTGGTGTCAGTGGCCCTCAGCAGAGCCAGAGAATTGGGTTTCACAACTGTATCCTGCGCCAGCACCGGTAATTTAGCTAACTCCACCGCTGCGATCGCCGCCCACGCCGGACTCGACTGCGTAGTCTTCATTCCCTCCGACTTAGAAGCAGGCAAAGTCCTCGGCACTCTGATTTACAATCCAACTGTCATGGCAGTTCACGGCAACTACGACCAAGTTAACCGTCTCTGTTGCGAAGTCGCCAATACACATGGCTGGGGATTTGTCAATATCAACTTGCGTCCCTACTATTCCGAAGGCTCGAAAACCCTCGGCTACGAAGTTGCCGAACAACTAGGCTGGCAATTGCCCGATCACATCGTCGCCCCCCTCGCCTCCGGCTCCCTGTTCACAAAGATTTACAAAGGCTTTAATGAATTCATCGAAGTCGGTTTAGTGGACGAAAAGAAAGTCCGGTTCAGCGGCGCTCAAGCTGACGGCTGTTCCCCAATCGCCCAAGCATTCCGCGAAGACCGCGATTTCGTCAAACCGGTGAAACCGAATACAATTGCTAAGTCGATCGCGATCGGCAATCCAGCCGACGGTATGTACGCCTTGGAAATCGCCCGCAAAACAGGCGGCAACATTGAATCCGTCAGCGACACCGAAATCATCGAAGGCATGAAACTGCTAGCAGAAACCGAAGGCATCTTCACTGAAACCGCAGGCGGCACAACAATCGCAGTCTTGAAGAAACTCGTAGAAGCAGGTAAAATCAATCCCGATGAAACCACCGTCGCTTACATCACCGGCAACGGTTTGAAAACGCAAGAAGCAGTTCAAGGCTACATCGGCGAACCCATCACCCTCGAACCGAAACTAGAAGCGTTCGAGCGCGCCCTAGAACGCGCCCGCACCCTCGAACGCTTAGAATGGCAACAAGTTTCGGTTTAACAGCTATTAGCCAGTAGTCGGCAGTCATTAGTCATTGGTTGTTAAGCTGTTGACTGATGACTACTGACTGATTACTGAGGACTAATGACTGAGGACTAATAACTAATAAATGACTACTGACTAAGGACTAAAAAAATGACCGTCAAAGTTTTAATTCCCACTCCCCTGCAAAAATTTACCAACAATCAAGCCACCATCGAATGCGCCGGCGATAACATTTCCGAACTAATTGAATCCCTGGAAACCAATTGTCCCGGCATCAAAAAAAGCCTGTGCGACGAAAAGGGAGAACCCCGCAGATTTCTCAACTTCTACGTCAACAGCGAAGACATCCGCTTTTTGGATGGCTCAAAAACTGCTCTCCAAGATGGCGATGAAGTTAGCATTGTTCCAGCAGTTGCTGGTGGCTGATTTTGCAACCGCAGATGGTGGCAGATAAACGCAAATGAACGCAGATAGAATTAATTACTATCTGCGTTCATTTGCGTTTATCGGCGGTTAAAAACTATTCCCTCACTTAGTGAGGAAATCTATTGGTGAAATCAAATCTAGGCTTGTAGTTGCGCTTGGGCGTCCAAGGGCAACTACACAACCTAAAACTCCTTTCTTGGTTCGCAGTGCGTCCGAGAATTATCGCCCTAAGAAGCTGCCCTTGCAGCAGTCCGGGGACGGCGGCGGCCCGTCACCTGATTGGCAGGAGATGGCAAGGATGGGGATGATGGCGATGATTGCGAGGGCGATGATTGCGAGGATAATAGCTTAGGTGCTTCCAGGGAACCGGGAGATACTGCTGCCTTTTCCGATCGCACTGCTTCTTCAGGAATTTGCATCAGGAATACCAGCATTGGATTGCTTTGCAGTTCGCGGCGCATTACCCGCTGAATTGCTTTTTCTATTTGGGTTTGCACTCCTACCCAGTCAATGTCCACTTGCGAGTCAGCAGTGGCGGGTTTGACAAATTCTGACCAGCGATCGCTCAAAACTGTTTCAATGGTTTGAGTGATTAATTTGATCACTTCGGCGCGATCGGCTGATGTCACTACACCTTTCAAGTGAACTTCTGGTTTGGCAACTAATTTGCCTTCCCAATTCAAAGCCGCCGCTACAGTTACAACGCCATCTCCGGCCAACTGCTGACGTTCCTTGAGGACGTTCGCTTTGACAACACCCGATCGAGAAGCATCTACTAATTCAATTCCTGAAGGCACTTGACCAGCAACTCGTATCGAATTTTCAGTTAATTCTACGACATCGCCGTTGTCAATAATCACCATATTGCTAGCGGGAATGCCCATGCTTTGAGCCGTCTTGGAGTGCTGGATCAGCATCCGGTGTTCCCCGTGAACCGGCAAGAAGAACTTGGGACGAGTCATGTTAATCATTAACTTTTGGTCTTCTTGACAACCGTGGCCGGAAACGTGAATGCCTTTGTCGCGGCCGTAAACCACGTGTGCTCCCAGCATCATCAGTTTATCGATCGTGTTTACCACTGCGATCGTATTTCCCGGAATCGGATTAGCTGAGAAAATGACTGTATCGCCCTTTCTAATTTTCAGTTCGTGATGTTCGCCGTTAGCAATGCGAGTCATCGCCGCCATGGGTTCGCCTTGGGAACCTGTAGTTAAAATCAGTACCTTATCTTCAGCCAAATTGCGGATTTCTTTCAGCGGTTTGAAAATACTATCTTCGCATTTGATGTAGCCGAGATTGCGGCAGTGAGCGATAACGTTAAGCATCGACCGGCCAACCACTCCGACATAGCGATTGTTTTTCTTAGCCAAGTCCAAAACAATTTGCAATCGGTGTACCGAGGAAGCAAACGTTGTCACCATCACCCGTCCCGGTGCTTGAGCGATAATTCTGTCTAAATTCGGAGCAACAGAACGTTCCGAAGCAGTAAAACCGGGAACTTCCGAGTTAGTAGAATCACTGATCAAGCACAGCACGCCTTTCTCGCCGTACTCGGCCAGCTTTTGCAAATCAAAATGCTCGCCGTCAACAGGGGTGTGGTCAATTTTAAAGTCGCCGGTGTGGATCACAATTCCGACGGGAGTGTGAATGGCCACAGTAAAACTGTCGGCCATCGAGTGAGTGTTGCGAATGTATTCGACTAAGAAATTCTTGCCAATTCTGACAGTATCCCTGGGTCGAACCGTTCTCAATTCAGTGCGGTGAGACACTCCGGCTTCTTCTAGTTTTCCCGCTAGCAAAGCCATCGCCAAACGGGGGCCGTAAATGACCGGAATTTCAAATTGTTTGAGGTGATAAGGGATGCCACCTATGTGGTCTTCGTGACCGTGAGTCACGATCATACCTTTAATTTTGTGGCTGTTTTCCCGCAGGTAAGTCATGTCTGGGAGGACAATATTTACCCCGTGCATTCCATCTGTCGGGAACGCTAAACCGGCATCTAAAAGAATGATTTCGTCGCCGTACTCGAACACACAAGTGTTTTTACCGATTTCGTGCAGCCCGCCGAGGGGAATTACTTTTAGAGCAGATGCAGTTGTATTTTTGATCATGCGTATCCTTTGTTAGTTATTTTTGTTATTGGTCTGTGGTCTGTGGTCTTTCGTCTTTCGTCTACTGTTCGTTGGTAGGGCAATATTTTTCCAAATATTTATGGAAAAATCCCTGGCGGGTTTTACTATCCCGTACAGTCAGTTGTCTTTGGCCTTCATTCTTCTATCTTCACTCTTTAATCCTTGACGGTTAGCTACTTACTAACAGTTAATTACTAATGACTGATGACTCAGAACTAATGACTGATAACAACCAATATTCAGTTGTCTGAAAACTCGTTGTCGCTCGTCTTACTAGCTGATACTGCTGCTAGCTGACTCAGTACGTCCTTTAACTTTTGAGTTACCTCAACGGGCGGATCGCACAGGGGCGGACGGGTGGAGCCTACATCCCAGCCTTGAAGTTTGAGAGCTGTCTTGACGGGAATGGGATTTGTGGTGAGAAAAAGAGCTTTAAACAGGTCAAAAAGTTGCAAGTGAATCTGGGTAGCGACTTGAACTTGACCGGCCTCGAAAGCTTTGATCATCTGTTGCAGTTGCTCTCCTACCAGATGGCTGGCTACGCTAACTACACCAGATCCTCCTACCGCCAGCATTGGCAAAGTTAGGGAATCATCTCCAGAATAGATGGCAAATTCAGGGGATGTCAAGCACCTAATTTGACTTGCTTGATCCAAGTTGCCACTTGCTTCTTTTACGGCCACAATGTTGGGGATTTCTGCCAATCGAGCCACCGTCTCCGGCAACATATTCTGACCAGTGCGACCGGGGATGTTATATAACATTATAGGCAATTCTGGAGCAGATTGCGCGATCGCCCGAAAATGATTGTACAAACCTTCTTGCGGGGGTTTGTTGTAATAAGGAACCACCTGCAAACAGCCGTCTAACCCGAGTTTAGCTGCTTTTTGGGTAGCTGCGACTGCTTCTGAAGTAGAATTCGATCCGGCTCCTGCGATTACCAACGCCTTACCGGCTACCGCCTTTTGTACCACCTGAAATAATTCGTACTCTTCCTCCCAGGTCATAGTGGGAGACTCGCCTGTAGTCCCGCACACTACCAAGCTATCTGTACCGCGATCGGCTAAATGAACTGCCAATTGTTCTGCTACCGCATAGTTAACGCTGCCGTCTTCCTTAAACGGCGTAATCATTGCAGTCAGAACCCGTCCAAACTTTACCACACTTTCTCCGATTTTAGACTGTTGATTTTTGATTTTAAATTTTTGATTTCAGATGAACGGTTTATCTAAAATCCCCAATTTGAATTTCCAAATTGCCAGGGTTGCCCCTAATTAGAAGCCACCGCCGCTTGGGTTCGCAACAAATTTTTTTCTACCAGCAACTCAGCTATCTGCACCGCATTTAAAGCCGCCCCTTTGCGAATTTGATCGCCAGAGAGCCACATCTCCAACCCGCAGGGGTGAGAAATATCTTGGCGAATCCTGCCAACTAACACCTCATCCTTACCGCTGGCTTCTGCGGGCATCGGGAAATAATTAGCTTGCCAGTCTTCTACCAGCTTAACCCCGCTTGCCTGCTTTAAGATTTCCCTGGCCTCGATCGCGCTAAAAGGCTCTGCAAACTCTAGATTAATCGCTTCCGAATGAGCGCGCAGTACGGGAACCCGCACACAAGTTGCCGTAATTTTAATCTCGTCCGTACCAAATATCTTCCGAGTTTCGTTTACCATTTTCATCTCTTCTTCACAATACCCCAAATCGTTAATCGGGGTGTTGTGCGGAAACAAATTAAATGCTAAAGGGTAGGGAAATATATCTGTTTTGGGCGTTTCCCCCTGCAAAATTGCTCTTGCTTGAGCTTTCATTTCCTCCATTGCCCTCGCCCCTGCCCCGCTGGCAGATTGGTAAGTGGCTACAACTATGCGCTTTACCGGCATAACTTTGTGAAGTGGCCAAACCGCAACTGCCATCAAAATAGTCGTGCAATTGGGATTAGCAATTATACCTCGGTGAGCTGCTGCCGCTTGGGGATTGACTTCAGGAACCACTAGCGGTACGGTCGCATCCATGCGGAAAGCGCTAGAATTGTCAATAACCACTGCCCCGGCTGCCACCGCTTGCGGAGCCCATAACTTAGAAGTAGAGCCGCCGGCAGAAGCCAGCACCAGATCTACATTATCAAACGATCGCGCCGAAACTGCTTCGACCGGCAGCATCTCACTGCCAAAAGGCAAAGTTGTGCCTGCTGAACGTTCCGAAGCCAGCAGCTTCAAGTTAGAAATCGGAAAACTCCGGCTGTGCAATAGTTCTAGCAACTCGGCACCGACAGCGCCGGTAGCTCCTAAAATGGCAACTCGATAGGATTGAGACAAATTAGTTTCCTCCACAAATTAAAGTCTAAACGATCGAAATCAAAAATTTAAATAACTGCAATTCTCAATATCAAACTTAATTAATGTTATGCCAGATCGGGAGCATGAGAGGATAGCCACGGTGCAGTTAACGGAAACGGGCGATCGAACTTCCCGATTGATCCGTGCGATCGTACCCACTGCCAGTTTAGCATCTTTTGCCGTTAGCGAAGCCCTCGAAGAGGATCGCCCCGCGCCAATCCGCATCGTTCTGGCAGCAGGCGCATCCGTTGACTTTGACGGGCTGCCCAAGACATTGACATCTGAGGGCGATATATGCTATGGTGCATCGGCGATTAGTGGACTTAACCTCCACTTTCCTAGCAGCAAAAGCTAGTATCCTCACACTAAAACTATTTGGCAAAAGCCCAAAAAGTAGCCGATCAGGACTTACAGTCTCATCCGGTAGAGGTGTTTGTAGTTGTGCCGTTACGAATCAAAGCGTACAAAATTAAAATGCAGGCAAAGTCAGATTTGTATGTATTTTATTACACTATTGTTAAATATCAAAAAAGCCGATGAAAGTAACCCAGGAAAAACTTCCAGCTAGCCAAATTGGTCTGGAAATCGAAGTACCGTCAGAAAAGTCAAAACAAGCTTACGAGCAAGTAATTAAACAATTCGCTCGCGAGGTTAATATTCCTGGGTTCCGCAAAGGCAAAGTTCCCCGTCAAGTTTTGCTACAGCGCCTAGGCCAGACTCGTTTGAAGGCGACGGCTTTGGAAAATTTGATTAATGATTCCCTGCAAAAAGCCCTCGAACAAGAAAAAATTGCGGCAATTGGCAGTTTTGAACTTCGCACCGAGTTTGAAGAATTACTAGAGAAGTTCGATCCAGAACAGCCTCTGATTTTTTCGGCAAAGGTTGATGTACAACCCGAAGTGAAAATGGGTCAGTACACTGGTTTGCAGCTTCAAGCAGAAGAAGCTAAGTATGATGAGGCTCAGGTAGATGAAGTTCTGGCAAAATATCGATCGGACAAAGCTGCTTTAATCCCTGTAGAAGGCCGGCAGGCTCAGTTAGGAGACATGGCTTTGGTTGATTTCTCCGGTAGATTTGCCGAAGCACCAGAAGGCGAAACTCCTGCAGAAATTCCCGGCGGTCAAGCAGAAGATTTTCAAGTTGAATTGTCGGAAAATCAGTTTGTACCGGGCTTTATCCAAGGCATGATCGGGATGAATCCGGGAGAAACTAGAGAAGTTTCTGTGCAGTTCCCAGATGAGTATAGCAGTGAAGAACTAGCAGGAAAACCGGCAGTCTTTACGATTACCCTCAAAGAACTTAAGGAAAAAGAATTGCCGGAGTTGGACGATGACTTCGCCCAAGAAGTCAGCGAGTTTGAAACTTTAGCCGAACTGCGCGAATCTCTCGAAACTAGGTTTAAAGCAGACCAAGAAAACAAGACATCAGCTAATAAGGAAAAAGCTATATCAGCAGCCCTCGCGCAGCTAGTAGAAGTGGAAATTCCCGAAACAATGGTCGATCGCGAAATCGATTATTTGTTGAATCAACAAGCCGTCCAATTGAAAAATTACGGCATAGATATCAACCAACTGTTTACGGAAGAAAATATGGGCCCGATGCGGGAACGCTCGCGCCCGGAAGCAATCGAGCGGCTCAAGCAGACTCTAGCTCTGGCAGAAGTAGCTAAGCTGGAATCTTTATCTGTGGAAGACGCAGAAGTAGCAGCAGAAGTAGCAAAAATCAGAAAGCAGTTTCCCAAAGGAGATTTTGACCCCCAAAGGTTGCAGGAATTTGTAAGGGAAGACTTGCTCAAACAAAAAACCCTGAAATGGTTGGAAGAAAAAGGGACAATCGAACTCGTACCTGAAGGCTCTCTGACTCCCGCAGCAGCAGAATCAGAAGAATCAGACGCTGGAGATTCAGCAGAAGCAGCCACGAGCGTCGAAGTGGAAGTCGTAGGCGAAGAATAGAACTTAATGTGTTCAAATGTCCTAATTGGGGGCATGAAATCAACCGTGATTTTAACGGCGCACCCGCTCCTTAACTACAAGCTCCGGGTGCGCCCGATCCTTACTAAAAGCTCGGGGTGTTACTAGAAGTAGGGATGATTTACCAGTAAGTGTTTTAACTCATTCACCCCGCGAGCCTTGCAAGTCACTCCAGCGTTGCGCCCAGCGCAGAAAGCAATTTCAAAACTCAAAACTCCCCATTCCCCCGATATCCGTTCAGAAGAGGCATAATAGTTAAAAGCTGGCGGCTTAATTTAAAGCTTTCATCAGCAGCAGCAAATTGTCTAGAATCCTTGACTGGTGTCTTATGGTTGTATCTCAATCTTCCAATTACCTAATTACAAGCTATAACGATTTTGATGTCAGTTCCAGCCCCAGCAATGTAGTGCCGATGGTACTAGAACAGTCGGGGATGGGCGAGCGGGCTTTTGACATTTACTCGCGCTTGCTGCGGGAGCGAATTGTGTTTTTAGGAACTCCCGTAACCGACGAAGTTGCTGACTCGATAGTGGCTCAGCTATTGTATCTGGATGCCGAAGACCCAGAAAAAGATATCCAAATGTACATAAATTCCCCCGGCGGCTCGGTGACGGCCGGCATGGCAATTTATGACACAATGCAGCAAATCCGCCCGGATGTGGTGACGATTTGTTACGGTTTGGCAGCAAGTATGGGCGCATTTCTGCTGACAGCAGGAGCCCACGGTAAGCGGATGTCTCTTCCGAGTTCCCGGATTATGATCCACCAGCCGCTTGGAGGCGCTCAAGGTCAAGCAGTTGATATTGAGATTCAAGCCAAAGAAATCCTTTATCATAAGCGTAAGCTGAATCAACTGCTAGCGCACCACACAGGTCAACCGATCGAGAAATTAGAGGCGGATACAGAGCGCGACTTTTTTATGTCAGCCGAGGAAGCTAAAAATTACGGATTGGTCGATCGAGTTATCGCTAAAGAAAACCTTCCGGCGGCGGGAGAGAATGTCACTGCACTGAATTAAGAGGCTGTTATGTCTAAGTACGACTCCCATCTAAAATGTTCGTTTTGTGGCAAGTCTCAAGAGCAAGTACGCAAGTTGATCGCAGGCCCAGGGGTGTATATCTGCGACGAATGCGTTGACTTGTGCAATGAAATTTTAGATGAGGAGTTGTTTGATTCGAGTGCAGTACCTGCAGCGGCGGCGGCTCCGAAGCAGGAAACGACGCCAAAGCGCCGCGGTACCTCGGGCAAAAGTATGTCGCTGAGCCAAATTCCCAAGCCGAGGGAAATTAAAAATTACCTCGACGAAAATGCGATCGGGCAAAATGACGCGAAAAAAGTGCTCTCGGTGGCTGTTTACAACCACTACAAGCGTCTCAGCTTTATCCATGCCAAAAATAGCGGCAAACACCCGCCGGAAGAAGTAGAACTGCAAAAATCGAATATTTTGTTAATCGGGCCGACGGGCTGCGGAAAAACGCTGCTGGCTCAGACGTTGGCGGATATGCTAGACGTACCCTTTGCGGTGGCTGACGCGACGACGCTGACGGAAGCAGGCTATGTCGGGGAAGATGTGGAAAATATTTTGCTGCGGCTGCTGCAAGTGGCAGATATGGACGTGGAAGAGGCGCAGCGCGGAATTATTTATATTGATGAAATTGACAAAATAGCCCGCAAGAGCGAAAATCCTTCGATTACCCGTGATGTGTCTGGGGAAGGGGTGCAGCAGGCGCTGCTGAAAATGCTGGAGGGGACGATCGCCAATGTACCTCCCCAAGGCGGCCGCAAGCATCCCTACCAAGACTGCATCCAAATTGATACTAGCAATATCATGTTTATTTGCGGCGGTGCTTTTGTCGGTCTAGAGAAAGTGATAGAGCAGAGAACGGGTAAAAAGTCAATGGGTTTTATTCAGCCCGGAGAAGCTGTGCCGAAGGAAAAGCGGGCTGCTGATGTACTCAAGCAACTGGAACCGGATGATTTGGTGAAGTTTGGGATGATTCCGGAGTTTATTGGGCGGGTGCCGGTGGCGGCGGTGTTAGAGCCGCTGGATGAGGAAACGCTGATGGCGATTTTGACTGAGCCGCGCAATGCTTTGGTTAAACAGTATCAAAAGCTGCTGAAGATGGATAACGTGCAGTTGGACTTTAAGCCGGATGCGATTCGGGCGATCGCCCAGGAAGCATACCGCCGCAAAACTGGAGCGCGGGCGCTGCGGGGAATTGTCGAAGAATTGATGTTGGATGTGATGTACGAGTTGCCGTCGCGCAAGGATGTTGCCCGGTGTACGATTACTAAGGAAATGGTCGAGAAGCGATCGACCGCCGAGCTGTTGGTACTTCCGTCTTCGCTGCCCAAGCCAGAGTCAGCTTAAAAGCAAGGTTTTCAGCACAGCCACTTATGGAATCTCGCATTCAATCATACCTGCGCTTTGCCGCGAGCCAGCAGCGCGACACCGAGCAGATCGGGCCGTTCCTCGCTACCTTCAGCCGCCACAGCGCCAACCCTTATCTCAACTATGCGATTCCCGACGACGGGGCAGCACCCTCCCTCGCCGATGTCAAGGCCCTAATCGCTGCGTACTCTGTGCGCGGGCGAAAGCCGCGTTTGGAGTATGTCGCGAAACTAGCCCCTGCTGTCGAAGAAACGCTGATCTCCGCCGGCTTCACCGTTGAGGGACGCTTGCCGCTGATGACTTGCACTCCGGGTTCCGAAAAATTGCTTCCCCTCCCCCCGGACATCGAACTAATTTTGCCAGTTTCCGAGGCCGAGATCCTCGGTACAGCGACGGCGCAACACGAGGCTTTCACAGAGGCTGCACCAAGCCCTGAAGACGTTGACACTCTTCGGAAAAGTCTGGCGGCAGGTAGCATCGCGGTACTCGCTCGCGTAGCAGCAACGGGCGAACCTGCGGGGGCTGGAATGTGTACCGTGCCGGAAAATCAGACTACAGAAATTGCCGGTATCGGCGTGCGCGTCCCTTTTCGCCGGCGGGGCATCGCAGGGGCCTTGACAACGCGGTTGCTGCAAGAAGCTTTCGAGACGGGTGTTGCGGTGGCGTTTTTGATGGCGGGACACGAGGAGGAATTCCGAGTTTACACCCGCGCTGGATTTTGTGCGATCGGCGAAATTTTGCACATTTCGCTGCCGCAAGCATAGATTTACCAATCGATGAAATCATCCTCATCTGACTCAGAAGACAACTCTGGAAAATTTTCCTCAGATTCCAATCTAAAAGTTTCCGACTCCCAAATCTCCAAGTCATCCGACAAATCGACTACTTCCCCGCCAAACATATCAGCCAATTGCCTAGCCGTATTCGCGACATATTGAGCGTCATCACGCACCGCTATAGGCTGAGCGTTAAAGTCATTTTGAGAGTCTGTAGAGCCGTTTGTGGGCGCTCGCGATTCGGAAATTGCCGGCACATGAACGGCGGTATTTTCAGCCGCTGGCGTGTGTTTTTGTTCTTCTCCACCATTCTCCAAAAAATCATCTGTAATCTCAGAACCCGCCGAGTTTTGCACCTGTTGGTCCGCATCACTCACAGGATGAGAATTCCTGGGATTTTCGCTAATACGTCCGTTAGAACTTGGCAAATCCTTAGCGCGAGAACTATTAGTTTCAGCGGGATTTGTCAAGCCCACTTTTACTGTTACTCGACGGTTAAAAATTTGCAAAAAAGCTTCTTCAATATTAGCTACTTTGTCTTTAACCATATTGAGCAACGGCTGCGAACTAATCTTAACATGAGCAGTATTATTGCTAAAAATTACTAGCTGTCCATGTTGGCGAAGCAGTGATTGAGTTCCATGCGGCCGCACGCGGTCAAGTACCTGTTCCCACACTCGATTTAAGTCTATTTCCTCGCCTGAATTAGTCTGTGAATAATTTGTTTGATTAGTTTCAGCAGTTGGTACAGGTGCGGGAATTGCAGCAGGAGGTGTGGATTCTATTCGATTAGCCACAGGCTGTGAAGCCGGTTGAGGATTTTGCGAATTTGGAACTGAAGATTGTTCAATATTAGATGTCTGATTCCCCCCCTTAGCAAGGGGAGGTTGGGGGGGGTGAATTTGTGATGGAGCAATATTTTTAGCTGGTTCGGCTGCCGATTGCTGCGGAGTTCTAATTGCTGAGGGCAACAATCCCAACAGCGTTACTTCCAGCCACAAACGCGGCTGAGTAGTGTTTTTAATTTGCACTTCGTGGGTTTGCAAATGTTTCTGACCTGCTAAAATCAACTCCGCATCCCAACTGCGGGCAAAATCCCCCAGTTTTTCCCAAGTTGTAGATGTTAAAGCTACTAAATCTGACCGTTTCGGTGCAGCTTTGGCTATTAGCAAATCTCGGTAAAAGCTCGCGAGACTTTGCAGCACGATTAGCGGTTCCCGACCGCGATCCATGAGATGGCGGGTCATGTCTATTAGTGCTGTAGCGTTATCTGTATCAATAGCTTGCAGCAAATCCATTAAATCATTTTCTGGAACTGCACCGACTAAATCCCAAACTTTTTCGACTGTTACTTCACCCTGAAATAAGCTCAGTTGGTCTAGCAAACTTTCGGCATCCCGCAGACCGCCTTGGGCGATTTGAGCGACCATTTGTACTGCATCGCTGGCAATATTGATGTTTTCTAATTTGGCAATTTTGTGCAAATGAGCAATCATTGCATCGAGGGGGATGCGGCGAAAGTCGAACTTTTGGCAGCGAGAAATAATAGTTGGCAAGACTCTTTGGGGGTCTGTTGTTGCGAGTACAAATACAACGCTATCTGGCGGTTCTTCTAATGTTTTTAATAAAGCATTAAATGCCTGGGTACTGAGCATATGAACTTCGTCTATTACATATACTTTATAGCGGCACTGTACGGGGGCAAATTGAGCTCGTTCGATTAAATCCCGAATGTTATCTACTCCCGTGTTGCTGGCGGCGTCAATTTCGATGACATCTAGCGTCGAACCTCGGGCAATTTCTTGGCAAACGTTGCATTTGCCACAGGGTGTGGGGGTGGGGGCAACCGTAGAAATACAGTTGAGGGATTTGGCGAAAATTCTGGCACTAGAGGTTTTACCGGTGCCTCTGGGGCCGGTGAATAGATATGCTGGTGCTATGCGCTCTTGTAGGATGGCGCTGGTGAGGGTTTGGGCGATCGCCTCTTGACCGACTAATTCGGCAAATGTCTGAGGGCGATATTTGTGGTGCAGGGGTTCGTAGGTCACGATCGAATATTGGTGGTATTAGCTGTAATCTTAGCTAAGGAGACGTTGTTCGATCGCAAAGAGAGCTCGACTTTCACAGCACGCCACCCGGCGGGCTGGCACGGCGAGAGTGAGCCAACAGTAGGAATTATCACCCTCCCAACGTCCGCCCCTCGATCGTCCGGGCGATCGTCGGCTGTTCTCCTTGATGTTTTCCGCTGCTGGCTCCCAGAGTTACTATTAATTTATGTGTATTTCTTTTTATTTTTCTAGAAACGGAGACCGCCGAACAAACATTTTTTTTAGCTGTATTGGTATAATATATTACAGACAATTCACCATTTGTATTGGCCAGTGCCAGCGCGGGATTTTCCGATATTTCGGAAACCTGCTTGCAGTTAAAGATAAAGTATTAATTAGAGGGTGCGTGCTCCAGTTGCAGAAATCCAGTTGTACCAAGATGATGGTGGAATGATGTCAATGTTGGTTGATCCAGTTGCACTACCAGCTCTACTCTGGAGTCCTGTATAAATATAGCGTCAACTTTTACCCTTTAAAAGCCCATGTCAACCCAAATAATCCTTGTAGAACCAAGGTTGGCAGTAGCCCCTCCCAAACCTAAAAAGGCTAAACCCGGAGATCCGTCCTCAGACCAACTCTTAATGGGAGGGTCGGGATTACTGTTGTTATTGCTTATCGGTTTAGCGGTGTTTACCAAGCTAAAACTCGACGATTTGAGTAAAAAGCTCAAATTTGAGGAGTTTAGAAATCGAGAACTCCAGAAAAAATACAAAATGGCTCTGGAAACCATGTTAAAGATGGAAAAGAATCCCGACCTTATCCACTCGCGAGACTTTAATTTAGACTACCTGAGAATGCGGATGGCGGAAGAAGTCTTTCACTTTGCCATTGTGAACCAGATCAAGGTAAAAGTTAAAGAAAAAATTAGTATTGCGCTGCGTCCGACTCAGGGGGCAGTGGGAGATAAAAATGGGAATGCGGGCAGCGGCCGGCAAGTGGATTCGATGTTTGATATCGAATACGAAACTGGCGATCCGGCAATAAAAATAGAAAAACGTGTGCTGTTTCGGATTCAAATTAAGCTGATGAAACTGCCGACTCAGGCAACATCGGCGACAATTAATCAAATTATTGACTGTTTGGAAACTTATCTGAGTCCTTCAGACGACCACGACAGTTGGCAGCCGACAATTCAAGGTCGCATCGTTCATATTGAGTGGGATCAAAAAGCAAAACCGACGCCGATGTTGGTGCTGGAACAGTCGAATGAAGGCGTGAATGTTACCTTTAGGACTACGAGAACGCCTGCTGGCAGACCTACAAATGCCAATGATAGCCAATTGGTAGGAGCTAAGGGTCAAAAAAGTGGCAAAAGTAGTTCTAAAACTCCAGCCAAAGGTGCAACGAAAAGTCCTGCCAAGGTAGGAGCAAAGCGTCCTGTTTCTCGGAAATAAGTTTAGGTGGGTTAATATTATTTTCCCGAAAGAACGCCTGTGGCAGCCGCTGTTGATGTATCTTGTGCGAGGTAGCCGTCTTCCATGTGAATAATGCGATCGGCTATATCTAAAATGCGGTTGTCGTGGGTTACAAGCAAAATAGTGCTGTGCTGTTCTTTTGCCAAACCTCGCATAATTTCTACCACATCTCGACCTGATTTACTGTCTAGTGCTGCTGTGGGTTCGTCTGCTAATACTAATTTCGGCTGGCTGACTAATGCCCGGGCGATCGCAACTCTTTGTTTCTGGCCACCAGAAAGACTGTCTGGGTAATAATCTATTCTTTCTCCCAAGCCTACAGCTTGCAACATTTCATCTATTTTATCATTAGTTTCTTGGGGAGAAAGATGACTGTGCAGTTCTAAAGACATTTGCACATTTTGCCTAGCTGTCAAGCATTTGAGCAAATTGTGAGCTTGGAAAATATAGCCGATGTCGCGGCGGATTTTAACTAATTTGTTTTTCGGCGTTCCCCGCAATTCTTGGCCAAGAATTTTAAGACTACCTTCTTGGATCGATCGCAAAGCTCCAATCAAGGTTAATAATGTTGTTTTACCTGACCCTGAAGGCCCTGTCATTAGCACGATTTCGCCCGGATAAATGTCGAGGTTGATGTCAAATAATGTCTGTTTACGAAGTTGTCCTTCGCCGAAGGAATGATTGAGATTTTTAATTGAGACTACTGGTAAAGTATTCATTGGGAATTTGTAGCTGTTAATTCGTAATTGGTAATTGGTATTTCCTTCTTCCTTCCTTCTTTCTTCCTTAAAAAATATCCGCTGGGTCAGCCGCCTGCAACTTCCTAACTGCGATCGCCCCCGACACAGAACACATGACAACTGTCATAATAAAAACAGTCATAGCTTTCGCCAAAGTCATATACATCGGCAAACTCGTAGCACTTCTCCCTAAATGGTACAGCACCAAAGAAACTCCAAACCCCGGCAAATAACCAATAATTGCCAAAATCAAAGCCTCTTGAAACACCACACCCAAAAAGTAAATATCCTTATATCCCATCGCCTTGAGCGTAGCGTATTCGGGTAAATGATCGGTAACATCAGTATAAAGAATTTGATAAACAATCACAATCCCAACGATAAATCCCATTGCCGCGCCGAGAGTGAAAACAAATCCGATTGAGGTACTTTCCTGCCAATATTTTTTTTCAAAATCTACAAACTCTTCTTTAGTAGAAACTCGCACATCATTTGGCAAAGTTGCCCTCATTTTATCGACAACAGCCTTAACATCTGTTCCCGGCTGCAAGTGGACAATTCCTACATCAATTAAGCCTTTAGTTCTCCGCGTCGAAAAAATCCGCAGAAAGTTCAAATCGCTAGTAACCAGATTGCCATCAGCACCGAAAGAGGCCCCTATAGTAAATAAACCATCTACCCTAACGCGGCGATTGTCAACTTCACTTTCCACAACTTTTCCCTGATTGAAATACTCTGCTACCGGCCCAAACTCCGGCCGGGAAGCTTGGTCAAATAAAACCACATCCGAAATTTTGATTTTGTCCAAATTATTTTGGATTTCAGGCAGCTCAAAGATGGGACGAGCGGGGTCAAAACCAATTACCATCAATTGCCGAGTATTGCGCTGGTTGGGGTCGGGGTTTTTCCACAATCCAAAGCCTAAATATACGGGACTAATTCCTGTAACGCCGTCAAAACTCAAAGCTTGATACAAGCGCCGCTGGGGAAAACTTTTCATGGCTATTAAAGCCGTAGATTGAGTGCTGGTGATAAAAATATCCCCTTTTAACTTCGAGTGAAAGGTGATGGAGCTTTCAAATAGCGCGTCTCTAAACCCGAACTGCATAAACATTAGCAAGTCGGCAAAGCCAATGCCGGCTAGCGCGACGGCTAAGCGCATTTTTTCGCGGGTTAACTGTGCCCAAGCTAGCGGTATTTTTGCCATATATTTTTTATTTTAGATTGAGTATGACTATCAGTATATGTTTTGAGTGAATCTGTGATTTATAGGCAAACCGCAGATAAACGCAGATAAACGCAGATGATTTCAAGTTAGATATCTATTTTAACTTCAACCTGCAAGTTTGTTAGGGTTGCAACTTTATTGCTCGATTCTGGGTTGAGGCGAATTCTTACTTCGATAACTCTCGCATCGGTGTCGGCGGCAGGGTCTGTATTGAGGACATCTTTTTTGCCGATTTGTTTGCCGATGCGAGCGACTGTCCCTTCCAAAGTGCCTGCAAATACGGGGCTGCTGATGGTAGCGCGCTGGCCGTTTCGCACTTTGGCGATGTCGGTTTCGTAAACTTCTGCTACGGCGTACATTTGATCGGTGCGGCCTAGTTCTACGATGCCATCTTGAGTGTTAATGCGTTCTCCTTGTCGGGTGTGAACTTTGAGGATGGAGCCGGATACGGGTGCTTTTACGTAGCTTAAGTTTAAGTCTACTTGAGCTTTTTGTTTGGTGGCGATCGCACTTTCGACGGCGGCTTGGGCGGCTTGCACGTCTTCGGGACGTACTTCGGCAATTTGGTCTAGATTTGCTTTGGCTTGATTGATTTGTTCTTGCCCAGTTTCTGCTTTTTGTTTGAGTATTGCTTCGGCTTGATTGATTTGTTCTCGTCCTGTTTCTATCTTTTGATTTAAGGTGGCTCTGGCTTGGTTAATTTCCTGCCTGCCTGTTTCTAACTTGCGTCGGAGATTGGCTCGGGATTGATTGATTTCCTGCTTGCCTGTTTCTACTGTTTGTTTAATTGTTGCTTTCGTTTCGATTATTTGCTCTTGCAGTGTTTGCACTGTTTTTTCTAATACAGCTTGCGCTTCTTTGACTCTCTGGCGAGCCGTCTCTGCTGCTAAACGTTTGGTGTCGTATGCCGAAGCAGAAATGGCACCTGTTTGGGAGAGTTCTTTATTTCGTTGTTCCTCGGCTTCGGCGTTGGTTAATTCGGCTTTTAGCCGATCGACTGTAGCGTTTTGAGAGGCAATTTCGCCGCGCAATTGAGCTTCTAACCTAGCCAATTTGGACTGCTGCACCTCTGTTTCTCTTTGGAGTTGTGCCTCAAATTTGGCAAGATTAGCTTGTTCGGCTTCGGTTTCTCTTTGCAGGGCTGCCTCGAATTTGGCGACGTTAGCTTGTTCGGCTTCGGTTTCTCTTCGCAGTTGAGCTTCTAAGCGGGCGACGTTAGCTTGTTCGCCTTCGGTTTCTCTTTGCACTTGCGCTTCAAACTTGGCTACTTCGGCTTTCCCAGCGCCGATTTGGCCGGTTTTTGCGCCTGCTTGAATTTTCGCTAATTCTGCTTGTTTGACTTTGACTTCTTTGTCGGCTTGTTGGAGGATTGCTTGGAGCCGATCGCGCGTATCGAGAACTGCTATGATTTGTCCTTGACTGACTCGATCGCCCTCTTCCACCTGCAAGAGTTCGATCCTCGCTCCCTCCGACGCCGAAGGGGCCGACAATTTAATAACTTCCCCCTGCGGAGTCAACCTACCCAAAGCGGTAACGCTGCGGCGGGTGGCGACGGAAGTTGCAGCAGCCGTTGCAGCCGCCGCCTTTAACTCTTCGGCTTTTCTAAGTTGAGATACTTGCCAAAAACCGACTCCTGTGGTAATAACAGTAGCGGCGATCGCTAAACCGATGACTCCTCGCCCTGGGGGTTTTAAAAATGATTTATCCTTGACCCGTGATTCCTTTCCCATTACTGATAAAGTAGGTGATTTCCTAATTAAGTTTTGCCCACCTACTATTAAGTATTGTAAACCAATTTCAGCTATTTAGGGATATCAAAAAGCACCTCCGTCATGTAATGTTCAGCCCAATCTTGACCGAAAGCTTTTTCGAGTACGCGGCGAGTTTTGTCGTTTTGCTGCTGCTGGTTACAGTAATAAATATGAGCGTCGAGAATTTTCGATTCTTCGGCGGCAGAGACTGGTTCGGAGGCGACTGCCTGTTGGCAGTGAATTTCCACGTAGGATTCAACTATGTCCAGAAATCTGTTTTCTTCTTCCATCGACTCTGGCCGCACAAACAGACAAAATTCTGAGAAAATATCCCCCCATTCGGGAATTTGGCGGGGACAAGAAAATTGGTTGACCGGCAAAATTTCCAGTTGGGTTCGGTAGTTTTCCGACAAAGTTCGATCTCGATTGAGGGGAGAAAGATCTGCGATCGCGGCGCTAACTTGGCCTTTGCCTGCTACTATATCCGTACCGAACATCGGCAAAGCATAATTCGGTCTGGGAAACATCACGCAGTGCAGTATGTCAAGTACCGGCCCGACTTTAGCGAGTTCGAGGTGTATTTTGCGGAACTGGGGCGTTTGATAGCAGCGGTTTTCAATGATCAGTTTTTCTCCTTCCAAGCGCCCTTCTACGTATCCCAACTCAGCGGGCAGGTGGTAGGGTTCGAGGTCGAGATAGCGGTGCCATACTGCTTCCATCCGGTCTGCTAAATGGCGGATGAGGTAGTGCTGTTGTTCGCGGAGGGAAGGCTGGGATATTTCTAACATTCCTAATTTATCGGGGGATAGCTTAATAAAACTTGATTCTACTGTTGCAAGATGCAGGAAAAAAGGTAGATACTTTAACAATATCAGTAGATTGACTTACGATCGAGCCAGTTTTACAGGAGATTTTGTATGTTTGGTCTGGGATTGCCTGAAATGGGCATTATTGCGGTGGTGGCTATACTAATTTTCGGGCCCAAGAAGATTCCTGAGTTAGGAAATGCTTTGGGCAAAACGCTGCGGAGTTTTAAGGAAGGGGTTGGTCAATCTGAGGATGAACCTGTTGAGAAGGATAAAGAGGAAGAGGGCCAGCCGAAAGTGTAAATTAGGTTTGTAGTGAGGATTTTAGTCCTCCTTTTTAAGGGTTCAAGCCCTCACTAACAACCTATTCGGGAAATTTGCCTTCTCTAACTTCAAGGGAATAATCTTTTACAGCTTGGGTAATTGTTTCTCGCAAATTGGCGTAAGCTTTCGCAAAAGGTGGTTGTTTTTCGGAAAGTCCCAACAAATCCGAAGTAACTAAAACTTGACCGTCGCAGTGCGGCCCGGCGCCGATACCAATGGTGGGAATAGTTAATTTTTGGGTAATTTGAGCGGCTAAGTCGGCGGGAATGTGTTCTAAGACGATCGCAAAGGCACCTGCTTCTTGAAGCGCGATCGACTCTGCTATGATGCGATCGGCTGCTTCGGCTGTTTTTCCTTGTTTTTTGTAGCCGAGTTGGTGTACCGACTGCGGAGTTAAGCCGACGTGTCCCATCACCGGAATTCCGGCGGATGTTAGCTGCGAAACTGTGGCCGCCATAGCTGGATATCCACCTTCTAATTTTACAGCTTGAGCGCCGGTTTCTTTCAAAACTCTCCCGGCAGAGTGCAGGGCTTGCTGGGGACTTTCTTGGTAAGTCAAAAACGGCAAATCGACCACAATTAATGCTTGTTTAACTCCACGGTGCACTGCTTTAGCGTGGTGCAGCATTTCATTGAGGGTGAGGGGCAAGGTTGTTTCGTAGCCTAAGACTGTCATTGCGAAGGAATCGCCGACTAGGATGATATCTACGCCTGCTTGATCTACCAGTTGGGCGATCGCATAATCATAAGCTGTCAGCGCGACAATTGGTCGCCTTTGTTGTTTCCACTGAATTAATTGATGAGCCGTGACTGACATTTTAGTGCAAAAATATAATATTATCTCCCGCTATTACTTATGATATCAAATCCGGGCGATCGTAGATTATATTATTTATCATTCTGCCATTGAAATCGCTTAAGAGTCAAACTTTCGTTCCACCAGAGGGGGACGAAGAGTAAGAGGAGAAAATTAGATAAATTTTATACGCAAATATAACTTTGCATTCCCTCTGCTGGCAAAAGAATTAACTGCTGATTTTTACATTCCCCTTCTCAACCCAATTCTTCCTGGATAATGAATCCGAGTCAAGGTTCTTCTCCTGCAGGACGTTCTCCACAATCATACCTGCCTTCTCGTCCAGCTAAGGCAAGACCAACTTCTGTGAATAGAGGAAATTTTCTGGTTCCTATTGCTGTATTCCCTTGGATTTCACAAACTTAGGTTAAACTTAACTGAGCGATAATACAATTCAGGGTACATTTTTTATGTTTTAAAAATATTTGTAACAGAAATCGCTGTTATTCTTTATTGTTTAAATTGGGTAGACAAATATTAGGGCAAATTAATAGCAAAAATGCTCTCTACTTATTGAGTTACGAAGCTTGTGCCATTCTTGTTTAGAAACATCAGCACGAGTTTTGTCACCCGATGGATCGCGGATATCCCAAATTGTATCTGCAATCCGATCGAGCGATCGCCCGTGAGAACGATAATCGAAGTCCCAGAAAGCATCACCGACGCAATCTCCTTGTGTAGCAATCATTTCTCGATCAACTGTACTACGAATAGCATTCCATTCGCGGATGTAGGCAGAAGAATCGTCAGAGCGCAATTTGCGACCTCCTAATTGAGGATTCACTCTATAAAAAAACCAATCTGTAAACCTATCAACAGCTTGAGTTCGCGATTCATAATCGCGCGCTGTAGCACTGTCTAGATTGGCACCACCGAGTACAAGGGCTATAGCTAATCCACACACGCCTAAAAACTTCGATTTTGACTTAATTGAAAGTGATTTAATTAACACGATTAAACCCAATAAAAATTATAAATTTTCCCGATATAGCTGGTTATAAATCTTTTGTTGCCATCCATCTTTAGAACAAGAACTTCCTCCTGTTTTAGGTGCGATAGTAGATAAGCACCAATAAATTTTTCCATCAAAAATAACGCCTTTTTTGATATATTGTAACTCAGAGAGAGGTTGCCACGGCCGCTCGATATTAGACTCGTCATAATATCGATATTGTTTTCCCTTTACCTCTAAACCCCGATCCGTACCTCCCAACCAATAACGACCTTCTTGAATTATGTTTGATGACGATTTTGGTTGATTGCTATCTGTCTTTTTCTCAATCCACCAATTCCTAACAAAACGTTTTGTATTTTCCGAACCTCTTGTCGTAGCGACTATAACTAGCAGTTCTCCTTGTTGATTGATAAACTCAAAACGACAAGGCCCCTCTCCTGTACCAGAACAATCCTTAATCTCTTGATATCCTAAATCAAATAGCTCTTTAACCGAACGATCTCTGAGGTTGGGTTGACCCTGTAAGCTTGGCTGCCACCGTTGTTGAATCAGGATTTGACGCGCCTCTTCGTATGGCATACCTTGTTGAATAGGTATTTTTTCAGGTGCATTTACAGAATTTTCAAGGCTGACTTGAACTTTTTCACTTAAAGCCTCGATTGTTGAATTTTCTTCTGGATTATTGATGTATTTTTTTTGACTTCCTGTATCGATTTTTGCACTATTTCTGCTGGAAATTTGTTGCTGTGGCGCAGCGCCGACAAAACTTGTATATCCAATGGCCATTAGTCCAAGCCAGGCTGCAATAATTCTGGTTGTAACAAGAGTGCGATCGCATATCCAACTTTTCAGACTCATCGGTTTAAAACCTTTCTTTTTACAGAGTTGTGTAGAAATGACCTCTAGGAATTATCTTCGATCGATGCTGCGGTGTAAGGCGATCGAGTCTCAAAGTCCACAATTGGAAATATACATTTCGCGTCGAATTGCTGACCATTCACTAATGCCGATCCGATCGCTTTTGGGAATTTGCTGCCCGGTGCGTTGAGGATGGCGGCTGTAAAAAATTGTATCTGCAAGTAAATCGTAGGTTTGCTCGTATGTCTGCCCGTTAATGGTGGTGAATTCCCATCCTGTATCTCCTGGTTCTGACCCATAGCAGACTTCTTGTACCGACTTGACTCGCGGATCGATCGCTTCCCGCAATCTCCGCCATTGATTGCTATATTCGCGATCGCCAGCTTGCAGTTTGCGATTGTTTAACTGAGGATTAACCCTGTAGAATAAGAAATCGGTCAATCGATCGACGGCTTGTTCTCGCGATTCGGCTTTGGCGAGATTGGGGCTGCTGAGGACAAGGGCGATCGCCAGAGCACCAACCATTGAAAATCTTGAGACAGACTTAATTGATAACGACTCGATTAGCATAGTGATTTGGTGTTAATTCCTACCGCCAGCCCAACCACCTGAGCACGGGCACAACTAAATAATGACTAACTCCCAAACAAAGCCCGATCGCACTTCCCAACAAACCAAAAAACACAATTGAGCCCCAAACTTGCAGCCAGCCGAAGGTAACGTTAGACAGTGACAAAATCCCAAAGAAACTCCCCGGAAAAATGTTCCAAGCATTCAGCAACAGAAACATTCCCGTAGAGAAAACAGCCACAACCAAAGCGTGAACTAATTGATGGCTCCGCAAACCCATTCCCACAGTCAAAGAGGCGATCGCAAAAGCTCCCAAAATAACCCCCTGCACACCACTAGAAGCTGTTGCTTCCATCCAGCACAAACCCGCCAACAAATAACCCTGAGCTCCCATCAATCCAGACAGCCAATATTGTTTTTGCTGGCGAAAACTCCCCGCATCCGTCAAACCGATCGCAGTTCCCAATCCCGCAAACCCAAACAGCAGCACTTCCGGCCCGACAGCGAAAGTCATGTTAGGAATTAATTGCTGCAAACCTTCATTCAGAAAACGGGCAATTTCTGGGCCAATAGGCGAAGCATAACCCAAAACCAAACCGCCGATCGCCCCCGCACTTCCACCAACGGCACCGAGCACCATTTCCCAGCCGGTATCCAGAGAAGCTACCACGATTTGGGCGATCGCGCCGAACAGCAAAACCGTCAAACTTGCCGTTTTTTGCGCCCCCGCCACCACTATTTGCCGGCAGAATTCTAAAATAGCTTGACCCATTGGGGCTATGGCGATTTTGCCCTTACTCCTAGCATAAATCTCCTGCAAACGCGCCCGAACATCCTCAGCCGTCGCCGGACGCTGCTGCACATTCGATCGCACCATATCGTCCAACAAATTCGCAAAAGGCGGACTCACCGATACAATGTGACGCCACCGCAACTCCCCCGTCATCGGATCTTCAATTTCCGCCGGATACTTCCCCGTCAGCAAGTGAATGCAAGTCCGCCCCAGCGCATAAAAATCCGTCGCCGGCACGACACCGCCTCCCACAATTTGTTCCGGCGGACTGTAGCCGGGCGAAATCAACCGCGTCGAACTCCGAGAATCTTTCCCCGCGGATTCGACACCGCCCATCTGTTTAACTCCCCCAAAGTCGATCGTCACCAATTGCAGTCCGCCCAAACCCTTGCTTAGCAAAACTTGGGGCGATTCCGGGTCTCGCAGCATCAAATTTGAGGGTTTAATGTCGCGGTGAATAATCTGACACCTGTGCAACTCCTCTAAAATTTCCACAGCTTGACTCAGCCAACTAAACACCCATTCCTGCGGACATCCTTGAGGGTGCTCGTCGAGAACCTCTTCTAAAGTTTTGCCGTGAATCTTTTCCATTACCAAACAAGGCAGTCGCTTCGCCGCAGGATTTCCATCCCCGCCTGCAAAATTTTGTGTTTGGACGTGAAAATAACCGTCAGGCTCGACTCTAGGGACGCCAGGGTGCCGCAAAAGTGCCAAAACCCAAGCTTCTTGCTCGAACAGTTTCAGCGCTTTGGCGGAAGTTTCGAGCAACACTTTCAGGACCCGCTCGGTTTCAGTATCTGTGTCCCAGACTGTGAAAATTGCTGCAAAACCCCCGGAACCGAGGCTTTCTAGAGGCACATAGCGATTTTTTAGCCGCAGCGGAGCCCCGCAACTATGACAAAAATTGTTGCCCCAAGTCTGAGGGTAGGGCCTTGGGCAATCTGGATTGATGCAGTGGACGGCTTTTGAAGGGGGGTGAGGCACAACCAGAGTAAAAATGGGGCTAAATATCCATAGTAGACTTACGCGCAGCTAACACCGAAACCCGGTTTTCAGCGAGGTTAAATGGCTGTAACGACGGATTTGGTTTGAGAAACGAGCTTGCTCTTGCTGCACAAGTCCTGTCCATATTATGTGGTATGCTGTCGATTTTTGAGTTGAGGGTCTGGAAGTCACGGGATTTTAGATTTTAGATTTTGGATTTTGGATTTTAGATTGCATACTGGATTGCTGTTGAGATCGATCTCAACTACCAACCACAACTTTAGGTATTTCTAACTACTTAGCCCTGGTCCATTACCCATTACCAATTCTGATTTTTAAGTATTAAATTCTTTACATAAACCGTATTGATCCGCTGTTCGGCTCGCTGCACAATATCTTTCGCTCGCTCGAAATTCCTCCTCACTCTGCGATCCCCAGCCTTTCCTCCTGTATCCTTCGCCGCTGGCTTTTCATAAGATATGTTACAAATATTTGCCTAATGTAAAGCAAAATAAATAATACTTATGATGATTAAAAGAATATTAAAATTTGAGAGTGACACTTTGTTGATATATTTTTAACAGCCTGCGATCGGGCAAAAAAATTAAGCGAATACTAGGAAGCGAGATATGGCTTACGCGCAAACCCAAACTCAATCAAAGGCTGGGTATAAAGCCGGAGTTCAAGACTATAAACTAACGTATTACACGCCGGACTACACCCCAAAGGATACAGATGTTTTGGCGGCTTTCCGGGTAACACCGCAGCCGGGAGTTCCGCCAGAAGAAGCAGGCGCTGCTGTAGCTGCTGAATCTTCCACAGGTACATGGACAACTGTGTGGACTGACCTCCTGACCGACCTCGACCGCTACAAAGGTCGCTGCTACGACATCGAGCCAGTTCCCGGTGAAGACAACCAATACATCTGCTTCATTGCCTATCCTTTGGATTTGTTTGAAGAAGGTTCCGTCACCAACTTGCTGACCTCTTTGGTCGGTAACGTGTTCGGTTTCAAAGCTCTGCGCGCTCTGCGGTTGGAAGACTTGCGGATTCCCATTGCTTACCTGAAAACCTTCCAAGGCCCTCCTCACGGTATTACCGTTGAGCGGGACAAATTGAACAAGTACGGTCGTCCTTTGCTGGGCTGTACAATTAAACCCAAATTGGGTCTGTCTGCTAAGAACTACGGTCGTGCAGTTTACGAAGTTCTGCGCGGCGGTTTGGACTTCACCAAAGACGACGAAAACATCAACTCGCAACCGTTCATGCGCTGGCGCGATCGCTTCCTGTTCGTTCAAGAAGCTATTGAAAAAGCCCAAGCAGAAACCGGCGAAGTCAAGGGTCACTACCTCAACGTAACTGCCCCCACCTGCGAAGAAATGATGGAGCGGGCTGAGTTCGCTAAGGAAATCAAAACCCCCATCATCATGCACGACTACCTGACCGGTGGTTTCACTGCTAACACCACCTTGGCTAAATGGTGCCGCCGCAATGGTATTTTGCTGCACATCCACCGCGCCATGCACGCAGTTATCGACCGTCAGAAAAACCACGGTATCCACTTCCGCGTGCTTGCCAAGTGCTTGCGGATGTCCGGCGGCGACCACCTGCACTCCGGTACAGTTGTGGGTAAACTCGAAGGCGAAAAAGGCATCACGATGGGCTTCGTAGACTTGATGCGCGAAGACCACATCGAAGAAGACCGCAGCCGCGGTATTTACTTCACCCAAGATTGGGCCTCCATGCCCGGTGTCATGCCGGTTGCTTCTGGCGGTATCCACATCTGGCACATGCCGGCTTTGGTGGAAATCTTCGGCGACGACTCCTGCTTGCAGTTCGGCGGCGGCACCTTGGGCCACCCTTGGGGTAATGCACCTGGTGCAACTGCTAACCGCGTTGCTTTGGAAGCTTGCGTCCAAGCTCGTAACGAAGGCCGCAACTTGATGCGCGAAGGCGGCGACGTGATCCGCGAAGCTTGCAAATGGTCTCCTGAACTGGCTGTTGCTTGCGAACTCTGGAAAGAAATCAAGTTTGAGTTCGAGGCAATGGATACCCTTTAAGGATTTTTGGTTGGAGATTTTAGGTTTTAGGTCGCAAACTTGCTAGGAAGTCTTTATCTTTGAAGAAGATTTACAAGTAAGTTTGCATCCAAAATCTAAAATCCAAAATCTAAAATTTGAGGGGGCTGGGGTCAAAATGGATCTCAAACAAGTTGCGAAAGACACCGCTAAGGTGCTGGCAAGTTACCTAACCTATCAATCCGTGCGGATGGTGGTCGCTCAGTTGAGCGAAACCAATCCTCCTCTGGCAATCTGGTTGAATGATTTTTCTACTAAGGGCAAAATCCAAGATGGAGAAGCTTACATTCAAGAGTTGCTTTTGGAAAATCAAGATTTAGGATTTCGGATCATGACTGTGCGAGAGTATCTGGCTCACGATGTGACGGAATTTTTGCCAGAAATGGTTTGTACTGGCATTCAACAGGCGAATATGGAACACAGACGCCAGCATTTAGAGCGAACTACGCAACTTAATTGGTCTGTTTCTAGCAGTAATCCTGAAACATCAATAGATTCTGAACCGAATCTGGATAATTTGTCGAGTTAATCGATCGGCAAGTGCGATCGAACACACACCTTAGAGATACAAAAAATGAAGACTTTACCTAAAGAGCGTCGTTACGAAACTCTGTCCTATTTGCCCCCGCTGACAGACGCGCAAATTGCCAAGCAACTCCAGTACATCTTGGATCAAGGCTACATTCCCGGCGTAGAATTCAACGAAACCTCTGCCGCTGAAATGCGCTACTGGACTCTGTGGAAGCTGCCTTTGTTTGGTGCTCGCAGCGTCAAAGAAATCATGACAGAAGTTCAAGCTTGCCGTCAAGACAATCCTAGTTGCTACATCCGCGTCATGGGTTTTGACAACGTGAAGCAGTGCCAAGTGCTCAGCTTCATCGTCCACAAGCCGAACACCAGAGGCTACTAAAAAGTATTGGCTGGCTAATCTAATTTTTAGGTTAACAGTCATTGCAGATTTGAGGCGGGGAATTTTCTCTGCCTCTTTTTTTATGTTTGTACTAAGGACTTTAGTCCTTCTTCTTCCTTCTGCTATAGCTTACAAATAGCTTTTAAAACTTGGAGCAACAAAACTGAAGGTTCGGGTTCCATCAAAGTCAAAAATGGCATTAGCTGATAGGTTGGGGGATTTCCTCTGCGGATATTGACGAACTGATAAAACTCTCCGCTAGTCGCCAGCCCCCAAACAGACTCTTGATTTTCTAAACTTTTAGAGGCGTAAGTTAGAAGTTGGGGCAAACCAGCGCGGGGAGCAATTAGACTATTTTTAGATTCTATTACTAAAATCCAAAATGGTATATCAGCGGCAATTTGTTTCTCTTTATTGATTGCTAAAATGTCAAATCTGCCTGTAATCGTTGTGTCTTCATCTTCTATAATTATGTTAGCAATGTCTTGTTCGAGACTCATCTTGATTGGGCGGCGGTAGAAGCCAGCCAATAGCATTAAGGGAAACGTAGTTAAAGCTTGTACCAGTCCTTCAGAGACTCTTTCCACTGAGAGGTATTCGCGAAAATCGTTGCGGATTTGGGCGAGTTCTAACTGTTCTATCTCTGTTAAGGATTCTAAGGATAAAAAATTTGTGTAGGCGTCATTATTAAGCTGCTCTGGGAATTTCAAAAATTGACTGACTTCACCGAGCGTTATATTTTTGGCGTTAATAGTTGTTGTCATGTTTAATAGTTATTTAAGTTTTAATTATAATTATAACATAACCCTAATTCTCAAATATAAGTTTGTAGTAAGAACTTTACTTATTTCAATCTTGGAATTAAGGACTAAAGTCCTTACTACGAACCTAATCTATCCTTTCCATCACAATCCCATCAACTATTTCATAACCCCAATTAAAATAATGTCGATTTGCCAACTGCTCGGCCATTTTATATTCGCCTAAATTGCAGAGCTCAACTAACATTTGATATGCTTCATCTCTTTCTCGCTGTAACCTTTCCTCTCGCAGGTTTTCTCTCTCTTTCTCAGAAGGATTTGGTCGCTCTTCCCCCAGCGGATTGATATCGCTAATTCGTTTCATATCAGCCTCATTAAAAAGGTATTGATTCGACTATTTCACCGTCAACTATTTCGTAGCCCCAGTCCGGGTTTGCAGCGATTTGTTTCTCAACTATACTTCGGCCGAGAGGAGTTTGGTAAGCTTTTTGCAAAGAGGAAATACTGGGGATTTCGGCGGCGGTTGGTGGCTCTTTTAGTTCGATGTTTGGCGGTTCAGGAACTATTTCAGATGTGGATTGATTTAAGACCGATTGAGGTGCGATCGCCCCTAATTTCCGCATTACGCTATCCTTGGTGATTTGCGGTTTTTCGTTGAAGGAAGAGGGCAGATATGGTGTGTCAACGCCCTGCTGTTTGGCTTTGAGTGCATCATCAGCAATACGATCGCACTTTCGCAGAAATCCCTCCCACAAATCTTTGCCCAAAACCGGGTTTCTCAAATCAGCACGGGCTTTAGATACTGCTGCTTCCAGCGGTTCGCCTTTGTGCACGTAATACTGAATTCGCTCTTCTTCAAAGGCAGGATAAGGCACTTCCGGCTCGATTTCCCAATCTCGTTTAACTTTCTGACTTTCTCCTAAAGGGATTCCGGCGATAAATTCATCCCAAAAAGTCGAGGTTAAGCCTTTTGTCATGCTGTCAATAATTTTAAATGCCCATCCAGAAGGATTGCCAAATCCTAAGTTGTGCTCTTGAGCATATGCTTCTAAAGCTCGCTGAAAGTTGTGCAGTTCTTCTTGGGAATTCCAAGGCCCGCTAAATCGGTAATGAGGCGTGACAGCAACGGCTATTTGCTGGCGGGGTTGCCCGAAATATTTGTCTGTTTTAACTACATGATTTGGGGGTGATATTTCGCGGAAGATTTCTACAGGGTGATTGTTGTTTTCGCGATTTATCGGTGTTATAGTATCTGGCGGATTCGGTGTCCAAAAGTTATTGAGTTTTTCCTCGAAAGCGTCAATGTCCGCCCAGAGTTCTAGGATGCCCGTGTTGGGATTGGTTAATTTTTCTTTCAGGAGCGATCGCACTTTAAGCAGGCGTCTCGCGAGTTCTTGTTCTTCGTGACTTAGACCGGTGGCTTTTTCAATTTCGCTGCTGTTAGTTTTTACCCATTCGTCGGAGTTGGACTTTTGTGATTGCCATTGCAATAATTGGCAAAGAAAAATACTCGCCGCGACTCCGCCCGTAATTGAGGCGAGTTTGGGATAGTAGATGGCAGGGTTTCCTAGATTTCCTAAAAATATTCCTATTTTCATTTTGTATATTCTTAATTCCCTTGAATCTTAGGGTTATTATTGGCGCAGCTTAGCTTTAATTCTAGGGGGCGCATGGGGGCAGCTTACCTCGACTAAACTAGCATGGAGAAACTTAAGATTTTCTTTAAGCTTCTGTCTATTCCTGACTGAATGGAGTTTCTAGACTAAAAACGGGGATCGCTTATTCGATCGCGTGATTGACAGGACTGAGTTAAACGTAATAATAAATTATTTACTGTACAGCTTCTGCCAAAATGAATCCAGAACGTCAAGAGGCTTATTTGAACTTAATCGAGCGAGTGCTTACCTGTCCCAACGGCCAAGAGCCAGAGGTTTTGAGTTCGTGTTCCGATTTAATTGATGCGGGATTTGTGCAAATGCTAATCCAGATATCGGCTTCAATGGCGCGCGAAGGTGACGAAGATACTGCTAATTTTTTAGTGCAACTTGCTCGTTTGCTGGGGAAATCTTTGGGTTTGTCGCCGGATTTGAGGCCGGCTGGGTACAGTAGTGCAAAGGGGTAGAGAAAAAGTGCGATCGCCTCGTTGTATCATGTTTTGAAAAATCAGGGCGATTCCCTACCCTTTGCGATAGCTTAGCTTCACCTAAATTTTAAATGCAGCGATGGCTTTACAGTTTATATTCGAGAGGCTCGCAAAACTCATTCACCCCAGTTTTAAATACATAAATAATCACCGAAGTCACCAAAATATCAGGGCAAGTTTTTGCTGCAACTAAATCTCTAAAGGCTGCATTCAATTGTCCGTTTGCTAACTCTTCTTTAACCTCGGATTTGCAGATAGCAACGCGGCATCTTTTAGCTAATCCGTCTAACCAATTTTCTGATATATTCGGTTCTTGTCCGGCTTGAATTGCTAGAGATATCGCTGCATCCTCGATGTTACCTTCGCAATCTTCGATTGCGTCTAGGGCTTTTAGGGCTTCGGGATATTCGGCTAATTGCGAGCGAAACTGGGCAATTTGTTGGGAGGTAATAATCATCATATTATTTTCCTGTGTTCTCTGCTGGCGGGACAAGTTTAGCAATTAAAGTTGGTATTATAGCATTTTTTGGAGTCAAGGTGGAATTGGGCGATCGAACCTCATTGCATTTTCAACTAATATTTTGGACTTCGCAATAGTCCGCCTGGGGTTGGAACCCGTGTCAAAGCTTAAGTGCTCTGGCATAGGAATGATGTTAAATGCGATCGATATCTGGCATTGACACCCTAGCCCGTCTGGGGTTTAAACGCATTTCAAAGCTTAACTGTTTTTGCCTAGGACTGATGTTAAATTAGATTAGTTTCGTCTATTATTTACAAAAAGCAGCCCTAAAATAGGTTTGCAGAACTCATATTTCTAGGGAGTTGGGAAAAATGATAACCGTTACTTTAAACTTAGATACTGTCGAACTAACAGACGAACAGTTTTACCGTTTGTGCCAGATGAATCGAGATTGGCAATTTGAACGAACTGCTAAAGGAGAAATTATCATTATGTCACCAGTAGGCGGAGTCAGCGGCAATCTAGAAGCCGATTTAATTACAGATTTGGGCTTGTGGAACCGTCAAACGCAGCTAGGGAGGGTGTTTAGTTCTTCCACAATTTTTCGGTTGCCCAATAATGGCGATCGATCTCCAGACGCAGCTTGGGTTAGCTTGGAAAGATGGTCGGCTTTAACAGAAGAACAACAAGAGAAATTTCCGCCAATTTGTCCTGATTTTGTCATTGAATTGCGCTCGCGTACAGACCCGCTGTGACCCCTTCAGGAGAAAATTCAGGAATACCTCAACAGCGGCTTGCGCTTGGGTTGGCTAATTAATCCTCAAGACGAACAAGTAGAAATTTATCGCCCTTCTCGCGAGGTAGAGATTGCACAGTTTCCTGTGAGTTTATCAGGAGAAGATGTCTTGCCCGGATTTGTCCTTAATTTGCCGATGATTTGATATTGCCTCAAATTTTTCCTGTTTCCAACTGTATTTTCTTCGGACAAATATCATCATCGTACCAACCCGTCAAAGCCACCGCCAAAGCATCCGCCGCATCATCCGGTTTCGGAATATAACCCAACTCTAACTCCCGCGCCACGGCCTCTTGCACTTCAGATTTATCCGCATTACCGCGGCCTGTCAAAGCTTGCTTAATTTGAGCCGGCGTAAACTCGAACAGCGGCACTCCACACTGCGCTAATACCAGTGTCAAAACACCCCGCGCTTGCGCTACCAGTATGGTATTTCCCATCTTGTAAAAAAACAATTTTTCGGCAATTGCTACATCTGGTTTAATCTCTTCAATTACCGCGTGCAAATCGTCGTAAATTGTTTTCAAGCGCTGGCCCATTTCTTGTTTTGGCATTGTTTTTATCACGCCGCAATCAATCATGGAAACAAAGTTTTCATCTTGTTTACCGGGGACAATTTGACAGCAAATTGCCCCGTAGCCGAGATTTGCTAAGCCGGGATCTAATCCTAAAATTCGTTTTTCCATTGCCAGAATTAGTAATTGGAAATGGGGAAGGAGGCATTAAAAATTTGGGAAATGTTTCCTCACCACCCATTACCAATTACCAATTATTAATTACCCCTCAGTTGTTTCTAGGCCGAATACCCGATCGAACACTTTAGTCACTTTATACCCCGAATCTATTGATTCTAGCGGGTCTTTCCGCAACCGGTGCCGCAAACACAGAGTCATCACCCGGCGAATATCGTCCACAGTTACCTCTGTGCGGCATTCCAAAGCCGTGAAAGCTTTCGCAGCCCGATTCGTCACCAAATCGCCCCGCAGCCCGTCTACGTCCAATTCCGCGCAAACTTGGGAGATTTTTACCCGCAACTCTCGATCGATAGTTACCGATTTCAATCTTTCCTGGGCTTCCACCAACCTCTGCTGCAGTTCATCTTGTTCGCGCTGGTATTTCGCCAGAAACTCCGCTGGATTTTGGTCAAAACTCGATCGCTGTTCGACAATTTCCACTCTTAAATTCGGGTCTTTCACAGTCCGAATTTCTGCGTGCATCCCGAATCTGTCGAGCAACTGCGGCCGCAATTCTCCTTCTTCTGGGTTGCCGGAACCGATTAAAATAAACTTAGCCGGGTGGCGGATCGAAATGCCTTCTCTTTCAACAGTATTCCAACCGCTGGCGGCCGAGTCGAGCAAAACATCGACTAAATGATCGTCGAGCAAATTGACTTCATCAACGTACAGAATGCCGCGGTTAGCTTTAGCTAAAAGACCGGGTTCAAAAGCTTTAACTCCTTCCGACAAAGCTTTCTCGATGTCGATCGTACCGCAAACTCGGTCTTCGGTCGCGCCCAGAGGCAAGTCTACCATTTGGACTTTTTTGCGGGCGATTTTAATGTCAGTTTGAGATAAAGTGCGATCGCGCACCTCATCGCTCATCAAATCTGGATCGCTGGGATGACTGTTAAAAGGATCGTCAGCCACCACCTCAATTTCCGGCAGCAAGTCAGTGAGGGCGCGGATTGTGGTAGATTTACCAGTACCTCGATCGCCCATAATCATCACGCCGCCAATTTTGGGATCGATGACATTCAACAGCAGCGCCAGTTTCATCTCCTCCTGGCCGACAATCGCAGTGAAGGGAAAAACAGCGCGGCGCGCTGGGGTAGCGGTAACGCTTGGTAGAACGCCCGCATTTAGGGTATTGCTGACTTCGGCAGTAGGACTCACAGGATAACTCAAAATATAATAATTGCTTGTTTATTGTGACATACAAGCGGACAACAGTCGATCTGCAGCCTTGAAATCCAAGTGCAGAGTTTGTGTGATTCCTCTCAAAACGCCGCCAAAAACAGACTATTACTGAGACACAGAACGCGGCAACTCTAAAATTTGTTGCTGACGTTCATCACACAAACGTTCAACTATCGCAGCTAATAGTTCCGATACAGACAACCAACGCCTTTCTTTCGACTTCCAAACAACTAAAAATTGCTCGGTAGACAGAGTATACAAAGCTATCGTTTCGCCAGAGCGATCGCTAAATTCTATTTCGTAATTTCCATCATCATAACAATCTACAATAGCCCGTCAAGCACCTAGGTGTAAATGAGATTCAGGCAATGTTACTAACAATTCTACTTACTACATCAAATACTTCTGGCACTATCGTGCTTACCTCCTAACGAATGATGAAGAGATTCAATGTATCGCTCAATTTCCTCATCCGTGCAACTAATTCCATTCTGCCAAAGTTCATATTCACTGATATCGATATCTTCATTCCAAACCAGTGCATAACCACCAGGTTCAATTTTAAAATTTCTGAAAAATCCAGGATTGCGTAACGTCGCAAACATCGGATTGTCTAATAACTTAGAGATGTCGTATTTCTTGATTTCAAGATTGGTAAACTTGACCGTCAAGGTGGGATTGTCAATAGCTTTAGCAGAAACAATGCGCTCAGGTTTAATAAAAAAAATCACAGTTATTTTAAGGGCGGAAGTTTACTAAATTTTTGGCTATTCCACATATCCAGCAGTTCTTTCTGGTACAACGTAGCCCATTCTATTACCAGCTTTTGGGCCCGATTCGGTCAATCTCCTTCAATAATCTATAAAGATTCAATGCCGATCAAAGCATTGTACTCACCGTAAACTGCGTGAAAATGAGGAGGTGGGTGATCCCCAAAGAAAATTTTGATGATTATTCCGTAAAATCGTGTAACTTCTGGCATAAAGCTTTTCTAAACGACGATAGGAAGATTATTGTATATAACCACGAAGAAGAATGACCAATAACTAATCACTACCACTGCGGCCCAGAAGCCATCAAAGCAGTCGCAGCCTCGCTCGGTAACGGCTTAGCAAAAAAATAACCCTGACCGTATTCGCAGCCGATCGCCCTTAATCTAGCTAATTGTGCCGCCGTCTCCACACCCTCAGCAATCACATCCATACCCAAAGCGTGAGCCAGCGCCACAATCGTGCGGACGATCGCCACATTCTCCCCCTCGCTTTCGAGCTCCATCCGCCCCACAAACGACTTATCAACCTTCAAAGTATCCGTAGGAAAACGACTCAAATAACTCAACGACGAATAACCAGTGCCAAAATCATCAATTCCCAACTTGACATTTAACGCTTTCATCTGCTTCAAAACCGCGATCGCCGACTCCACATCATCCATCACCACACTCTCAGTAATCTCCAACTTCAAACTATCGGCACTCAAACCCGTTGTTTCCAAAATCATCTGAATGCGATCGACCAAATCCGGCTGGGCAAACTGCTTTCCCGACAAATTTACACTCATAATTAAAGGTTGATCGAAATCAAACATTCCCTCCCAAAGCCGCAACTGCCAGCAAGCCTCCTCCAACACCCACTCACCCAGCGGCACAATTGCCCCCGTTTCCTCAGCCACCGGAATAAATTTCACCGGCGAAATCAAACCTCGCAGCGGGTGCTGCCAGCGCACCAAAGCCTCAAACCCAATAATCCTACCAGTTGCCAAAGATACAAACGGCTGGTAATGCAGCAAAAACTCCTGACGCTTCAATGCCACCCGCAAATCAGTCTCCAACTGCAATCTCTCCACCGCCAAAGCGTGCATCGAAGCATTAAACACCTGATACCTTCCCGTTCCCAAAGCCTTAGCCCGGTACATCGCCGTGTGGGCGTCCCGCAGCAAGTGTTCCGGCTGTTCCCTGACAGTAGCAGCAGGTTCGCCGCCCACCGCAATCCCGATACTTGCCGTCACAAACACCTCCTGCCCCTTCAAATCAAAAGGCACAATTAAAGCTTGGTGAATGCGACCGGCCAAATCCACCGCACTGCCAACATCAACATTCCTCACCAAAATCGCAAAATCGTCACCCCCCACCCGCGCCACAGTATCCCCGGAGCCAATAATCGCCCTCAACCGCTGCACCACCGACATCAGCAGTTCGTCCCCCGCCAAATGACCCAAAGAATCATTAATCACCTTAAACCTGTCTAAATCCAGAAACAGCACCGCAAACAGATAGCTGCGCCGGCCCCTAGTATTGGCGATCGCCCGCCCAAGACAATCCACGAACAAATCCCGGTTGGGCAAACCCGTCAGAGAATCGTGAAAAGCATCGTAAAGCTTTCTGTAAGCACTGACACCCACACCAGTCACCACCAAACCCAAAGTCGGCGACACTAACGGTACCCACCCACCCCCAGTAAAAATCCCATAACTAATCCCCAGCAGTCCCATCAATCCCGCACCCCCAGCCAATCCCGCCTTCACAGGATGCTGAATCCGCCAAGCCAAAACCCCGCCAACCATCGCCCAAGCACCGTTCCACAAAATTTCCGCCCATTCCGGCCACACCCAAAAGAGCGATCGCCCATCCAAAACAGCACTCAATATTTGGCTGAGCATTTGCGCGTGCAGCAGCACTCCCGGCATTTTCGGACTTTGCTTTTTAACGGGACTGTAGGGCGTCAGAAACACGTCTCTGGTGCTCGGTGCAGTCGTCCCGATCAACACAATTTTGTCCTTAACCCAGCTTGGTTCAATTTCCCCCTTCAATACCTGCGTGATACTGACTTGTCGCGCCACATCCTTACCAGAACGGTATTTGAGCAGAATTTGGTAGCCTTTGGCGTCGAGATTTGCATAGCCACCGCTGTGAGAAGTTAAAGGCACAAATTCTGCCTTTCCCCAGTTGATTTGGTGGGGATGAACAGGACTATTTTTCTGCTGTACTCTGTCTTTGAGATACAGCAAAGCCACTTGCACAGAAAACGATAAAGCAATCTTTTTGTCTGGTTGCGAGACTGAGAGCAAATTGCGGCGTACAACGCCATCAGGATCGAGCACGAAATCGTTAAAACCGAGCCGATCGGGCGGTATCCCCGGGGGCGCAGCCACTCCCTCACTTTCTGAATCGCTCAATTTATAAATCGCCACAACATTCCGTGCTTTGAGCCCGGCCAGCAATTCTTCGTGTCCCGGCGCTTGAGGCAAATCCCGGTACAAATCCAAACCGATGACTTTTGGCTGATACTTTTGCAGTTTTGCCAAGGTTTGAGCGATCGCACCGTCAGAAATGGGAAATCTCCCCAAAGCTTGAATATCGGCCTCAGAAATTCCCACTACCAGCAGTCGCGGATCGGGTCCCAAATCAGGCTGCAAGCGCAGTAACGAGTCAAAACTCCCCAATTCCAAGTTTTGCAGGCCTCCCAACTGCCGAACTCCCATATTCAGCAGCGTTACAGTCGCGCCCGCAAGCATTGCAGGCAAAATCCTGATCCGTCGGTTTTGAAAACTCAGGTTGAGACCAGTTGCGACAGACATGACATATCTAAGATTTCGAGAGAATTTGGCAGTCACAGAAAAAATATGTCGGTGCAAATTAGCTTTGCACAAGTCTGTTCTTACAGAATTGAGCTTAATATGAGATTGAATGTAATTTTTTCAGAACTTGTGCCGCAACCGAGTTTCTTTAAGCTAATTACTCGATTTGGCAAAGTATTTCTCGAATGGGAACCGGGTTTTTGAAGATTTGCCGACAAATCCTGTCTTTCATTCCTTGTTTCCCCAAATTCGCACAAGCGTTAAAATTTAGTCGATCAAACTTTCAGGATATTTTTGAGATGATGGCGAATCAACTTCCGATTCCGGTGATTGTTAACGGTGCAGCAGGCAAAATGGGCCGCGAAGTAATTAAGGCGATCGCCCATGCTAGTGACATGACCTTATTTGGGGCTGTAGACCGTTCTCCTGAGTACCTCAACGCCGATGCCGGCGAATTAGCCGGATGTGGCCCGTTAGAAGTTCCCATCACTGACGACTTGCAAGGAATGCTGGTATTAGCAGCTCAGGAAAAGCAGTTAGGCGTGATGGTAGATTTTACGCACCCTTCGTCAGTTTATGAAAACGTGCGATCGGCCATAGCTTACGGCATTCGCCCGGTAGTCGGCACTACCGGCTTGAGCAGCAAGCAAATTGAAAACTTAGCTGAATTTGCTGACAAAGCCAGCATCGGCTGTTTGATCGTACCCAATTTCTCGATCGGCATGGTTTTGCTCCAACAAGCCGCCGTCACGGCATCTCAGTATTTTGAACACGTAGAAATTATCGAGCTGCACCACAATCAAAAAGCCGACGCCCCCAGCGGTACGGCAATTCAAACTGCCCAAATGCTAGCAGAAATGGGAAAAACTTTCAATCCGCCAGAAGTTGAAGAAACCGAAAAATTAGCCGGAGCGCGAGGTTCAGTGGCGGATGAAGGGATTCGCATTCACAGCATCCGTTTACCCGGTTTAATTGCCCACCAAGAGGTAATTTTTGGCGGCGCCGGTCAAGTTTATACTTTACGACACGATACTAGCGATCGCGCTTGTTATATGCCAGGAGTCTTGCTGTCTGTACGCAAAGTCCTTGAATTGCGATCGCTCGTTTACGGCCTGGAAAAAATCTTGTAGTCATTAATCATTAGTCATTAGTCATTAGTCATTAGTAATGTGGAATTAATCTAACTTCTAACTTTTGACTTCTAACTTCTGATTTTTGACTTCAACATCAATCCGTTAAATCTGTTAAATCCCTTAATATAATCCGCTTCCGAACAGATAGCCGTTGCATCCCGTACATTGCTCGTTGCCGAACTTCCTATGCTAATTCCCTTAACCCGCGAAACCTTTCAAGAACTAATTCCCGCCGTCGCCACGGGAGCGCAATACAAATATATCTGGGGAAAACCGCCCGATTTTTTGAGGCGAATGTTAATCTCAGCAGTCAGCGTAGTTTTCCTCCTGGTAGTCTACAACTTCGCCGGTTCCGATGTCGGACCGCTAGTTTTAATCACCGGATTGATAGCTGGTTTGTACTGGCTGTGGGGGCCGATTTTGTGGGCGAGTTTGCGGAATGCAGAATGTCGCAAATATCAATACTGCGGTTTTTGGCAAGGACGAGTTTTGGATATATATATTACAGATGAAGTCACCAGTCAAGAAGAAACAGTCAATCAAAAAGGACAACTCGTAATAGTTGACAACTTAGAACCGCGAATTAATTTAGAAGTAGGCGACAAAACCGGATTTACCACTACACTTCGAGCTCCCTTGCGGAAAGATCACCAAGGAATTGCCCGCGGCCAAGCTGCTTTAATGTTAATCATGTCGAATCAAGAAGATTTGGGACGGATTGCCAAAGTTTCAGATATTTACATTCCCAGCCGCGACGTGTGGGTGAGCGACTATCCTTATCTGCGTAGGGATTTGTTTGTAGAAATGAGCCAGCAAATTAAAAAAGGTAGGAAAAAAGACCGCGATCGCGATAATCAAAGTAGAGGAGTAAAAAGGCGATCGCCCGCTGATTATTAATTAATAAAACAGACTACCTAATCCACGTTCAAGATTCTATTCTGCGGTTGAAACCGCCCAGAATTAAAAAGAAGTTTTCAACACGGATTTGGTATTAATTTCTGCTCGAAGGTCGAGTTTTCGGACGCCAGAAAAATTCAGACAGCTTCATTTTTGGTTGACCTAGCCGTTTTCGCCACGCTTCCATATAAGTGTAAAATACCGGAGTAAGATACAGCGTTAAAACTTGCGAAAACAGCAACCCACCGACGATCGCAATTCCCAACGGACGGCGCGATTCGGAACCGCTACCAACTCCCAGGGCGATCGGCAAAGTTCCAATTAAAGCCGCCATCGTCGTCATCATAATCGGACGGAAGCGGACGATGCAAGCTTCGTAGATGGCATCATAGGCGCTTCTGCCTTCTTTGCGCTGTTTCTCGATCGCAAAATCTACTAGCATAATACCGTTTTTCTTAACAATTCCCACCAGCAGAATAATCCCGATAAACGAATAGAGATTGAGTTCAACCTGAAAGATTACCAGCGTTAACAGCGCACCAAATCCGGCTGACGGCAAACCTGACAAAATTGTCAGCGGGTGAATGAAATCCTCGTACAAAATGCCGAGAATTAAATAAATCACCACAATAGAAACTAGCAACAACCAACCTAAATCGTTAAAAGATTGGTTGAATACCTGTGCTGCACCTTGGAAACTTGTTGTCACTGACGGCGGCAAAACATCCTTTGCAACTTTCTCGATAGCTGCGGTTGCTTGACTCAGTGATGTGCCTGGAAGAGTGTCAAAGGAGATTGTAGCAGAGGGCAATCCCGTTAGGTGATTGACGGTTAGCGGGCCGACTGTTTGGGTGACATTTGCGATCGTATTTAACGATATCATTTGTCCGGTGTTCGATCGCACGTAAAGCATCGACAAAGCACTCGGATCGCGCTGAAACTCAGGCTTTAGTTCTAACACAACCGTAAATTGATTGTTCGGGGTATAAATCGTCGAAACCTGTCCTGAACCGTAAGCTGCGCTGAGAGTTTTTTGCACTTGTTGAGCACTAACGCCGACGGCTGCGGCTTTGTCGCGATCGACTTTAACTTGAAGCTGAGGCGTGCTCAATTGCAAATCGCTATCGACACCGCGCAATCCCGGTAGCGTTTTGATTTTAGCTAACAATTCCGGCACCGCTTGACGCAGCGCTTGCAAGTCTAAACTTTGCACCGTAAACTGATATTGTGAATTTGTTTGTTGACCGCCGATCGGAATCGCAGCAGGAGAGCGTATAAAAGCTTGAATGCCGGGAATTCCGCGCAATTTAGGAGTGAGTTGTTGGATGATTTCGTCGGCACTGAGGCGGCGCTGCGATCGGGGTTTGAGCCTAATGGTAATGCGTCCGTTGTTCGCAGATGCGTTCGGCCCGCTAGCACCTACGGTTGAGTTCAACGCTGCGATGTTGGGATTTTTCCGAATGATATCAACAATTTGTTGTTGGTGAAGCAGCATATCTTCAAAGGAAATATCTTGCGCTCCTTTTGTGTTAGCCATCAGTTGTCCGGTGTCTTCAGTCGGAATAAAGCCTTTCGGAACTAGAACGAACAGATAAGCCGTCAATACCAGCAGAATTACAGAAACAATCAGCGTCACGAAACGGTATTTCAAAACAGGTTTTAGCGACCCTTCGTATCCTTGCAGCAGCAGCTCAAATCCGCGCTCGGAAATGCGGTAGAAGCGGTTTTGTCGTTGGTGGTGGGACGATTTGAGAAATCGACTGCACAACATCGGCGTCAGGCTCAGAGAAACAAATCCCGAAACCAAAATTGCCACCGAAATAGTCACCGCAAATTCATGAAATAATCTACCGATTAATCCACCCATAAAGATAAGGGGAATAAATACGGCAACCAATGAAAGCGTCATTGATAGAATTGTAAAACCAATTTCTCTCGATCCTTTTAATGCTGCTTCTAGCGGTGCTTGTCCCATTTCTTGATGGCGGACAATATTTTCGAGAACCACGATCGCATCATCCACCACAAACCCCACTGAAAGCGTCAGCGCCATCAGAGACAGGTTATCTAACGAGTATCCCAACTGATACATCACCGCAAACGTGCCGATAATTGCCACAGGCAAAGCTAAACTCGGAATTACCGTCGCTGTAAGGTTCCGCAAAAATAGAAAAATTACTAAGACAACCAGACACACCGACAAAACTAAGGAGAACTTCACATCATCTACAGAAGCCCGAATTGATTGAGAGCGATCGTACATAATTCCCATTTCGATAGATTGGGGAATTTGTTGTTTGAGTGCGGGTAACATTTTCACAATTGAATCGACGATTTCGACAGTATTTCCATCGGGTTGAGGCTGCACTGCCAGCAAGATTGCAGGTTGATTTGTAACATTTTTATCGGTGTACAAATTCAAGACTTTGTTATTCTGCACGTCGTCAATCACGTTTCCTAAATCTTGCAGCCTCACTGCTGCGCCATTTTTGTAAGCAACGATCAGCGATCGATATTCGGCTGCCTTATTTAATTGACCGTTTACCTGAATTAAATAGCTTTTGTTATCGCCCGAAAGGCTTCCGGTTGGCAAGTTGACATTTCCTTGCGTAACTGCGGTTCTAACTTGATCTAATCCGATTCCCCTGGCGGTCAATTCTCGCGGATCGAGTTGAATTCTGACTGCATATTGTTTCTGCCCGTAAACCTGCACTTGCGCCACACCGTCGATCGCTGAGATGGGTTGTGCGATCGTCACTTCTGCAGCTTCATCCACTTCTGCAATTGGCAGGGTTTTGGAGTACAAATAAAGGTATAGAACCGGCGCAACTGAAGGGTTAACTTTGCGGTAAGTTGGCGGTTTGGGCATTCCCGATGGCAATGAACCTGCGGCGGCGGCGATCGCAGCTTGTACGTCTTTAGCAGCAGAATTCACACTGCGGCTGAAGTCGAATTGTAGGGAAATGTTCGCGCTACCGGTGGAACTGGTGGAGTTAAACGAATTGAGGCCAGCTATTTCAGTGAACTGTCTTTCTAGCGGCGCGGCGACTGAGGATGACATTGTTTCGGGGGTTGCACCGGGTAAGCTAGCAGAGACACTCACAAATGGATATTCAACGTGAGGTAAGGCGCTAATTGGTAGCATAAAATAACTCATCAAACCGAAAATTAGAATGCCGATTGTGACCAGGGCGGTCATCACGGGGCGGCGGATAAAAATTTCTGAAAGGTTCATAATAATAAGGAAGTTCGGCAACGGATTATGTAACGGATGTAACGGATTAAAAAATTTGTTGGTAGTTGAGATTTTAGTTGTAGGGTGTGTCGCCCTCGAAAATACTTAACTAAATATCCACAACCTTATGGCGACGCACCTTATCTCATTTTGACAATCATAAAATTATCTGCGTTTATCTGTGTTTATCTGCTTGACATCTGCGGTTTCTGTATCAATCAAAGACTTATGCAATCTTGTCTGTTTAGTTGGGATTTATTGCCGACGACGCACCCTACGAATACTCACCCCAAGACAGGTGCGTCGCCCTGAGATTATCGATATTTAGTTGGGATTTATCGCAGGCGATGCACCCTACGACCAAGTTATTTTACCGTCCTCATTTAAAGGAAAAGACTTGCCGAAACTTCACCTGGCTGAGCTTTTTCCGCCACGATTCCATGTAGATGTAAAAAACGGGCGTGAGATACAGTGTCAAAACTTGTGAAAACAAAAGTCCGCCGACAACGGCAATTCCTAACGGGCGGCGAGATTCCGAACCCGCACCAACTCCTAGGGCGATCGGCAATGTTCCCATTAGTGCCGCCATCGTGGTCATCATAATCGGCCGAAAGCGCACTAAGCAGGCTTGATAGATTGCTTCCGCTGGTTTTTTGCCGTCGTCGCGCTGGGCTTCGATCGCAAAATCCACCATCATAATGCCGTTTTTCTTAACAATCCCTACCAGCAGGATGATGCCGATGAATGAATAAACGTTGAGCTCAACGCCAAACAACATCAGCGTTAATAACGCCCCAAATCCCGCCGAAGGCAATCCCGACAGAATTGTAATCGGATGGATGAAATCTTCGTACAAAATACCGAGAATCAAATAGATGACGAGAATTGCCACGGCCAACAGAAACCCTAAACTCGGCAGCGAACTTTGAAATACTTGACTCGCGCCCTTATAATTGGTAGAAATGCTGTCAGGAATTACCGATTTCACGATTTTGTCGATCGCGCTGTTTGCATTTCCCAGCGCCACCCCAGGCGCGAGGTTGTAGGAAATTGTCGCAGCATTCATCCGCCCGACATGGTTGACAATTAACGGTGCAACTCCCGGAGTGATTTTGGCAAACGTTGCCAGCGGTACTTGTGTTTTACCGCCAGAAGCATCACTCGAATCACTGCTTGTTGTCGCGATGTAAAGCTGCATCAAAGCATTGGGATCTTTTTGATACTTGGGCTCTAGTTCCAAAATAACTTGATACTCGTTGCTCGCACCGTAAATCGTGGAAACTTGGTAAGCACCGTAAGCATTTCTCAGGGTGTTTTCGATTTGTTGAGCTGTAATTCCTAATGCTGAGGCTTTGTCGCGATCGATATCAACTTTGATTTGAGAAGTCATCTGCAAATCGCTGTTAACATCCTGAATTTCTGGCATTGCTTTCATTTTGTCAACCAGTTGCGGGACGTACTCCCGCAGCGGAATTACATCAGAACTTTGCAGCGCGAGTTGATACAATCCAGTGCTTTGTTGAGTGCCTAGCGGGATTGCCGGAGGATTTTGCAAGAAGACTTGAATGCCGGGAATCTCTGCTAGTTGCGATCGCAAATTCTGCACAATTTCGTCGGCTCCCATCTGCCGCTGCGATCGCGCTTTCAGCCGAATAAACAAGCTTCCCGAATTTCCGGCAACAGCCGCCCCGCCGCCATTTGCACTCGCTCCTGCCCCGATATTCGAGTTAACTGCTTCCACATTCGGATCTTGGCGAATCGCGCTGACAACGGCTTGCTGGTGGCGAACTAATTCATCAAAAGAGGCATCTTGTGCAGCTTGAGTAATGCCCGTGATTTGTCCGGTATCTTGGCTGGGAATAAAGCCTTTGGGAACTACGACGAACAGTCCAACTGTGACAAACACCATTGCGAACGACAAAATCATCGTGGTGCGGTGATATTTTAAAACTTTCTTGAGGCTCCAATCGTACAAACTTAAAAAACGATCGAATACATACTCGGAAGCTCTATAAAGTCGGCTTTGATTGGCGTGATTTACCGGACGCAAAAAACGGCTGCACAACATTGGTGTCAGGCTCAAAGATACAAAGCCTGAGACCAAAATTGAAACTGCAATCGTCACTGCAAATTCATGAAACAAGCGCCCCAACAACTCGCTCATAAACAACATCGGAATAAACACCGCCACCAACGAAAGCGTCATCGATAAAATCGTAAAGCCGATTTCCCTAGACCCGTTTAGCGCAGCTTCTCGCGGGCTTTCTCCTTCTTCTATGTGGCGGACGATGTTTTCAAGCATGACGATCGCATCATCGACTACAAAGCCGACGGATAGCGTCAGTGCCATCATCGACAAGTTATCTAGCGAGTAGTCCAATAAGTGCATGACGCCAAAGGTTGCGATCAGCGAAACCGGCAGCGCTAAACTGGGAATGACGGTTGCAGACAGATTGCGTAAAAATACGAAAATTACTAAGATGACTAGGGCGATCGTCAAAACGAGGGTAAACCGAACATCATCCACCGACTCGCGAATCGATTGAGACGCATCGTACATCACCCCAAGATCGATCGAACTCGGAATCTGAGTTTTTAAGTCGGGCAGTAATTTTTGAATCGTCTCTACAACTTCTACAGTATTTGTGCCCGGCTGTCTTTGAATCGTGAGGATAATTGCGCGATCGTTGTTATACCAACTCGCAAGTTGAGTATTTTCTACGCTGTCAATTACTCGTCCTAATTGTTCCAGATAAACAGGCTGTCCATTTTTGTATGTCACAATTAAACGGCGGAATGCAGCAGCATCCTGAAGCTGTCCGTTTGTTTGCACAGTAAAGTTTTTATGGCTACCGGAAAGGCTTCCTGTGGGTAAGTTGACGTTTCCTTGTTCGATCGCAGTTTGCACTTGATCTATGCCAATTTGCCGCGTTGCTAACTGTTGCGGATCGAGTTGAATTCTAGCAGCATACTTTTGAGAACCGTAAATTTGCACTTGTGCCACACCTGCGATTGTGGAAAGCTTTTGCGCTAGATAGGTTTGTGCGTATTTATCAACCTCAGAAAGCGGAAGCGTTGGTGAAGTGAGATAAAGGTAAAGAATCGGCCCGTCGGCGGGGTTGACTTTGCTGTAGGTAGGCGGATTTGGCAAATCGTTGGGCATTTGGCCGGATGCCGAGGAAATTGCTGATTCCACATCTTGGGCCGCATCATCAATATTGTGGCTGAGATTGAATTGAAGCGTAATTTGAGTTTTGCCGCTGGTACTTGTGGAAGTCAGCGTATCGAGTCCAGCAATGCTGGAAAATTGCTTTTCTAGGGGGCGCGCCACCGATGCCGCCATCGTTTCCGGGCTAGCGCCGGGGCGGGAAGCGCTGACTTGAATCGTGGGATAATCGACGTTTGGCAAATCGCTAATCGGCAGTAAGCGATAACTCATCCAACCAAAAATCAGAATTGCCGCCATCACCAAGGTGGTCATAATTGGACGGCGAATAAACGGTTCTGAGAGATTCATTATATCAAGTCCGGTTAATTACTTATCAAACTTATACGGGCATAGGGCATAGGGCATAGGGCATAGGCAGGAGTGGGCATAGGGCATAGTCGAAGAAAAAAAAGGTACGATCGCTATTCAACCGGACATGATATTAGTTGCCTCCGCCCTGCGGATTCTGGCGCGATTTCCATGACTTATTTTCAGATGAATTCGAGCCTATGCCAGATTTTACACCCGATTTTTTAGATCCAGATATGTCTGAATTATTCCCTTGACTTCTATCAGAGCTCTTGCCTAAACCATCAGAGTTATCTTTAGCATCCCCTGCGGTTTTAATGCGAATCTTGCTACCATCAACCAGATTAGCTTGTCCGTCGGTGACAACTTCATCACCCGCATCCAGACCTTTTTGGATCACACTTAAGCCGTTGATTGTATTGCTGACAACTACAGGCACATTTTCCACTGTATCGTCTTCTTGGGCGACAAATACGAATTGTCCGTTCGGCCCAGTCTGTACAGCTTGTGAGGGAACAACAATCGCATTTGGTTGTTGACTTAATGTTAGAGTTGTGTTAACAAATTGACCGGGGAAAAGTTTGCCATCTGCGTTATTAAAGTCGCCAATCAGTTGAATAGATCCAGTGGCATTGTCAACCGTATTGTTCACAAATGATAAGGTTCCCGATATCGGACGATTGTTTCCAGCAAAGGTGACATCAACTTTAAGTTTGCCGTTATTCAGGTATTTTTGGATTTGTGGGAGGTTGGATTCAGGCACGGAAAAGGCAACTTGAATTGGATTAATTGTGGAGATTGTCACCAAGGGTTTGTCGGTGCTTGCTTGCACCACATTGCCGACTGTCACCAGCACATTTCCGGCACGCCCGTCGATCGGCGCATAGACCTTGGTATAGGATGATTCCACCTGAGCATTTTTCAAGGCACCGCCGTCTGCACTCAACCCAGCTTGAGAACCCTCGATCGCAGCCCGATCGCCCTCCACGACAGCCCGAGCGTTCTCAATCCCCACGAGATCGCTTTTCACCGCCGTCTCAGCATTCTCAATCCCCACGAGATCGCTTTTCACCGCCGTCTCAGCATTGGCGATCGCCACTTCATCACCTCTGACGACTGCCTCAGCATTTGCGATCCCGATGCGATCGCTCTTCACCGCCGTCTCAGCATTGGCGATCGCTTGCTGGTCGAGATCGACCGTTGCCGCTGCGGCTCGGCTGCTGGTAGCGTATTGCTGGGCTTGATCTTGACTGATTACTCCTTGTTTGTAAAGCTCTGCATACCGCTGACTTTGGGCTTCGGCATATTGTGCTTGCGCTCGATCCTTGGTCAAAGTGGCGATCGCTTGCTTAACTGCACCTTGGTCTTTTTGGAGCGTCATTTTGGCTTGTTCGACAAGTCCTCGGTCTTTTTGAAGAGTCGTTTTGGCTTGTTGGACAAGTCCTTGGTCTTTTTGAAGAGTCGCTTTAGCTTGCTCAACAATTCCTCGGTCTTTGTCAAGGGTTGCTCTGGCTTGTTCGACAACTCCTTGATCTTTAGAAAGGTTGGCTGTGGCTTGTTGCACCTGTGCTTGGCTTTTTGCTACGATTCCTTGAGCTTGCTGGATCGAGGCAGTTTGAGAGCGATCGTCGATCGAAAATAGCAGTTGTCCTTTCTTAACTTCTTGCCCTTTCTTGAAATAAACTCCTGTAATCCGCCCGCTAGCTTGTGCTGTCACCGAGACAGTAGAACTCGATTGCACGTTGCCGATCGCTTGCAACTGTATCGGAACCGTTTTTTGCGTTACTGTTGCTACTGTCACCGGAGTCACTTGCAGTTTACCGCTGCGACTCGGTTTTTCCGCTTTAGGGGCAGTCGATCGCACCCAAACCAAAAATCCCAACCCACCCACCAGCAGCAACCCCAACAGAAACAGCGCAATCCGCCCTTTCGCCAGCACCTTTTCTGTCGGTTGTTTGGTTGCAACACTTTCCGCCGGTTCGCTCTGGGGCAATGCTGGAGCTTCCTGAAAAACTTCACGGAGAGCGTCTTTTGGAGTTTCACTAACAATTTCTACGTTGTGCGTCGGTTGCTCGTTCAGCTTCAGATTTTCGTCAGAAACTTTAGGGCGAGTGCCATTCCGACTTTCATTAATAATTTCCTCGATCATCACAAACCTCTGTGGAAAAATAACTCTTAAAAACAGTTGCAAAAAAACTGTCAGGGAAGGAAACTGCAACCTAAATCATCAGGTTTCGGGAGGATGTCAAAAAAATCATTTACCCTCACCTCGATTCGGCGATCTCAATCTGCTATGAGGTTTAGGGCAGCTATAAATTACTATGAGAAGTTTTTAAGCTACTTAGAAATTGCTCTTATAGGACTTACGCTCATCAACTCGGTTTCTGGTAGAAATCTTGGGAAAGTCAACGAGGCACCCAAAGAGTGAAACCGGGAAAAATCAGCCCACACGGGCAAGTCCTGTATCTGTTTCGCACTGCAAATTGCCCGATCAGAGCGTTATTGCGAGCTTGTTTGAGACTGCTTTTGCCCCCGAGGATAAGCAGTCTTGAGAATTTCTTTAATTTTTGTCCTTTGTTCGGCGGTGAGATTTAGCTCGGACAAAGCTTTCCGCATTTTTTCACCTCCCTTAACTTTAGTTTCCAACTGTTGTACCTGCTCGGGCGTCAACACCGCTTCGACTTGTTTGCGAAGTTCCTCGCGTTTCTGTGCGCGTTCTGCATCCGTTGCTTTCGGTTGCGCTGAACTTGGAGTTGCAGTCGCCGCGACAGGTTGAGCAGTTTGAGTGGAAGCAGAATCCGCCTTCGCTTGGTCAGAACTTACTGGATTGGTCGCAGTCGTGTCAGGTTGGGTAGCTTCGGAAGTATTGGATTGCCTACTAGCAGACAAACCGCCTACCAAAAGTGCACCGACGAGGACAAATGCTGCTGCGATCGTTGTTCTTTTCATGCTTCACTGCCTCTAATTAACCTTCACCAACAAATCTTATAGGCTAAAATCAGCCAGCGCATGACCCAAGACTCCTAACCTAACCAGTCAAAAAGCACTTTGCGGTTGTGACTTTTTTCCTAGTCCCAAACCCCAAAATCAGTCTAAAAGGCTCTATCGGCAGCGTTGGCGGATTCGCTAAGCTGCTACACATAAATTGTTTGTTATGGCAAAAGGGGAGCGCGGGACAGTGGGAGAGTGGGAGAATTGGAGAGTGGGAGAATTGCTCAATGACCAATGACCAATTCCCTCAACATTCATCCGTTAAATCCCGATTCACTGCGCGTTGCCGAACTTCCTTCCGAACATAAGGGGGTAACGTGTTTTTTGACTCCAAGATACCTTCTACAATTAGGTCAGCGACCTTGCTTGAATCGCTCCAGCTTTTGATGGGGAAAAGTTCTATGATTCGCTTGACCTATCCGTCCTTTCGTTTGTTGCTTTATTTGGAGTGGCTGCTGCTGGCGACGGCAGCCTTGATGGAAGTGCTGCATCCGTTCCAGTCGCTCTGGTCGCCGCTGTTACGGGTTGGCGCGATCGCACTTTTCGGCGCGATCGGGTTGCGTTTGCCAACCGTTCGGTTAGGTAGAAAAGTTTTATTTACGGCCCTAGAATTTGGCTTGATTTTGCTGCCAATTGTCCAGGAAGGGTTATCGAGCCGATCGAGCTTTTTGCTTTTTCTCGTGCTGCTGATGCGTAGTTGTCTGATCTTCCGCCAGCCGGGGCAGGTGACAGTCTTGGGTTTAGCCCTGCTGTCCTATAGTTCGCTACTGTTATTAAAACCTATTTTACCTGAAAAAGTCATTGCAACTGTTTGGGAATGGCGATTTAGCAATGTGTTATTATTTGGCTTGACATTAGTGTTCGCTTTATTGTTAATTAATGCGTTGATTGCGGAACGCCAAAGCCGAGAGCAATTAGAAATCGCTCACGATAAATTAGCCATAACTCACGAACAACTCCGCCACTATGCGCTGCGAATTGAAGACCAGGCAACTTTGCAGGAACGCAATCGAATTGCCCGCGAAATCCATGACGGACTCGGACACACCCTCGCGGCTCAAACGATTCAGCTCAATAATGCCCTATTGTTCTGGAAATCGGAGGATGAGAAAGCGCTGGAGTTTCTGAAACAGGCGAAACAACTCGGATCGGAAGCTTTGTTAGAAATTCGCAAATCTGTTTCGGTGTTGCGATCGAATCCTTTGCAAGGATTGTCGCTCGAAAGTGCGATCGACAAACTTCTCCAAGACTTTCAGCGCATGACTGCGATCGAAGTTTCCAACTCGATTCGCTTACCAGTTCTGCTATCTCAGGAAATGAATACCACACTTTACAGAATTGTACAAGAATCGCTCACAAATATTCACAAACACGCTGATGCAACGATGGTGACAGTTGGGTTGCAGCAACACGCAGGACAGATTTATTTGTCGATTTCTGACAACGGCAAAGGCTTCGATCCCGCGCAAAATACCACGGGCTTTGGACTCCAAGGAATGCGAGAACGAGTGGCGGCGCTAAACGGTCAATTTGCTATTTATAGCGCGTTTGGAAACGGTTGCCGGATTTCGGTTTCTTTGCCCTCTCAAAACATATAGCAGAAGGAAGAACGAAGAAGGAAGAAGGAAGAGGTAATAATAGCTATAGACGCGGTTTCAACCGCATCTATACAAACTTTCGTCTGCCTGCGAGGACTGAAGAAACGAGCGTGCAGTGCGATTGTTTTCCCTACGCTAATTGATATGAGGATAGCTATATGATTCGGATTTTGCTAGTTGACGATCGGCATATTATTCGCCGGGGAATAAAGAGTATGCTGGAATGCTATTGTGATATGCAGGTAATTGGTGAAGCGGAAAACGGACAGGAAGCGATCGACCAAATCCCCATTCTAAACCCCGACATTGTGCTGATGGATATTCGGATGCCCGTGATGGATGGCGTAGCAGCAACCGGGGCGATGACACAATCTTATCCCGATACAAAAGTGCTGGTTTTAACCACATTTGATGACGATGAATATGTCAGCCAAGCAATGCGGCTGGGTGCAAAAGGCTACCTGCTCAAAGATACCGAACCCGACGAACTTGCGTTAGCGATTCGCGCTGTTTATAAAGGACACACGCAACTCGGCCCCGGATTGTTTGAAAAAGCCCTGATGACTCCTGCTGTAACTAATCCGACGGTTGTTTCTCCACCAGAATTAGATCAACTCACGCCCAGAGAATTAGAAGTGTTGCGTTTAATAGCTTCGGGCGCGAACAATCGAGAAATTGCTCAAACCTTATTTTTGTCGGAAAACACGGTAAAGAACTATGTAACGAATATTTTGAGTCGGTTAAATTTGCGCGATCGAACTCAAGCCGCGCTGTTGGCTCATTCACTCTTCAATTAAGGACTTATCGATGCCTGAAAGTGGCGATCCAAGCCTTGCTCAGAGACAGATTCAGCCACTTTCTTACCGCCCGATTTTTTACACCCACCCATCCGCGCCAGTAGCACACAAAATCATCAACTGTTCCCCTCTTGGCCGTAAGCCTGCCAAGCCAAATCCACCAGCCCGTTAACAATAGCCACAGCCACCACAGCAGAGCCCTTGCGGCCCTCAATCCGAATGTGAGGAATCATCGAATCGTGCAGCCGCGACTTCGCCACGTCAACCCCTACAAACCCAGAAGGAGTCCCAATTACCAAAGCCGGTCGAATTTCCTCAGATTCAATCAAATCCACGATCGCCGACAAAGCAGTTTGAGCCTGGCCCACCACAAAAATCCCTTCAGGATAGCGTCTTGCCAAAGTTTCAATCCCCCAAGCCGCCCGCGTCCTTTCCTTTTGAGGGCGTGTCAAAGCCTCCATCGAACAGTAAACCGGATTCGCAAAGGTACTTTGGATCAGAGGCGTAATGCCCACCTGCACCATCGGCACATCTACCACGATCGTAGTCCGAGCAGCCAAAGCCGCCGCCCCAGCCTGCAAAGCCTGATCGGAAAAACTAATTAAAGACTTGTACTCAAAATCAGCAGTCGCATAAATCACGCGGCGGACTATTTCGTACTCCGCCGCTGAAAAACCGTGGTCGCCAATTTCGTTATCGATTAATCCCAGACTCTGGGCATCGCTTACGTGCCATTCCATTTGTTGGATAGCTGTCGCCTCTGAGTTGTCAGGTATCAGCTTACCAGCTTTTAGTCATTCGTTGACTGTTGAGTAAAATCTGCCCAGTGCCAACTGACAACTGACAACTAAGTTTCCGACGACGAAGAAGATTTGCCCAACACCGGAGTCAGGAATGCCACCAAAACTCCGATCGCAAAACCCGCCACATTCCGAACCACAGGCAACCAGTCAGAAGTCCGAGTCACCACCGGCCCAAGTCCGAAAGCGAAAAACAGAATTCCCCACAGCGGCGAAAAAATCAGCGCCCACTGCCAAGCCACAACCTGTCCCGGCTTCCGAGGTTGAGCCGCAAAGCCGCAGATGACGCCGCCAACCACCGACGTAATTAATGTCAGAACCCACTGTTCCCTCGGCAAACCGGGAACCACGCGGCATCCGCCCTGACGCAAACAGCCTTCTATCGACTCCAAAGATTCAATAATCGCTCGATCTTCGCCATTGTCCCGCACAAAAAATTGATTACCGTAGCGGGTTTGCAGTTCCACCCAAAAAGTTCGCGGCAGCAGCGGATACAGCGAGTCGCCCACATTAAAATTGAGCAAATTGCCCCCTCGGGGGTCAGCAACTAGCAACACACTCTTGTCATCTAGCCCCCAATAACTTTTGACAGCCAAACCGGGCGTGCGATCGTACTGAGTCAGCACTCGCAGTTTCCAACCGGTTTCGGCTTCAAATGCCTTTAAATTTTTTGCCAAATTTTGTTCTTCAATATCCGTAAGGGCTTTAGCTAAGTCAATGATCGGCGTCTGAGTTGAAGGCAACAAATCGGGATTATTGAAAGCGTGGGCCGCCGGTGCGATCGCCCACACCGACAAAGCCAGACAAAATGCGACAACAGAGGCTAGAAATTTTCGCGGGAAAAGCTGTGACATAGGAACTTATAATCCGGGTCTTAATTGTGAATGCTAGCTGGTCGTCTTAACCAGAGGATAAGAGAAAACTCATATTTCTTTACAATTATTTACTTTACAGGAAGCCGAGACCAAGGGGAAGAGTTCGAGTAAGGAAAGTTTGGAATCCCTCTTCCCTCTTCCTTCTTCCTTCTTCCCTCTTCCCTCTTCCTTCAGACTACAATTGAGATTTTGCCCCAACCCCCTCACAAAGACCCCGATCGCGATCGCTCACATTAGGATTAGTTCTCAGATAATCTCCCACCCAGTCACAGCCCCTCACCAGCAAATCGTCAAGATCCAAATTCCACAAAATCACCCGATTATCCCGGCCCGCAGAAGCCAGAACCTTCCCATCCGGGCTAAAACTCACACTCATCACGCTATCCTTGTGACCCGTCAAAGTTTTCAGCAAAGTCCCGCTGCGACTCCACAACTTCACCTTATGGTCATAACTGCCCGAAGCAACCAACAAACCATCCGGGCTAAAACCCACGCTAGTCACGCTGTCGCTAGAACCCTTCAGCAGCGTCGCCACCAAAGTCCCGTCCACCTTCCACAGTTTCACGGAATTGTCGTAACCAGCCGAAGCCAGCATTTTGCCATCAGGGCTAAAAGCAACCCCCAACACAAAACTGTTGTGAGCTCCTTCAAAAGTTCTCAGCAAACGACCGTCTCGATTCCAGAGTTTGAGAGTACCATCATCGCTTGCAGAAGCCAGCATCGAGCCGTCGGGACTGAAAGTCACCCCAGTCACCCAGCCTGTGTGTCCCGTCAAAGTCTTAATCAGCCTGCCGTTTCTATTCCAGAGTTTCACAGTCTTATCCTTACTCGCCGAAGCCAGAATCTCGCTGTCGGGGCTAAAACTCACGCTCATCACGCTGTCGGCGTGGCCGTCGAGAGTGAACAGCACAGAAGGCGAACACGGGAATAGCGGAGCCGAAGGACAAGGGAGAATATTATTCATGCCATCTTCTGTCAAACTCCAGACTTTCACCGTTTTGTCGTAACTCCCAGAAGCAAGTAGCTGGCCGTCGGGGCTGAAACTGACGCTGGCGACTCTCTGAGTGTGTCCTTCCAAGGTTTCTAGCAAAACTCCCGTCCGACTCCAGAGTTTGATAGTTTTGTCCGTAGAAGCAGAAGCCAGCCTTTGGCCGTCGGGGCTGAAAGTAACGCCTTGCACCCGGTTTTGGTGTCCGTCGAGGGTTTTGAGCGGCACGTCATCGAGCCGCCACAGCCTGACAGTTTTGTCAAAACTTGCCGAAGCCAAGGTTTTGCCTTCCGGGCTAAAACTCACCTGAGTAACTCGATCGGCGTGTCCCTCAAAAGTTCTCAGTAAGCGACTCTCTGGTTTAATGTTGCTAGCATCGGTTGGGCGTTTGTCCCCAATACCAGCAAGACTCCAGAGTTTGACAGTCCCGTCTGCACTTCCCGAAGCAAGTGTTTGACCGTCGGGGGAGAAACTGACACCAAATACCCACTTGCTGTGTCCCCGCAAAGTTGTTAGCAGTTCACCTTTTTTTGCTGGTGTATAATTTTCTGTTGGTGGGTGTTTGAGTGCAGCGATGCTCCAGATTTTCACCGTTTTATCTTCACCCGCACTGGCTATCGTTTCACCATCGGGGGAGAAACTGACGGTGTAAATTTTCGAGGGTTGTCTGTTTTCGCTATGCCATAAATTAGCGATTAATCGGCCGTCAGAACTCCACAGTTTCACGGTACCGTCATCACTCGCCACAGCGACTATTTTGCCGTCGCGGCTGAAGCTTAGCCAATTTACGGGAGCAAATTGTTCGATCGTTCTCAGCAGCGTGCCGTCGGTTTTCCAAAGTTTGATAGTTTTATCTGTAGAGCCACTGGCGATCGTTTGACCGTCAGGGCTAAAAGCAACGCTGGTAACGCTGTTAGTATGCCCTTTGAAAGTTGCCAGCAAACTGCCGTCTGTTTGCCAAATTTTGACAGTTTTATCTAAACTTGCCGAGGCTAGGGTTTTGTTGTCGGGACTGAACGCCACACAGGAGACACTGTTAGTATGGCCTTTGAAAGTTGCCAACAAACTGCCGTCGCGCCGCCAAAGTTTGACGGTTTTATCTACACTAGAAGAAGCTATTGTTTCGCCGTCTGGACTGAAGCTAAGACCCCAAACTACATCGCCGTGTCCTTCCAAGCGGTTGCGTTCTTTGACTCCATAAACTGCCTGCTGGAGGGCAGCAGAAATCAAAATTTCGGTGTCTTTGAGAGTATACATTTGTTGGGAGTGTTCGATTTGTTTCCACTTTTTACCAGCTCTCAAACTTTCCATCATGGCGTCAAATTTGTTGTTTGAGAAATAAAGTGCTTCAGAAGCTGCTGTCAGGGTACTGATTTCGGCTCGCTGAGTTTGAGCGACAGCTAGCTGTTTTTGACCAACGGCCCGCCACCAAAAGTTGACGGCAGCGATGGTGGAACTGGTTAGCAGCATGACGCCGATCACTGCTACTCCCAGCAGTTGTTTGAGAAAAGTATTGGCTCGGTAGAGCTGTGCTTGACTCATTTTTTTGTCTGCTTCTGCTTTGTGCAGTCTGGCTTCTAAGCCGAATCTTTGGCGGATTGGTCGCACTAAATAGTCGTGTACCAATTGATAGCGGTCTTCGGGCGCTTCCCGTAGCAGAAATAGCAAACCATGACCAACTAAAATGTCTAAAATTAAGTCGAGGTTGTCGGTTTTATTTTGTCGGTTTTCAGAGTCTTTTGCGAACTGTCGGTGTAAGGGAATTCGGTTTCTGCCGATCGCCGATAATTCGGTTTCCCGGGCCTCGGCTGGCTGCGGACCTGTCACTAACGAGAGTTCGTGTTTGGTTTTTATCAGGCGAACGCCTCTTTCATCTGTCAGGGAAAACAAGATTTTCCACGCTGCATCTTCGTTAACCAGACCGCAGTCAGAGATGACTCCTTCGAGCGATCTTTTCACTAATTCCGCTTTGGGATTGTCCCCCAATTGCTGGTATTGTGCTAAACTGGTAATGCCTTCTTCTTGCAGTTGCGCTCCTACTACCTGCAATTCGATTGGTCGCACTTCTTGCAGTTCGTCTGCTAAATCTTCTACGAAGGCATCGATCAGTGCCGGCTCTAAATAAAATTCCGCCCGCTCTGTTAAGTGTCCAATGACAGCCCGCGCGTCTTTGATAGAAAAACTCCGCAGTTGGTAGCGGATACTTTTGTCGAGAATATTATTGTTAATAGCGTCAAGATTTGGGAAGCGATCGCAATCTAGTAAGTAGTGCAAATAATCTTCGCGCAAGCACAGAATTATCTTGACATAAGGCAAATTCAAGAACAACCGCAAAAAATTATAAAAAAGTTGTCTTTGTGCCACTGAAGTCGAAACAAAGAAAAACTCTTCAAATTGATCGAAAATCAGCACAGTCAATAAATTATTTCTGGCATTTTCGCGCAACTGCTCTATAATAAAAGAAGAGACTTCCGAGCTGCGAGCAGGAATAACCGAGCAACTTTTTTGGTGGATTTCCTGTAGTCCTTTCGAGATTAATTTACTTTCCTCTTCGGCTTGTTTGTCGTACAGTGCGCTGTTCAAAGCATTTTCTAACTCCACCAGCCAGTCGGTGTAAACTTTGACTACTACGGGCAATGTATCCCGTGCGCCCGGAGTAATATTTTTCAAAGCTGGTACTAAGCCGGCATTGACTAGAGAACTTTTCCCGACTCCGCTGGGCCCATGAATAATAGTTAATTTATGGTCGTCCCTGCTAATTCTTTCTAGCAAGCTATTGATATCTGTTTGTCGCGAGTAAGCTGTCATTTCGGCTGCGATGGCAGCTTGGTTTTGAGCTGAGGGACCTGAAGGATTGACCGCTTGGCGCTGCTGCTGCAATTGGCTGGCTCCGATAAAAGCTCTAAATCCGTATTGATATTCGATCGAACGCTGGGTTTTTTTAATCCGAAACGCTTTCAGATACTCTCCCTGCTCGAAATAAACCGCTTGCAGTTCTGTCAAAATATCGATGTAAAGTCGGGGGTCGTACTTCGGCTCGCTTTGAGATTGAGCTAACTCCAAAGAATGAACCGCCGCTTCCCACTGCCCTAGCTGTCGCAAACTTCTGGCTAAAAGTAAAAGATACGAACTCCTGTCGGATTTAGGATGTTGGATTTTAGATTTGGGTTCATTACTTAACTCGTTAGGACCCACAAATTCTGGATAATTTCCCTCAAACCCCAATCTCAAATCTTCAATCAGCAATCTCAAATCATTAGGCGTTTGATCCAAAATCGCCAAAGCCAACTCGGCTAGCTGGCGGGCTTGACTCCACCTCGACTGTTGCAGGGCAACTTCAGCCAAAAAGCCGTAATCTTGAGCTAGTTGACTGGGAGTACCGTAAGTGAAGTGCAACTGCAAAGAATTTTCAGCTAATGCTTGCAACTCTCCCCAAGCTTTCAGGCGCTGCAGCACTTCTCCGAGGTGTGCTGTCACCTCAGCTACCAATTCGGGGCGTGAGGCAAGGGAGAAAGCGTTTCTAGATTGTTCCAGGCTAATCCAAGCTTGTTCCCAGTGCTGGCGGTTAGCTACCGGATTTCTGGCTGCTTGCAAGCGGTGACACAGGGCTATGTGAAATAGCACTATCCCTTCTCTCTCTAAAAATAGGATGTTGGGGACAGGATTGGACAATGAGCAGGAGAGGGTTTCTGGGTTTTCGGAATTTTCCCAGTTTGCGAGTTCCCAATTGCCAGTTTGATGCTGCCAAAATACTAAGCTTTCTTGGTAGTGAATTAAGGCAGTTTCGGTTTGGTCGCTGACATAGTAATCTCGACCGAGAACGAATTGCAGGCTGGCTTTGAGGGCGGGTTCTAATTCTTCACCGCGATTTTGTAAATCTCTTAAAGCTAATTCTAGTTCTCGGCGTGGCAAAGAGCCGATCGCCAAATCGAAGGTATTGCCCGGGCTCAATGGCGAATACGAGTGGACATTTGATTGTCGTCGGTTTTGGGGCGCTGAGTTAAAAGTTAGAAAGCGTTCTCCAGAGCTGATTTCGCGCTCCAGACCGCGTTTTTCGCACGGGGTTTCGCAGGTCTCACAATTAGCTATGCTGCTGACGTTGCTGCTGGCGAGTTCTTGATTGAGTTCGCCTATTTTAAATATAGTATCGGCCCGCTTAGCGAGGAAATTAATTAATTCGTCAACGCTCATTTCAAATTTAATTGTGGCGGCGGCCCAACTTTTGAAATCCGGGGCCAGACGAATCATTTTGGTCACGATGTCATCTGTTACCCACAAAATCACTGGGCAGGAAAAATTTTTGCGAAATTCGTCTCGCACTTGATTGGTAGAAGCCATCAGTTCGTCGATCGCTACTACTGTTTCTAAACCGAATACCATCAAAGCCGAGGCGGCACCGACAGGCGAGTACCCCTCCTGGAAAGTGCTTGCCTGCAGAGTAGTGTAAAGGGTTTTGACTGAAGCTGGCAGGAGGAGATCTTGAATTGGAACTGGGGACACTTCTCGCAGCCGCTCCGCTATTTGCTGCCGCAACTGCTCGTAGTTGCAGCGCACCAAAATTAGCGAGAATTGGTGTTGAGACATTGTGATTGACCTGACCAGAGTTTTGAGCGAGCGCTCGTTGTAGTTGGCAGTTTCTTGTACCTTAATTAGATCGGTCATGCGTGCACCTCTTTTGCATTCATCAATTACCTAACGCTCGCCAATCGTGACTGAAAGCGTATCTACTTAGACATAGCCGTCTCTGTCTGACGCTTTATCTCTGTATAAATACGTAGTTTTCCGTACTTGTATTATCAATACTTACATAGTTATTAGAGCCAATGTAAAGATATCATACCTCTCAATCTCAGAGAATGCTAGACTTCCCAATAAAAATTTAAGGTCATCCTTAGATTTTTTGATTCAGCTACATATAAAGGACTACAGATCGTAAATAGGGAACTGCTAAGTTCACGATCGTACCGACTGCTAGCTATTAGTAAACAACTTCGATATATCTGTAGCAGGCATTTAAAACAACCGCAAAAAAAATGTTGTTCGGGCTCAAATTATGTGAAATTAAGAGCAACAGATAAAAACAGAAATAGGGGGTCTGACATTGCAGATATGAGAGTTGAGAGTGGGCAAAGTCCTTAGTGGTGGCAAAGTTTTACACGACAATAACATTCACCGCCTATAGCCAGCATTCAACAGAAATCAGCCAGTGGCAAAAACCGCTGACTGATTTCTGTATTGGATGGTAAGATTTCGGAGTTGTGAGCGATGAATTTTCAGTTAAATACTTTCTAATTCCCTCGTGGTTAAGGGTTCTTAGAGTCACGAAGCTATCTCACAAATCCCAACTATTTTGCTTCACAGCGCTGCAGCCACTCCTTATATTTTCTGGTTTCTGCTAGAGCTGGATTAATCCCAAACCAACGACCTTCTTGATCGCGGTATTCAAAGACAAACATACTTCGCAACAAGATTTGAGACTCTTCTTCGCCTGTTACACTTTGTCGCTTGACTACTTGAAACAGCAATTCCCATTCCAGGTCATTGATGGCTCCCAAAAGGTCATCGCGATATTCTTGAATGACGCTTTCGAGGCATTCGCGAGAGAAGGGAGGGTCTTCGTGCTGTAAACAGCTATACAAAAGCATTAGTAGATTGCGAACGTGACCGCCGCTAATCCGACAAAGCCGATCTAAAGTTTCGGGAGAGTCAAACACCTGGGAAATCAAATCGATGCGTTGATGGGGAGCAACTGCGGGGAAAGCTCTAGCTAATACTAGCTGCCGCAGCAGTGCCATTCCTTCAATGTGGTCGTCGCCCGATCGCATTTGCACCGGTACCATCGGCATCACCTTGGGTTTGACTCCAAATCGACTGGCAAGGCGGCCGAAGTCGTTGGAAAAAATCAAAGTCAGGGGAATCGTGTAGACGACGTGGCAATTGAGTTTTTTCAACTGTTCGCCGCGGTCTAAAAACAGGTATTCTGGCTGGGTGCGTCCGCTGGGTTTGAGGGATGCGTCGAGGCGATCGAGGTTGTCAACGATAACTGCGAGTCCTTTTTTGCCTTGCTGCTTAAGTTCAGCGTTAGCTTTGTTGAGGAGTTCTTCGTTGATCGACTGCAAAATGCTGTTGGTGCGGGGTTCGAGATATTGCCTAAGTTGCGATCGCAATTTGGGAGAGTCTTTAGTTTTAGCAGTAACTCTCGCAATGCCTACAGATAACTCGGCTTCCGCTGACAAATCTATGGGAGTCTGCAAAAATTCTGCTACTTCTGCAAACAGATTTGTAAAATAGCTCGGTCTGAGTTTGATTTTAGCCGATTCCATAGTTTCGCTGACTTGGCGCGCAATGCTCAGCAAAATATCGCTGATGTCTACATCACCCATGTCTAAGTCTTGGGAAGACTCGAAGTAGACGACGCAAAAACCCTCTTGCTCTAACTCAGCTTTCAGCCGAAACAATTCCGTAGATTTGCCACACCCGATATGTCCTGTAAATAGCTGACAGGTTGGCTCGTTGGGGGAGATGCGGGTAATCGTTCGCTGTAAAGATTCAATGATTTTCCCGCCGCGCACGGAACCAAAATCAATGTAGTATTGATAATCTCCTGGGTCTCCCGCAACAAGAGTCTTGCTCGGGTTGCAGGCTTTATAGAATCTGTCTAATTCGAGTGCGATCACAATTGAAGCCGAATAAAAGTTAAAAAAGTTAATCGAAAGTCTAAACTTTCTTTAGTTGAGTTTAGTTTGATTTATAACCTTTTGCCCTGTGGGGTAATGCCCTAAATACCCAAACAACCTTGATCTGGCAAGGGGTTTTCCCGGCGCGGGAATTGCGAATTTTTAATTAATAATTTTTTATTACTTAGTGGGATCAGTGATATTACTGATATTGGCAGGAGGCTGGGTAAATTTGCGGGGATCTGGTTAAATGGTAGGGGAAAACAGGGCTCAAGAGACAAAGATTAAACAGTTTTGAATTTGTGCTAATCCTTAATTACTATATTGTCAAGACGTAGATGGCTAGTTTTGGAGCGGTTTCTCAAACAGAGTTAGGGCGCAGGCGCCAAAAGTTGCGGCAGCAGAGGCGCGCTCGATTGGCGGCTGTTGTGTGGCAAATGCTGGCAGCGAGCGCAATGGCTGGAGGTTTGCTGTGGTGGATTGCTCAGCCGGCTTGGTTAATTGCCCGATCGGAACAAGTGAAGGTGGAGGGCAATCAGTGGCTATCCGATAAGGCGGTGCGGTCTTTGGTGCCGCTGTCTTACCCGCAGTCGCTGTGGGGGATTCAACCGCAGGCCCTGGCCGAAAAGTTGGAGTCAACGGGGCCCATTGCCAAAGCGAAGGTGACTCGCAACTTGTTTCCCCCTAGTTTGACTGTAGAAGTGGCAGAACGCCTGCCGGTGGCGGTGGCGCAGCCGACAGCGGTGTTGAGATCCAACAGCGACAAGGAAAAAGTGGGGTGGCTGGACGCTCGCGGAGGTTGGATGCCGTCGGATAGTTATACTGCTGTACGATCGCAGAATAGTTCGATCGGGCCCGGCAGCATTCCGGGAACGCAGCCTCAGCGTTCTTTGCCCACTTTAAAAGTCATCGGGCCTTTGGAACAGTATCGCGCCTATTGGCCGAAGTTTTACCAAGGACTCAGCGGCTTGACGGTGAAAGTGTTTGAGATTAATTGGCAAAACCCGAACAACTTGATCTTGAAAACAGAGATCGGTACCGTACACTTAGGGCCGTACAGTTCCAGGACTGCGGAGCAACTTAAGGTTTTAGACCGAATGCGACAATTGCCAAAACAGATAGATTCAAGCAAAATAGCCTACATTGACTTGAAAAATCCTGCTTCGCCGATCGTCCATTTGCCAGAACTCCCCCCCAGTTTGGAGAGTTCAACTCCCGCACCCACTCGCGCCCAGAATTGATTCTCTGTCAACAGAACGTAGAAGGTATCGATCGGACGGCAGAATTTTTAGCCATCAGGATCAATACCCAGCGCTGGAAATAAGGACTGTTTTTTAATATCGAGTCCGGAAAAAAAATCTGATTTTTCTTTCCATCCCGATGCCTCTGAGGCTAGTATCCTTTTTTTTCCTTCTGCCTTGCTTACAACTGCCTTAATCCGGTCAAGTACCTGGATGGCGTCAAGCGAGGTCTGGGCTAGCGAGGTCGGCAAAATCCGAGATTGCTAACATTAAGCATCGACCAGTGTTAGTTTTTCGCGCAACTTAGCCTATAGTTGATTGTGAATTGGCGTTTAGTTAAAAAGCTGTAATCTACTATCCCCGACTCTAATGAAGCTTAATAATAGACAGGGGTCTGACCAAGACAGTCCCCCTTCGGAAGAAGTAAAAAATTTTCCGGTGGCTGCAGATTCCGCCAATCCCTTTAGACGCAAGTCTGGTTATGTAAATGTAGATAGTATTGATATCGATCCTATGGTCAATCCCAAAGACATAATGCCCAGCAGTGCTGCCAAAATCAAAGTAATTGGCGTCGGCGGCGGTGGGGGCAACGCCGTTAACCGGATGATTGCCAGCGAGGTTTCTGGTGTCGAGTTTTGGTGCGTGAATACAGATTCCCAAGCTCTGGTTCTCTCAAATGCTCCGAAACGCTTGCAAGTCGGACAGAAATTGACGCGCGGTTTGGGCGCGGGGGGCAATCCGGCGATCGGTCAAAAGGCTGCGGAGGAATCTCGCGACGAGGTTGCTAATGCTCTGAATCATGCGGATTTGGTATTTATCACAGCCGGCATGGGCGGCGGTACGGGCACAGGCGCGGCTCCGATCGTGGCTGAGGTCGCTAAGGAAATGGGCGCATTGACTGTGGGCATAGTGACGCGGCCTTTTACGTTTGAGGGACGGCGGCGCACCAGCCAAGCTGAAGAAGGGATTGCGGCTTTGCAAACCCGGGTGGATACGCTGATCGTAATTCCTAACGACAAGCTGCTGTCTGTGATTTCGGAACAAATGCCGGTGCAAGAGGCTTTTCGAGTTGCTGACGATATCCTGCGCCAAGGGGTTCAGGGTATTTCTGACATTATTACTATTCCCGGTTTGGTGAATGTTGACTTTGCTGACGTGCGGGCAGTAATGGCTGATGCCGGTTCGGCTTTGATGGGCATCGGCGTGGGTTCTGGGAAGTCGCGGGCTAGAGAGGCTGCGATGCAGGCTATTTCTTCGCCTCTGCTGGAAGCTTCGTCTATTGAGGGCGCTAGAGGTGTGGTGTTTAACATCACTGGCGGTACTGACATGACGCTGCACGAGGTGAATGCGGCGGCTGAGACGATTTACGAGGTTGTCGATCCGAATGCCAATATTATTTTTGGAGCGGTGATTGACGAGCGGCTTCAGGGCGAAATTAAGATTACTGTGATCGCTACTGGTTTTTCGGGGGAAGTTCCGTCGCCTCCGCCTACGGGGCGGACGCAAAATGTTAATGCTCCTTGGCGGGCTGCAACTGTGCCGGTGACTCCTGCTCAACAGACGCCCGATCCGAAAACGAAACCGCCGCAGGATTTGGGATTGGATATTCCTGAGTTTTTGCGTAACCGTCGCCCACCAAAATGATTTTAGATTTTAGATTTTAGATTTTGGATTGGGGATTGTGGATGGCGGATTAATCTCAAATCTCCAATCTGAAAAATCTAAAATCTCTTGAGATTTGGGATTTGGGATTTTAGATAAATCTAAAATCTAAAAAATCTAAAAAATCTAAAAAATTTAAAATCTAAAATCTAAAATCTCTAGGGTTTGGCCTGGTTCGGGTTCGAGAAGTTGGGTGGAAAGTCCCGATTTTGCTAGCAAATCCCGAAATTCGGGGATGCTGCCGACCGATCGCACTAACATTGGTAAAATGCCTGTGGCTCGGATGTCTCCCGCCGCTGTAGGCAGGAAAAACCGAGGTTTGAGTGTTTGGGCGAGGCTGAGGGCTTCCGAAGGGCCGATGATGACTTGTCCGAGGAATGGGAAGATTTGACCGATGACTGGGGCGATGGCTACGTCTACTGTGTCTATTTTCTGTTTGACTTTTTCTAATGGTGGCCGGTGCGGTTCGTAATAAAGTGTCTCGCCGCTGCTTAAATCTTTGAGCAAATAGCCGTTTTCTTCTTGTCCCGGCCCGATTTCGGCTCCGGGTACGGCAGTAATTTGTAACTTTTCTTTAAAATTTAACTCTTGCCAATTTGCTAAAGATGTGATAGTGGTGTAGCCTAAACTGCTGAGGACTTTGGCGGCGGTGGGTGAGGTGATCGCGGGAATTGTGCGATCGAGCTGTTCGAGTGTTTGTTTGTGACAGTGGTCGTCTAATCCTTGGGAAATCAGGATGAGGTCGATCGGCGGTAAGGTGCTGGGAGTGAAGGCGACGGGGGTGTTGTGGTAGGCGGTGAACAGCCAGGGTTGACCGTAAAATACCAGGGGATCGACCAGCCAGGGATCGACGAGGATGGTTTGCCCTGCGATGTGGAATATCCAAGAGTTGAGGTCGATTCGGGTGAGTTTCACAGTTGTTTGCAATAATTCTTTACATTGGTTTTAATCATAGCTAATTTTGTTTGGGAAGTTTTAACCGCAGATGAGGGCGGATGAGCGCTGATGAACGCGGATAAGATGGGAAGTTTTAACCGCAGATGAGGGCGGATGAGCGCTGATGAACGCGGATAAGATGGGATTTATCTGCGTTTGTTTGCGTTTATCTGCGGTTGCAAAAAAGATGATTAAATCGAAAATTCCTGTGGCTTTGACTGTGGCTGGTTCCGATAGTGGCGGGGGGGCCGGGATTCAGGCGGATTTGCGGACTTTTGCGTTTCACTGCGTGCACGGTACGAGTGCTTTGACTTGTGTGACGGCTCAAAATACTTTGGGGGTGACGCGAGTTGATGCTTTGTCTGCGGAGGCTGTGGTGGCTCAAATTGAGGCGGTGGTTGGGGATATTGGGGTGGATGCTGTGAAGACTGGGATGCTGCTGAATCGGGAAATTATGGCGGCGGTGGCTTCGCAGGTAGAAGCTTTGGGAATAGGGAATTTGGTTGTCGATCCGGTGATGGTTTCACGATCGGGCGATCGATTGATTGACGAGGGGGCGATCGCATTTTTGCGGGATATTTTGATTCCTTTGGCTGCTGTCGTGACTCCGAATCGGTTTGAGGCTCAGATTTTGAGCGGTTTAGAGATTGTTTCTCTAGACGATATGCGATCGGCTGCGGAGAAAATTCACAGTTTAGGGGCGAAGGCGGTTTTGGTGAAGGGTGGCGGGATGAAAGGAGATTTGCGGGGAATTGATGTTTGGTTTGACGGTACGCGGTTGGATGTGTTGAAGACTGAAAATGTTGATACTGGGAATACTCACGGGACTGGTTGTACTTTGAGTGCTGCGATCGCCGCTAATTTGGCTTTGGGGAAAGATTTGTTTACAGCCGTGACATTGGCTAAGGATTATGTGACTACTGCTCTCAAATATGCTTTGGATATTGGGGAAGGTCAGGGGCCAGTAGGTCATTTTTTCCCGCTTTTACTGAAGTAAATTGTGAACTCATCCCTTCTCTTCCCTTCTTCTTTCGCGTCCTTTGCGTCTTCGCGGTTCGTTTAATTTCTTAATTTTTCAGGCGATAAAGCGATCGCCACCAAGTCTTCGATTTTCTTAATATTCGGATCGCCGGCCAAATAACCAATCCCTCGGTGCAAGTGCAGGCGAAATTGTTTGGCTAGAGTTTCTTTTTCTGTGCCTAAATTGTCTTGGTGACACCGCTGCTTGAGGGCCATTATCAAGATATCGGCCATGTCGCCGCCGAAGACATCCCAGCTTAATTCGACGTTGCTGTCGCTGGGAACTGGTACTGGCGAGGGGATGCTGGGTTCGGCGAGTGATCGGCAAAATCCCCACCGACAGAGGATGTTCCACTGGTCAATTTTGGTCGATCGTTTCAGTTTTGATAGTTGGTCTTTGCCTGTTTGGGATAGGCGGATGCGATCGACTGGTGGTTCCATAGGTTGATAATTTTGTTACCGCAGATGAGGGCAGATGAACACGGATTAACGCAGATAATAGCATGAGATTGTATCTGCTGCTTAGAAGTTATTGACTATTCGTTGAATTTCTACTTTAGGGTTGCCAAAATTGATGAGCAAGCAGACGGTTAGTTTTGTAGCTTTTATGACATTGAGACACTGTGCCATTTCTCTTTCACCCAGTGATTTAATAGCTTTGAGTTCTACAAGCACGGATCTTTCCACCAACACATCTGGGATGAATTTGCCAACGATGATATCTTCATAATGGACATAAATGACAAACTGAGGTTCAACCAGCATCCCTGTTTTGCGAAGTTCATAAACCAAAGAATTCTGATAAACTTGCTCCAAAAATCCACAACCTAAAGTATTTCCTACCTTAAAAGCACAACCAATAATTTTTTCCGTAATCCCATTCAATTCCAATCTGCGTTCATCCGTGTTCATCTGCCCTCATCTGCGGTTAAAAAAATCCCACATCCCAAACTATACCAAAAATCCCCATCCAATCCAATCTGCGTTCATCCGTGTTCATCTGCCCTCATCTGCGGTTCATTCCCAGAAGTAACCTTTTTCGACGGTGGTTTGGTGTTTTGCGGAGTCGTATTTGAGGAGGTAGCTGTGGGCAATCGCCTCTAATTCTTGGAGTTTTTCGTATTCTACTTTTCTAATTTCCGTGTCGGTAGAAAGCAGGATGACTTGGTGGCTGGCCGAGGGGAAATAGCGTTCCACTAGGTTGTTTCTGTGGGAGGAGTCGAGGCGGCCCAAAGGAGTGTCGATCGCCACTGGCAATTGTCTCCCGGATACTCTCGCTAATCCCCACAAAAAGGCGATCGCCAGCAATTGTTTTTCCCCGGCTGAAAGTCGGTGTTTGGGTACCGGTTTGCCTTCTGGATCGTAAATGGAAAGGCTAAATGTTTGAGTGTCGATCGCAACTCTGTGCACGAGGTCGGTTTTGTGCAACAGGTAGCGGAAACAGTCGGTAATTTCTATTTCGAGTTTGTTGAGTTTTTTGAGGGTGAGTTTTTCTTTAAAGAGTTTGAGGGTGGCTTGGGCTTTGGCGATCGAAGCGATGACGTGTTGGCTGTTTCTGATGGTGATGTATTCGCTACTGTAGTTTTCTAGTTCTTTTTGGTTTTTGGCTAATTCTCTCTCTAATTCATCGACGCGGCGGTTTGCTGATTCCAAGGCTGCGGCTGCGATAGCGACTGCTTTTTGGGCTTTCCTGACTTGTTCTTCTAGTTTTTCGTAGGCTTCGGGGGAAGCTGCGGCTGCGAGTTGTCTGTCTGTGAAGTCGATTTCTGCTTCGATGTTTTTGATTTCTTCTATTTGGTCGCGGGCTATAATTTGCTGGGCTTTGATTTGGTAGCTAAGGAGGTTGTCTAGTTGCTGGATGCTGTTGTTGTCGGCGTTCATCCAGGGCGGGGACTCTGTGCCGGCTTGCTGTTCGAGTTCTTGGTTTTCTTGGCGGATGAAGTCTTGAATTTTATCTAGGTGTTGGGGATTTAACGAAATTTCCGCGATATAGTTGAGGAGGCGATCGCTTCTTTGTTTGATAACATTTTGGGCAATCTTTGCTTGCTGCTGGGTGGCTTCTGTTTCTGCTTGCGTTTTTGCTTCACTTAGCAAGGGCGAAATTAGGGCTAGTGGTAGCGTGTTTGATGCCAATTCCATCATGGCTTGACGGGTTTTGTCTGCCTGATTTCTGTAGTCGTTTAGCTGTCTGTCTAGTTGACTGCGATCTGCGGCAATTTTTCCGCCTTCATAAATAAACTTTTCTGAGGCTTGTTGCTGATTTTTTTGAGCTTTATCTAATTCGTTTTTAAAGCTGGCTTGTTCTTGCTTAGCTGAGTCTATGTCATCAGTAATTTTCTTAAAACTTTCTTCGATTTTCTCTAAAGCAGCCAAGTCTTTTTTGCCAGCAATTTCTTTCCGCTTGCGGCCGGCTAATATTTCTAAATCGACGGCGAGGCGTTCTGCTAATTCTAAACCTAAAAGAGATTTAATCGCCCCGACGACAAACTCTGGTGGTGTTTCGAGTTCGGCGAGTTCTTTTACTTGTTCGCCGTCAAACAGAAATAGGTTGGATATTCCGACGGGCAAAAGGGTTTCGATGTATTCGTCCCAGGTGTTGGTAATCGCTTTGTCGGACCACCAATCGCTGACAATTTCGCTGTATATGAGAATGCTTAAGTTATCTTTGATATCGGCTTTTTTCCAGTATCTAACTATTTTGAATTGAGCTAATTTGTCATCTTGGACTTGTTCAAATGTTAGTTCGACGCGGGTATCTTCTAATGGGGGAGTGTGGCGGTTGACGCATTGATTGAGAAAGTCGCTGTAGCTTAAATTGCCTCTGGTGGAACATTGGGCGCGACCACCGTAGAGGGCGAGGCGAATGGCGTCCATGAGGGTGGTTTTGCCGCCGCCATTCATGCCGCCAAATAAAATGACTGGGCAGGAATTTCCGTCTTTTTCGGGGCGGAGATTGATGGTTTGGGTGCCTGCATAGGGGCCGAAGTTTTTGAGGACGAGTTCGAGGAATTGCATTGTAGATGTTGTCGGTGGTTGCTGATTTGTTTGGTAGGTACGCCAGCGATTGGGCTATCATTATGTCGAGAATAATGATAGCTGACGCACCTTACGCAGGGGAAATTTTGATTTAACAGATTTAATCTTTGCTATTTTTATCTCCTACATCGGGAGTAGAAAATTTGATGTCTGCCCAAGATAGCTGTCTGCTTTGATTGCTGTTGCTTTCGAGTTCTTCTTTAAGTTTGGCAATATCAACAGTATCGTTTTTTGCGGAACTGTTGGTTTGGGCGATCGCATCTTTGAATTGCTGAATGTTTTCCGTCGGATTTGCTTTAATATCTTCCACCGCTTTTTTTAAATTGCGTTGATAGTGGGCGTTGCCAATCGCTTCTTCCTTCGATCGCGAACTGGTTTCAAAGCATTTGTCCAAATCGCCGTAAATTCCTGTACGGCGGGGTTTCGTGTAGTATTGGCGTTCTGTATCAAGGAGTTTTGCCATCAATTCGAGGTGCATTTTGTCCTCGCTGCAAATCTCTTCGATCGCAGCCCATTCATCGCTACCGAGGAGTTTTCTTTCGGCGGCGGGACGGGAATCTTCAAAAGGTTCGCCCGTGACTTCTTCGTAAATCCGGGGCAAACTGTCGTCAAATTCGTGTTTTTCTTCCAGCCAAATGCGACGGATTTCGCTAAGTTCTTCTGGGGTAATTAAGGTGATGTCGCGCATTTCTAGGGGTGCGGTTTTGCGGATGTGGGTTTGTGCTTCCAAGACTCGTCTCAGCCAGTGTTCTCGCCAGAATTTGGTGTAGGGCCCTGGGATGGGTTCGACGGAGGTTGTGTCGTCGCCCATGTTGCGTTCAAACAGTTCTACTCTACCGTAGATGCGGCGGAAGTCTCTTTTTGGGCGATCGTCTTCAACATCTAATTCGTTGCGAATATCCAGGAGAGGCTGCATCCATTCTTTTTCCTCATCATTTTGAATCATTGCTTCCATAGATTTATCTTGGCTTACCATTGTGCAAACCCAGCAGCCAAAGCGAGAATTTCCACAACTAGGAGTAGAAGTATCGACAACTAAAGGACATTCATTATCTGCAGTTGCACCTCGATACATGGTTAGTAAATCTTTATTGTTATTTCCCCAAGGATTATCCCACTGCATCAAGTAAAGCCACACTTCATCTGTTCGCCAATCTTCAATGGGAAGGTAAATATAAGAGTTAGGGCGAGTAGGATTAGCATTGAGGCGTTCGCTTACCCGCCACTCCCTATGTTTTGCCATATTTGCGGCGCGTTTTGCACTTTCTGCCTTGCGAGTCCCTAGAACAAGAATTACCTCACCGCTAGTTCTAATTATTTCACGAACAAAAGAACCTGTTGGTTGTATTTTCAATCGTTCTGTACACCATCTAAATCGGTTTCTAGGTGCTGGGTATCCTTTACCTATTAAGCACACCCAAAAGGTATCTTGAACGGCTGGATAAGTTAAATGAGTCTCTATTGGCATTCCCTGTTCTTGGGCTGCAACTTTCATCCGTTTTAGAGAATTATGTACTCCAGCAGATACTATAGGGTTTTCTACCAGTGTATCATTTGTTAAAACATGAATTTTTTTGTGGCGTTTCTCAATGGGTAACTCTGCAATCGCATACCAGACAAGCTGTAAGACTGCCGAACTATCTTTGCCGCCACTCCAACCGATTACAAGTGGGAGTTCATCTTGACAATAAAGCTCTTGAATTTCCTTTTTTAAAATTTCTATGTCTGCCATTAAATCGCCAATACTGCGGGGCGGAAATAGTGACATCTGTTGTAATTCATTCATTTTATCGCTCTCCCTTTGGATTTTGAAGTAAACACATTTTTGCGATGCCATTGAAGCGCATCTATTCTCGGATAATATTGGTCTGAACTTGGCAAAAGAATCTCTTCTCCCTGAAACTCTCTCATTAATCTAGGGTATGGTGAGTCCTCTTGTAGATCGCTAGCAACTATAATTTGATAACGATCGTCAACAGCAAACCATCCTCGGTCGAATGCCCAATGATGATTTTTACATAGTGAGAGTCCATTATCTGGTCTATTATCATAAAACTCAGAGAATGGCTTGATATGTGCGCCGTCTACAATACTTTGACTAAGCGAACGTGTAACTTTCAATCGACAAAAAGCACATCGGTAATCATACAAATGCACGATAGATTTACGAAAAAAAGCCTCTCTAACCACAGATTTTTTTAAATACACCTTTGGTTGTCTATCTGTATTACCAGATTCAATAGTATCTAATTGATGCAATGTTGAATCTTGAAAAAACTGGTTAATATTTAAAATATCTTCAATTTGTTTATTGGTAGATGAAAACCAGACCGAGATCAGTACATCTATTAATTCTTTCCTGGCATTACTATCTTGCAATAAATTAAATAGTTTCTCGTCCAGTTTGGCACTGTCAACATTTCTTTTTAAGGTGGTGATTGATTGACCACGCTTTCCTTCATATCCTTCGTTAAATTTAAGGTGCCAAAATGGAGGCTTCCTATTGTTTATGCTTAAATGAAAAAACGCAATAGAAAAACTCACCTTCTCGCGAGAATGAGGACTCAGCACAGACAAGTATTTGTTGAAAGTGTTAGTTAATTCATCAGAAATCGTAATTTTGTTCTCCTCGATCAAACCTTGTGCAATTAAATCAGTTACAGACATTAGTAGTATTGGCTGATATAGAGCATCGACTCTTTTTGTATACTTGTCTCGCTTGCCTACAATGATCTGAGAAAAACAATTGCGATAGTATGCTAAATTCTTATTTTTGGACTCTTCCCCTGTAGTCATTTCCTCCTCCAGCTATGATTAAATACAATCCAACCTAAAATTTTACACTCTTTTCAAGAAAAAGTTAAGCACCGCAAGGCACAACCATAACGCAGAAAGTAGACAATTTAAGCAGTGTCAGCAGACTAAAAAGTAATTTTCTAGCCTAAACAGGAGATAATTATATCACTGTCCGCGTGCATCTGCGGTTTCCAAGCCCAACCGCTTTTTCAAATAATTAGTCATCCAACTAACACTCGCCCTCGATCGCGAAATCCCCCCTTTCAACAAAATCCCACCCTCCCAATCAGGATTAGAAATCGACCAATCAACCTGCTGCAAAAGGCTCAAACGTTCCTTCCAACTCTCAGGAAAAGCCCATAGCAAAGCCGCCCCAACTTCCCCCAAACTCTCAAGCACAACACTGTGACAGTGCACGCAATCCCGGCGCATTTCCCCCGCCGCCACTTGCTTGTGCAGAACTAATTGCCAATCTGGAATAAAATTGCTAACCGCATTCCAATAACTAACCGCCAGTTGTATTTTTTGAGCGAGTTCTTCCTCTTTCTGTTCTTTTTTGGTGCGAGAACCAGAGGGTTTTGCCTGTTCGCTGCCCTCAATATTAGACAGCAAAGCCACGATCGCACGATCGATCGCACTCAGCGTAAACAATTTGTGCGATCGCCCGTTCAAACTCCCCCTCTCCATCTCTGTCAAACACCGGAAAACCTCAACCTGCTTAACAACAGCCTTCACCACAAAAGCGCGATCGTCCCGGTGGTTGTAAAGTACACTTAGCGACGCCTCCAAAGGAACTTGAAAATTATTCAAATCAGCAAACATCTGCTGCGATTTTTCCAACCCAATATCGAGAAACAAAATCAGCGCCACCGTCTCATATCCCAACTGCGGATTTTCCCTCAAAGCCATCTCAAAAGCCGCCCGGCGATGCTGTCCGTCATTAATAGTAAACTTAGCATCCATCGGCACCCGCAAGCGACCGATTTTCCTTTCCTCCGCCTCATTTCCCACTGCTTCAAAAGTAATATCCGCATCAATCGAAGCAGCAATAGCCCCACAAGTATAATTTGTAGGGTTCTTGACAAAATAATCAGCAATTTCGGGAATCCTAGCTTTGTTAAGCGCGCGTTTCGCCCGCATAGACGGCGGCAACTCTTCTGATTCAAAGGGAAACAATTTCGGCAAAAAACGCACCGGACACATCGACACGTAATATTCGCGGCCCGCTTGAATTCCCCGGATGACCGGCAAAATGTATTCAAAGGAAGGAGTAGACATATTTTAGAATGGGGCCTTGGGAATGGGGCATGGGGCATTGGGTATGGGAATTAAGCATTAATAGCTATTGAGTTTATGCAATTTTTATGATATTTAGGGGCAAGTAGGGCATAATTTAAGTATTTCACAAGGTTTTTTTAAAAACAAGTGTTGACATAAACTTTAATATATGATATTTTTTTAAAAAATATCATATTTATATAAAAACCGCCGATGACTACCAACCCAGCGGATGACCTCGCTAGTCAATTTTTGGAAAAAGAAAATCGCGAAAGACAGCAAATCGCACTTTTATTAGATAATTATTTAGGAAAGGACGATCGCATTTTTGTCCAAAAAACCCAGATGGGAAACACTGAAGCATACATCGGTTCAGTCACCCTAGAATGGTTAGACTCTCGCGTCCGTTTCGCCTCGCAAATGCCGCTTTTCCGCCAAAAATTCGACCTCCAAACGAACAACATCGTCCGCGACGACGAAACCATTGACGAAATTATCCAGCGTCCCTTAGATTGGTCGCGCCAAGCCACCCTAACTCAATATTTAGCAGCCCGAAAATCGCACAAATTCCCCGCAGTTTTAGTAGTCGTCAGTCCCCCGTGGGTAGACAATCCTTTAGCCGAGGAATGGGATAAAAATGGCGTAGCAACTAAATCGGCTGCTGAATTTACATCCTTTGATAAAAACGAGAACATAGGGCTTTTGAATGTCTCTCAAAAAGTCTCAATTTTTGCCTTAGACGGCCAGCATCGGCTGATGGGAGTTCAAGGTTTAATGAGTTTAATTAAAACCGGAATCCTGCAAAGATACAACAAAAATAAAAAACCTGTCGGCGCTGCAATTACTCTGGAAGATTTAGCAGAAGAGTATCAAATCGACCCCGAAACAGTGTATAAATTAGGTCACGAAAAAATCGGGATTGAGTTTATCCCGGCGGCGGTAGCGGGGGAAACGCGACAGCAAGCACAACGGCGCGTGCGATCGATCTTTGTGCACGTTAACCTAATGGCGGTAACGCTGAGTCAGGGCCAGCTAGCATTATTGAACGAGGACAACGGATTTGCGATCGCGGCCCGAAAAATTGCCGTCACCCATCCCTTATTAAAAGAACAAGATGACAGAAACCCCCGCGTCAATTGGGACAGCGCCACAGTCGCAGCAAAATCAACTGTCTTAACCACATTGCAAGCGCTGCAAGATATGTCCGAACGGTATTTAGAATACAAATTCCCTCATTGGAAGCCGGAACGAAAAGGTTTAATTCCCATGCGTCCCGAAGATGAGGAACTAAAAGAGGGAATTGAAGAGTTTAAAAAACTGTTCGATCATTTAGCAACTTTGCCCAGCTATCAAAGAATTGAAAGCGGCGAAGAAACGGCGGAATTGCGCCGATTTAGTTTTGAAAAGCCAGGGGGCGAGGGAAATATTTTGTTCCGTCCCGTCGGTCAAATTGCTTTAGCTAATGCTTTGGGAATTCTAGTATTTAGAAAGAAACTTTCCCTGAAATCTATTTTCGACAAACTCCGCAGATTCGATGTGGATGAAGGATTTAGCCACATGGATAATCCTGAGTCTGCCTGGTACGGGATTTTGTACGATCCGAACAAAAAGCGAGTGCTAGTTTCTGGAAAAGATTTAGCGACGAAGTTAATTGTATATTTGGTGGGGGGAATTCAGGACGATATGGAGCGAGCTCATTTGCGGCAAGCGGTAGCGGAAGCGAGGACTTTTGAGGATAAAGCTATTAGTTTTAACGGCAGGTTTGTGCAGCCGCAAGAGGTAGGATTGCCGCCAGTGCTGAGCTAAGTTTTTCTTGGGCAAAGTCCACAGCGACGAAGACAGATAAAGCAGGAAGCAAATTGGTTTTGTATAATTGAATCTGCACCTTGCCTAGAACCAGATTATGACCATCGCTGAACAGATTTACGCAATCGTCAAAACCCTTCCCAAAGACCAAGCCAGCGAAATTCTCACTTTCGCTGAATTCGTTTGTGCCAAGCACCTGAGCGCAAACCAACCAACAGACACCGTAGACTCTCCGATTCCTTGGACTGAACTTGTTTTTTCCCTTGCTGGAACTTGGGCAAAAGATTTTCCACCCTTGGAAGATATTCGTGCTGAATCCGGACAAGACATCCTGCGGGAGAGTCTGTAAATGTACGTTTTGGATACCAACACTTTGATCTATTATTTCAAAGGTCAAGGAGAAGTTGCTCAAAATCTTGCTAATGTTTCTCCCCAGGAAATAGTCGTTTCTACGATCGTCCTTTTTGAGTTGCAAGTCGGCATTGCTAAATCAAATTCGCCGGCAAAACACACCCAACAACTTCAGCAATTTTTGAGCAGAGTTAACGTTATTCCTTTCGATCGCGATGCTGCTCTTGCGGCTGCTACCATTCGCGCCCAGTTGGAGCAACAAGGTACTCCCATCGGTCCGATCGATGTTTTGATTGCAGGGACAGCCGTAGCCCTCCAAGCGACTCTCGTCACCCACAATGTCAACGAATTTTCTAGAGTTTCGGAACTCGCAATCGCAGACTGGTATTGACTATAAAACTTCTCACAATCTGGCTTCCTTTAACAAAATAAGTTCTGCTCCTACAGGCAAATGATCGGACTCCGTGGCCTTCAAAACCGAACTAGATTTAGCAGCCCAATGCTTGGAATACCAAATATAATCAATCCGGAAAACGGGATAATTTAATCTCCAATTCGACCTTTTTACCAAGAATTTAAGTTCCCAACCGTGAGGCCAGGTAAAACCAAACCCCAATCCAGATTTTCGGAAAGAATCTTGCATGACTTTCTGCACCCTGTCATAGTCTTGAGTTTCGTCGGTCATATTAAAATCGCCCGCGACAATTACTGGCAGAGTTTCTCGCTCAACTCGCTGCACTAAATCTTGAATTTCAGGCGATCGTTTGTCATATTTGTAAACTGGAACTTTGAGAAAACGCCATTTTTTAGAGAGTTTCAACCACGGCCCGGTAGCTTGCATATTATAAATCACTACTTCTTGTTCGTTAAATTTAATAATGGCCCGCTGCTGCGTTTCTGGATGGCCGGCTAAGTGCAGTATTTCGCTAGATACAATTGGATATTTACTGAGAATTCCTACAGGGGGAGTGCCAATTTGATAGGGGTAGTCTGCTTTTAACCAGGTGAAAGCTCTTTCGGTATGTTTCCTAACGATTTCTTGTAAAAATATAATATCGGGTTTTTGCTTCTGAATCAGTTTAAATAAAGTAGGTGACTGAGTTTTATGCCAACTGAGGTTATGGGATAAAATTTTGATGCTGGGCTGCGAATCTGTGATGTTGATAGGTGCGGGAGAAAAGTATTTGACGTGCAGCCAACTTATTAGGAGAATGCAGGCGATCGCAGAAATAATAGTGAACCATCTTTTTTTTATAATTAACAATGCGATGATGGTAAGCAGGAAAGTAGGTAAGAAAATTAAGGGGCTAAAAGTGCTAACTAAGGCAATAATTCCTATTTGATCCCAAAAGATTAGTTTGAGAAGCAAATAGCAGATAATAAATGCTGAGTAACTGTAAGCAAGAAATTTTGCAGCTTGCTTTAAGCATCTCTTGATTATATCTTTTGGGATGTGCATCATTGGGAACCTATTAAAATAAAAACTTGCTTAAATCGAATTCTTCATTTGACCGATGTTGGTTGTCTCTTTCTGAAATCAAAACCAACAAAAGGCGATCGGTATAATCCGCCGCGCCCCGCAACTCTTCGCGCAAAATTTCCAGTCCACCATTAGCATATTCTTCAAAAATTTGCAAGCGTTGTGCTTCCAATTTTTCGTCGAGATGGGAGAGAATTTGAGGATTTTTAGTTTCGGCGATCGCAATTAATTTAATCGCCATATCGTAACCCCTGGATACAAAGATATCAACATCTATTGCCCCCGGTTCTCGTTTAGAAATTTCTCCCAAGGGCGATCGTTTTTTCCGCTGATTTCCCAACGCTGCGGCAAACGCGATGACATCGGCGTAAGTCTGAAATGGCGCGGAGTTGTTATCCGATAAAGTTAAGGATTTGACTAAATCGGCTTTATCTTTAGCAATTCTAATTTTGTTAGCAGCCATTGGGATTAATATGTGATTTTTAACTGAGTAATTTGATTGATAGAGTAACCGCAGATTAGAGGCAGATAAACACAGATTAAGGCAGATAATTTTCAGAATGTCCGCAACAACATAATTTTTTGTGCAAAACCTCCTCTGGCTTCCCGCCGCTTCGTTTGTTCGGCCAAAAGTCGATCGGCCGAAATGCCAAAACTCGCCATCACCGCATCTATTACTTCATACAAATCCGCCAATTCCGCCACCAAATCTTCCTCATCAGCCTCCGCCGCTTCCCCTGCTTCTTCAATTAATTTCCGCAGCAAAGCTTGACGGTATTCTGCATCCGACAAAATTACAACCTCGCATTCGTTCCCACTTTGGCGAATAATTTCAGGAATGCGATCGCGCACCAACTTATGATACTCTTTTTCCACGTCCAACTCCCTTCAACCTTGACTAAAAGTTTGAATCAACCAGCGATTAATTTCCCCATCATCTTGGGTTTGACTGCGGTTCAAAGCTTCCTCAACTAACCGGATTTCCAGCCCAGGCAAAACCCGCGACTCTTGAATTCTCCCGCTACATCCGTTATTAATCGCAAACGCAAAAACCTCCCGCGTGTGTGCACGTTCAACCCAATATTCACTAATTCCTGCATTTTCGTAAAGCAACCGCTTACTGCCTAAATCATCGTTAAAAGAAGATGCACCAATTTCTATTACCAAATTAGGCGGATCGTATTCATCCAAATCAACAGGTGAATTGCTGTCATTAGGAGGAACTCTCAAATCTGAACCAATGTAGTAAGCTAAATCAGGTTGAAACTCGCCGATCCCTGCTTTGCGAAAACTGGTGTTAGTAAACTGAACTACTCGGATATTTCTGAATGTTGCAAACAGAATAACTACACAGGCCACAATTGAATTTTGACGCCCGTGCAATGGCCCTACTGGTGACATTTCTACTCTCATGCGTTCTTGATAGTAATAAAACTTGCCCTTTTCCCATGCTGAATTCTCAGCAAAATTCAGAAACTCTTCCCACGTCGCCTTCACCCAAATATCCGTTTCCAAAACCTGCGTAATTGCCGAATTAGAAGCCATAATCCACCTCTACAATTTCTGTATATTCAAACTCATTTGGACTGCGCTTAACTAAAGGATAGCGCGTCCCGCCCAGTTCGATCGCATCTTCTTCACAATCAGCTTTCGGAGAATTGTACACCAGCACGTATTCCCTGCCGATGAAGCTTTCCATCTCTTGAGCAACTTCTCCACGCCACTGAGTTTTTGTTACCAAAACTACCAATTGATTCGCCAACTTCGGTAGTTTATTGGCAATTTGCTTGCGATAAATCTCGTCCAAACTGCCAAAGGGAGAATCCATCACAATTGGAAACGTACTGCTATCCGGGCCCATCAAAGTATTTTTTTGACTCCACTCACGCACGCCCTCAATAATTCCCCCGATAAACGACAAACTGAGAATTTGATTTTCTCCCGTAGAAGCGGCAACCAAAGATTCTTTACCCGACGTATTTTCTACTAGCGTCAGTTCGTATTTATCGCTCAACTTGGGGATGTAAGGAGTAAAAGAAATTTGACTGAAAATATCTTGCACCCGCTTTTCCAACTGAGAACAAAACTGTTTTTCTAAGCGCGATCGCACTTCAGTTAGGCGATCGATCGCATCCTGAGTCGCAGCAATCCGGCGCTGGGCTAATACTTGCCTTTGCTCATTCAGTTGCTGCTTGTCGATTTGCTTGTCCAGATTCGCGATCGACGCCTTCAAACTCTCAATCTGCTGCTGGTTAGAGCCTGTTTCCCGGTGCAAATCGCCAATTTTTGCCTCAATTTCATCCAAGCGCTTTTGCAAGCGGCTGACATCGCCGTCAGGAAAATTTCGCAGCTTGTTGTGAATATCGTCTAGCTGATTTTCCACCCGAGAAAGTTCGGTTCTGTCACGGCTGATATTGGCTTGTTGTCGGTCAATTTCCTCCCAAAAACCAGCCACTTGCCTATCAATTTCATTGACGCGATCGCTAATCCGAATAGTTGTTTCTTCCACATCCCCAATTCCTGCTTTATCCATCCAACCGCTAACCTGTTGGCGAGATTCAGAACCCTCCACTAATTCCGCCCCGCAGATACACCGCTGCTGCGCTAATAACTCTTCCAAAAACGGCCGCTGAATCCCCGAAAGCAACGAGCCACCTTCTCGTAAGCCCCCTACTATTACTTCAAATTCAGCCACCGCATCTGACAGAAAAACCGCGTAACCACGCACAGAAATTGCTCGTTTTAGAGCATCTGTAGCCTGGACAATTTGTTGCTTCAATAAAATTTTCTGCATTTCCAATTCGTCTCGCAATTTTTGCAAATCGGCAGCACCGCTGAGTTCCAAAAAATTACCATTAACTGCTTTTTTTAACTCTCCTTGGTTTGCCAATTCCCGCTCGATTTCTACTTGTCTGCTTGCAAGTTTCTCAGCTTCTTGCTCAATTTTTTGCTTATCTTTTAAAAGTTTCTTCGTTTCAGCATTCCCAATTATATTTAAATCTGTCTCTAGAGATTTTTTTGCTTCTAGTAAATGCCGGATCGATCGATTCAAGACTTCCACCCCCAGCAACTCCTTAGTAGCTTCCGCAATTTCTGCCTTCTTGTCATAGCGGACAATTTGCTCGATTCGCTCCCCGTCAAAAAAGAAATATTTATGTAAACTTTCCGGCAAAATCCGCCCGATAATATCATCGGGATGCTGATCCGGCTTCAGCCAGAGACCGTTATCTTTTGCTACAGTCAGAAACAATTCAGCCTTGCCATGTTCTACAGTATTTTCACTTTTATAAGCACGACAGATGCGTTTTGCTTGATAGCGCATGCTGTCGTGTTCAAACACAATCTCCGCCCAACAACCTACGGCTTTTCCCATTTCCGCCTCAGCCAGAGCGCGCTTGTTTACTAATTGTTCTTCTGCCGCAAAAGCTGCGCTAAATTCTCCGTAAAGTACCCACGTAAAAGCATTCATCAAGGCAGTTTTTCCAGCGCCGTTATTACCGTGAATTACTGTAATATTTTGCCGACCCCAAGCTAGTTTAATTTCAGGACTTTTGCCGTAAAATTGACGAAAGTTGCACAGAGTAATTGAGATTAACTTCATACAATTGCTTCCTTAATGATTTTTAAAATGTCATCGTTAATGTGGCGGGGAGCTCTCATGTACAACTTATCTTTTTCAAGTTCCAATACCCGCTCAATAATTTGTCTGACTTCTGGCGGCGCGCTAGTAATAGGTTGCTGTACGTCGCTGAATTCGTGATGAGTTTGATAAGAAGAACGCTTTTCTGCTAAAATGGTTGTCGGTACGGATGCGATCGCACTATCTTCATATCTAAATGCCATAATCAGATTTTCATGCAGATTTTCAGTCATTTTTTTTCAAATATTAAAAGCTAGAAACTCAAACTGCGATCAAATAATTCTCTATTCTCAAACATAAACCGAACCTTAATAAATGTCAAATGTCTAATAGCCCGTAACGCTTCTGAAGTTGCAGCAATTTCACTCTAGCTTCCCCAGCATTGTCGGCTAAATCGGCAAATTCCAAGAACCGCTTCAACTCTTTTCGCAGCAAATTGCGCTCGACTTCTAAGGTTTCACGACCCAAATCTGGAGGCAAAACTATCATGTCAAATAAAGTTGCCCTTTCCTTCCCCGGATGCGGCCGCAAAATGCGTCCTCGGCGCTGAATAAACTGGCGCGGATTGCTGCTGCTTGCTAAAATTACAGCATTGCGAATTGCTGGAATATCAACGCCTTCATCCAAACACCGAATCGCTACCAAACCTTGCAATTCTCCACTCTCAAATTGCTGGCGCAATCGTTCTCTTTCTGCTAAAGGAGTTGCTGCAGTATAAGTGTTAACTCGGTAGCCTAATTCTGAACCCAATAACTTCGCGGTTTCTGTTAGTTGGCGGTTATTATTTCGGCGCGCACCTCCTTCGATCGCACCGTCGCCGCAGTAAAATAAAGTGTGGGCTGTGTCGAGACGGTGAATCATTAATTCTCGCAAAGCTGTTAATTTATTAGCTGCAGCCCCAATCAACCGGGCTCGCTGCATTAATAAAGTTGTTAAAGCATCATTTTCTTCTACTTTTTCATCGCCCCAAAGCGCCCAGCCAATTTTTTGAGTTAAGCGGGAATACTTGCGGGTTTCGGCTTCTGTCAATTCTACTAAAATTGGATAGTATAAATAATGTACTAATGCTTTTTGGCGGATGGCGTCGGCTAAGGTGAGTTCCGGCTGCAAAACAGGGCCGAAATAATCTAAAATCGCTTCGGTTCCTTGTTCGTCGAAATGCCTTTCTGGGGTGGCGGAAAGGGCGAGTCGCAGTCCAATATTGCGCGGCAAACTTTCTCCTAAACGGGGCGCGCCTAAGTTGTGAACTTCGTCTCCAATAATCAGGGTTTTTTCTGGGAAATAGCGCAGTTGCGATCGCAAGCTATCTCCCATTAAGGTAGCATTGGTAGTGATGATTGTGAGAAATGCTCGCTCGCCTGATCGCACTTCATACAAACCCGCAGCCAGCTTGTTTTGCCAACTGCGGGCGCTATCAAAAGCCAAAATAGGTTTTAAACCAAATTTCTCCGATTCGCGCGCCCACTGATTCACCAGGTGGCAGTAAGGGCAAATTACGAGCAGAACTTGCAGGTTAATTTTGTTGTATAATTCAGTGGCGATCGCCAGTGCAGTAATCGTCTTCCCGCTACCCGTCGCCATTTTCAGCGTACCGCGCCCCTGATTCGCAAACCAATTAGCAACCGCCACTCGCTGATACTGTCGCAATTGCAGCGATGGCGGCATTTTCGGAAATCCAAATTGCGAACTATTAGCCGTTGAGCGATTCACCTTTAAATGCCGTTAGATGCAAAATTCCCTATACTCAACTTTAACTCACTGGCGATCGAAACTTAACAGCCCAAACAAATCATCCGCCGACAGTTGCAAATCCGACAGCACATCGAGCACAGGTAAAAGATCTTCATTCTCTTTAATCTCAGGTTCCTGCTGCGGTTTAAAAACAATTACCAATTCTTCTTCCGGGTCAATCAGCCAACCTAATTTAGTATGATTCTTGAGGCAAAACAGAATCTTATTAATTACGCGAGTTGAACTTTGCTCCGGCGATAAAATCTCAATTGTCCAATCCGGCGCAATTTCAAACCTATTTTCAATCTTTCCCTGAGAATTCAGAGGAATGCGCGGCCACTCGAACACTGCTATGTCTGGAACAATAGAACTTCCATCAAAAGAGCAGCGCAATTCTGGAAACGCATAAGCTAACTTCTGCGGTTTGCCAACTCGATTAATAACAGATGGAAACTCGAATTGTAACGTGCTGTGTTTTCCTTGGGGCATAGCTTTTTGATAAATTTGACCGTCAACATACTCGCTAGCCGGCTTAGTCTCTGGCAATAGCAGAAACTCTTCCAGAGAAATCTTTGACGGAGGCTGAATTGACGTTACCATAAGCCATTAACCCCTCAACAACTCAACTGGGCCATCAAAAATCTGCATCGCCGTCTGTTTCCCAATCAGCACAACTTTCGGATTCCACACCAGTAGGGTGCATCGCACAAACCAACAAATTTCCCCCGTAAACTTGACCGTGATAGTTGCGGCAACCGCGACAAGCCGGCTGCTGCGTCGGCGAAGGGTCTACATAAGTCACCATCGACAAATCTATCTCATCAAATTGCGGGTCGAAGTCGCGGCAAATTTCAATTATCGGTTCGATAAATTCATTAAATAAACCGTCAAATTCATTGAAATAACCGTCAATGTCGTTAATCAGATTATTTTGTACTTGTTCAGTAAACTCTTCCGACATTTTTGCCAAAACGTCCAGCATTTCGACAAACTCTTCGCTGATGTCGCTGAAAAAATGCTCTACTTCAGAAACAGCATTTTCCATTGCTCCAAAAAAATCTTTAGACCAATCTTCCATGAATTTGACAGTTGGCTATTACAAAATATTTTACAGACAAGTGCAGCCAGCCTCATGCGAAGCGATCGCACCTACTTTCAATTCTATTACCTATTGCCTGATATCCGTCCACATCTGACAGGAGAGATATTCAAAAAGGGAACTCAAGAGTATTATCCTGAGTTCCCTTCATGCTTTGCTGAGCGAGCTTTTTCCTGCTTAATCCCGCTTCAACCGCCGCAATTCCTCTTGTAAATTCTGCACCTGTTCGCGGAGCTTGTCTACGCCGCCTGTCTCTTTAGCATCTTTTGCCGAGACATCTTCTTCCTCAGAAATAATTTCAATCCGCCGAGGTTCAGCGGGTTTTTCGTTCCCAGCCGATGCTACGGGAGGCTGCTGCTGAGCCTGTTGCACCATGTCATCAACAAAGCGGCGAGCTTCTTCCGTGGACATCTCGCCCCGCTTCACCAATTCGTCTGCCAGCTTTTGGGCTTCAGTGCGTAATTCAGTTAACTTGCTGCCAGCTTTTTCACCAGCGTAGGAAGCTAGCCCGACACCAAGGTAAACTGCTTTTTGTAAAATATCTCCGAAACCAGGCATAGGAGCTACACCTCATAAAACTGGGTGAACCGGAGACCACGCCTATTACAAGCATCCCGTGTTGCTGCTACCTTCCGGTCCTGACAAGATTTGGGCGTTGGAATCGCGTGGGTCCAGTTCATAAATGAGTATAACACAGTTATTTATTCTTCAACCACACACCAGTGATAAATTTCATAAATAACGCAACCGTTCTTCACCAGCGGGTCTTCAGCGACGATCGCCTTCGCCTCATCCATCGAACCCGCCTCAAACAGCAACATACCGCCGCCCCGCCGCCCCCAGTAGCCAGTTTTCGCTCGGTGTCCTTTAGAAATCAACTCTCGGACATAAGCTCTGTGAGCTGGCACGTATTGGTCAAAGACAGGCTTTTCGACAATTCCTTGCTCAATTTTGACAAACCAAGGCATTTTTATTTGGGATTTTAGATTTTATATTTTAGATTGGGAATGGGTGATCACCAATGGGATCTAGGGCAAATGCTCTCTATTCCATTTTGCACCATCCTTTCTTAACTGCGATGTTATCCGATGAACCAGTCAAAACAGCGATTTTTTATTGCCCTAGTGCCGCCTCCCGATATTGAACAGCACATTACTGAGATTCAACAGTATTTTGCGGAACACTACAACAGCCGCGGTGCTTTGAATTCGCCGCCGCACATCACGCTGCAACCTCCTTTTCACTCGTTAGCGGAGGATGTTCCCAAATTAGAGGAAAGTTTGAACCAGTTTTCTGCAAATCGGCTGCCCATTCCCGTTACTCTGTCCGGTTTTGCTGCTTTCGCGCCCCGCGTCATTTACGTTGATGTTGTCAAATCGCCCGAATTGCTGGAGATTCACAAAGATTTGATGAGTTATTTGGAGGCAAATTTGGGAATAGTCGATCGAGTTTCTCAGACTCGCCCCTTTGTACCACACATGACAGTAGCCTTTCGCGATTTAACTAAAGAGAATTTTCAAACGGCTTGGTTGGAATTTGCAGGGCGATCGCTCCACTTTGAGTTTACCGCTTCGGCATTAACTTTACTGCTTCACGACGGCAGCCGTTGGAACATCAGCAACCAATTCCCGCTTCCAGCCTAAACTCTCTCCCTTCTCTTTTTTCGTGTCCTTAGCGTCTTCGCGGTTCGTTTTCCCAAAAAATCTTATTAGCAAATCCCGATCAATATCATTTCTTCACTACAAACCTGTTTAAAATTAAAGCCAGTCACAACTTACCGATCGCTCTTATTCGGAGTTGCCAGTGCCACAGTTCCGTAAACCGAAATTCCCGACAGTTTCAATATTTGAATTGCCGACTTAACCGTAGTACCGCTAGTGTAAATATCATCAACTAACAGCACTCGATCGCGCGGAAGGCGGCGACGAAAATCTTTCCCCAAACTTAAAGCATTTTTCATTTCCGCTTGGCGCTGCTGTGGCGTCAGAGCGAATAAAGCCTGAGTATTTTTCACCCGCTCCAAACCGTGCCGCTGCAAAGGCAAACCAGTCAGCTCGCAAAAACTTTCAGCCAACAGTTCTGCTTGGTTAAAACCGCGCTCCTTGACCTTTTCTTTGTGCATGGGAATCGGTACAACTGTTAGATTGTCTATAGCTAATTCCGGAAAACTCAGCCAAGCTTCTGCCAGCCAGCCGCCTAGAGGTTTGGCTAATTGCGGATTGCCGTCATATTTCAAAGCTGCGATCGCGCGTTTGAGAGCCCCGCCATACTCACCCCACACAAAAACACGCTGCTCAGAATTCCAAAATCTACCGGAATCGCTTAACTGACATCGCTGAAGTTGCTTGTGACAGTACAAACAAAACTCTCCGGCGGCCGGTCGCTGACAAAGAGGACAGTTAGACTTAAGAAATAGATTGAGAAAAGATTTGACTAATCCCGTCCATTGTCGCTTGTTCATCCTAAAATTGTCGTAAGTGATTAATGGGAAAAACTTTCAACTTCAATCAGTTTCCACGAACAGGCTCGCAGCGTGAAAAACCTCTACTGGTTAGACAAAATTCAACCTTCAGACCGAGATACAGTGGGAGAAAAAGCATTTTACTTGAGCTGTTTGCTCCAGAAAAATCATCCTGTTGTACCGGGTTTTGTCGTGCCGGCTACCACATTCTGGCAGTTTTTAGAGTCGATCGAGTGCCTAGAACCGCTGTTTGCTGACTGGCCACACTCTTCCCTGCACTTGAATGTCGATGAACCCAGACAACTGCAATCGATCGCCCGCAGCATCCGCCACCAAATCCTCGCCAGCAAACTGCCAGATTCACTGCTCTCCACCCTAGAGTCTGCTGTTAGTCAACTCAACTCCAAGTCAAACTTAAACTCCACAGCCTTAATTTTTCGCCCTTCCCTGACTTCCTGGAACCCGAAAACATTCGGCATTCTGGAATCTCAGGCAGTACGGGCAGAACCCGAAGCCATTGGGGCAGGACTCCAACGAGCTTGGGCAGAAATGTTCAGAGCCCGAAGTCTATTTTACTGGCAGCGGTGCGGCCTGCGGGTACAGCAAATCAATCCCGCAGTTTTGGTGCAGCCACTTCAAGAAGCGATCGCCGCAGGCGATGTGAAAGCAAAGGCGGGCGCACAGTGGGAAATCCAAGCCACCAGCGGTTTGGGATTGTCCCTCGCTAGGGGAGAAACCATCCCCGATTACTATCAAGTGCAGCCGGAAACAAGGGCGGTTAAATTCCAGCGGATCGGTTACAAAACATTAGCCTACAATCTCAAAGTCGGCGATGGTGAACCGAAAAAAAAACTGCTGCTGGGCAAGTTTGCTGCTTTCCCAATTTCTGATTCTCCATTTATAATTCCTGATTTTGCTGATTGTTGCGTGCAAGTTTTAGCGCTGGGAGAGGAAGCACAAACAGAATACGTTTTAGAGGAAGCGCAACTGCAAAAAATCATTGAATTGAGTAAAAAAGCGATCGCAGAATTTGACTCGGATGTAATTTTGGAGTGGACGCTAAACCAGACAGCCAACTGCAGCGAACCGCAGTTTTATTTCACTCAAGTTCGTCTTGTGAAAGCGGAAAAAGTCGCGCCACTAGAGGAAAACTCGATCGCCCTCCCGCAGCCAAACTCGATCGCCCCAGCCCGAACTCCTGCCATACTCAGAGGTGTGGCAGCAGCATCAGGAAAAGCCGAAGCAATTGCCCAAGTTATGACTAATTCCCACCCAGAAAACGCGGAATTCTTAGCCGGAGGCATTTTGGTAGCCCGGACAATCGAGCCGAATTGGCTGCCTTGGCTGAAGGTTGCTGCTGGGGTGGTTGCGGAACAAGGAGGTATGACAGGCCATGGCGCCATTTTAGCGAGAGAATTGGGGATTCCCGCCGTTGTGGGAGTGGCCGGGGCCACTCGGGCGATCGCCTCGGGCGATTCGGTTTTGGTAGACGGCGATAGCGGAGAAGTTTTTGCCCTCGCCCAACACGATGCGATCGAGACAGGAGACAGCGGCCGACTTCGGGACACAGCAAAAAAGACAAATATCTACAGTACAGCAGCCAAAATGTCAATAGCCAAGCACCAATCTTCTATCTCCGATCGATCGTCCAATTCCGCGCCTAAATCTCGACAATCTGAGTCTACTCAATATGTTTGGGGCCCACCAACGGCGACTCAACTGCTAGTTAATGTCAGCCAAACAAGTTCGATCGACCGCCTCAAAAATCTGCCAATAGACGGCATCGGATTGCTGCGATCGGAATTAATGGCATTAGAAGCTTTGGACTGTCAAAACCCCAAAGTTTGGCTGCAAGACGGCCGCCAATCGGAATTTGTCGATCGCATGGCGGATTGCCTCAGCTTATTTGCTGCTGCCGTTTCGCCGCGGCCAATATTTTATCGCTCTCTCGATTTACGGGAGTCCGGCGCCCACGGCAGTTTCAGTTATACCTTTGAACCGGAATTATTTGATTGGGAACTCTGCGTACTTCAAAAAGTCGGCGAGTCAGGCCATACGAATGTTAATTTAATTTTGCCTTTTGTGCGCTCAGTTGACGAGTTTATCTACTGCCGCCAGCGCTTAGAAACTGTTTGGAAAAACCGCTCAACCGAGTTTCAGATGTGGATTATGGCGGAAGTTCCTTCGGTGTTATTTTTATTGCCAGATTACGTAAAAGCAGGAGTTCAAGGAATTTCCATCGGCACCAACGATTTAACCCAATTGCTGTTAGGTATTAACCGCCACTCCGACCAGGTAGCAGGTGCTTTCAACGGGCGCGATCGAGCAGTGATGAGGGCGATCGAACAATTAATCAAACAGGCCCGGGCCGCCGGCATTCCTTGCTCAATCTGCGGCGACGCTCCCGCATTGTATCCCGAAACAGTGGAATCCTTCGTGCGATGGGGAATTTCGTCTATTTCGGTCAATGTCGATGCTGTAGAACAAACTTGTAGGGCGATCGTCCGCGCCGAACAGCGCCTACTCCTAGAACTCGCTCGATCGATAATTAACAATTAACCACTCCCGGACTCACTTGACCCCAAAAATTCGATTTCTAATCTAAATCATAGCTTTGGCAAGCAGCCACCCGCTCAGAAATCGGATTTCTAGACAACCCGTGCGTCCAGGAATATTAACAACTACAGAAACCCGGTTTCTGAGTAGATATAGCAACCGCCCTGACGGTTAGGAAATTCTTACTTTCTCAAACCCCTGCTTTGATTCCTTTTATTGCTTCTTCCTTCTTCCTTCTTCCTTCTTCCCTCTTCCTTCTTCCTTCTTCCTTCCACTAACATCCGATTTTAAAGCTAGGATAGAAATATCACCAACTCTTGACCCGGAGGTACCAACAGTGAAATCAAAAATTATTGCAACCGCAGCAATACTTGCCGCCCTGGGCTTTCTGCATCCCTATCCAGCATTATCTCAACCTGCAACTGACGGTGGCACCAAACCCGGATTCTGGCAACCTCAAGCGCAGGTTGACAATACTCGCAACATTACCCTCAGACTGTTAAATGAAACGGGATTAAACTTAGAATACGGTCCATCAGGTGCCAGCTTGTCATCCTTGCCCGTCGGAGCCAGCAAAAACATCATTGTTCGGATCAGCAATCGCACCGGCGATATTGCCAATATTCCGATTAATGCCACAGGAGGAAGCGCAACTTTGAAATACGACTATAACGTTGACTCGCAGACAAACATTGTGACGATTCGCATCACCAGATCAGACCCCCGCACTAGGCAAGACCGGTCAGTTTATATTGATGAAAAAGGGCGGGTTTACTCTTTCTAAGACTAACGCTCATCAACCCGGTTTCTCCTGATAAATTTTGCTTTTACCAGCGAGGTATCGCGGCAGAAATCGGGTTTCTAGACTAGCGTGCATAAATTCTGTCTTTCTCAAAAAGTTAGGAATCAAGTGCAGCCCATAAAGAAGCGATATTTTTGTGCAGCGGATTTGACATTTCATCCCCAAAATCAACTGCTGTTTGCAATTCGGCGCTACTGGCGCACTGGTGCATCAGGTGGGTTTCGAGAGGATGTCAACCGCCGCATCGCGGACTAATATCCGTCGTTTCTCTTGATACCTGCGCCTCGATTTCCCTCTTCTTTCGGTTTAGCTTTGTTCACTCGCAAGGGGCGTCCCATCCACTCTGCACCGTCTAATTCGGCAATTGCAGCGTCTTCTTGGGCATCCTCCATCATCTCAACAAATGCAAAACCGCGCATCCGACCGGTTTCCCTGTCGGTAGGCAAGACAACTCGCTTGACTGTGCCGTATTCTGCAAATACTGCTTTCAGGTCTTCTTCGGTGGCGCGGTAAGACAGATTTCCAATATAGATAGTCATGTCGATCGAACTGAACTTGTTGTGCTATACATAATAACCTTTTAATTTAACTGTCAAGTGCTATCTGGCATACAACTGGGCGATCGACTCTGACTAAAAGGGTTTGCCGCACTGACCAACTCTTGGTACTGGCTGCAATAGTTAGCTTAATCAAAACTCATATCCTCACTCATCCGCATGGCGAGTCCGGATATGAGTTTTGGGGCGGCGAGGAATTCCACCCCTGAACAATACTTGATTTTAATCAGATCAGTGATAGGTGGGCGACGCATCGCCAAGCATCTTCGGAAATAAAGCGAGTAACAAGGTATAAGATATTAGGCTGCTCTGGATCGCGATCTTGGATATAGCGGTTTTCAACTTTCGTGAGGTACTTGGCAGTTAATTACCAATTCCCCACTTCTTCCATTCTTTAATCTAAAATTTAAATCTGTACCTCATTAACTTGAGAATTGCTATACACATCTAGACAGGCCTTTGAGCAAACGTACTTCACATCTGCCCACCCCTTTCTAAACGGGGAGATGTCACCTTCAATCCTTGGGCAAAATTGGGAATTGCAAATTGGAAATGAGGAATTGGGAAGATTTTTTCTCCATCTCTTTAATCCCCAGTTTAGTCTATTACTTTTCTCATTTAAACTAAGGATGTGAGATTTAAAGCAGCTTTGTTAAGTGTTTGAGTGCCGATTCGACTTTGGGTAATACCGCTGGCTGTTTCCGTTGCTCCTTTACTCAGAACATTCATCGCATCTACCACTTGCTCAATAGCGATCGCCTGCTGTTTGGTATTCAGATAAATTTGCTGACTGCTCACAACTACACTGTTAATAGCATTAGCAACATTGTTAAAATTATCCGCCGTACCTTCAGTCAATTTTAGGCTATTATCTAAAGTTTTCTTGCCCTCATCTGTTACCATCACTGTTTTATTAATGGAATTCTTAATACCGTTTATTAAATCATTAATCTGATCCGACGATTTTTTGCTTTGATCGGCCAGTCTGCGAATTTCCGTCGCTACCACCCCAAACCCTTTTCCTTGTTCTCCGCTGCGTACTGCTTCCACTGTAGCGTTAATTGCCAGCATATTAGTTTGATTAGCCAAATCGCTGACTAAATTGGTAATATTAGCAATCTGATTGGTTTGCTGGCTCAAATGTAAAACTTGATCGGCGATCGCTCCGACTTTTTCAGTCAAACTCAACATTCCCTGCTGGGTTTTATGCACTACTTTACTGCCTTCTGCGGCCAAGTTTAAGACATTACTGGCATTCTCAAGAGCTGACTCGGCTTGCATAGCTGATTGCCTCGATGATGCGCCCAATTCATCCATGGTGGTAGTTGTTTGATTAACAGAAGCAGCTTGTTGTACAGCAATACGTTCCTGTTGCTCTATTGTCGCAGCGATCTCGGTAGAAGAACTGACAATCATATTAATAATACCTTTCAGGGCATTATCTAAAGGTTTGGCGATCGCTATGCTTAAAGCTATTCCTAAAATAATCGCTGTTAGCGGTCCAACTGTCATACCCAATAATACAGCTACTTGAGTATCACTACTATCATTTTGTGCGGTTTTATAAGCATCATCTGCTTGCTTTCGGTTGGATTCAATTACTGCTAAAATCGCTTGTTCTGCCTTTATATATTCAATGCGAATTACCTTAGATTGCTGACTGAGTTCATTCAAAAGGTTACTAGCTGTCTTGGCTCTTGCCATTTCGGGCGAATTACTTTTACCTTGATTAATTAGGTTTAGCTGCAAGCCCAAAGGATTCAAAATTCCCAATTTCTCAAATTCTTGATTAATTCGCAGGAGTTCTTGATCTTCCTGCTTCCACTTCTCCCAATACTTAAGCATTTGTTGATATAGTGCGTTTTCATCTGCGGTACGTGGAGTGGCTTCGTATGCTTTAAACCCATCTTGAATCTGCTGCCAAGCCTTGTCCATTCTGTTTAAGGCATCTTGCCTTTGTGCTTGACTGAGGGCAGAATTAATTAGCGCTCTCTCGGATGACTCAATTTGGGTTTGTCCCTCGTTAATTTTAAATAATCCTTCAATACTCGGTAAATTATTTTTACCTATAGTACCTATGTGTTGACTGAGATTAGATGTTGAGTTCCATCCTACCCAAGCAACTAAAAATACTAAAAGTCCCATAATCAGAAAGGCGCCGATCAGTCTGGTTTGTAAATTCATTTTTCTCAACATACTATTTCTGCTTCCTTCTACTACAGTTATCCTCGCTGTCATCCTCAACATATCTTGTATATTATAGCTTTTCTCCAGTAGATCAAGTACCTATTAAGATTTTAGCTTTGAGATTTTACCTTTTAAAATTAGTAATTAATTGAGCGGTAACTCGCGATCCTGAAAGTCGCTATCGATTTGGGGTGACGACGCAGTTACGGTAGCTTTTTGGTTGTCATCATGCTGAATTCATTTTTATAAACCCCTTTAGTCTACAGCTTAAAACCTGGCTTTACACAAACCAAGCCTGCCCACGCCAATTATAAAAAGTGGTAAGATTATAATTAAGTTTAGAGTTCAGAGATAAAGCCTTTGTGAGGCAGATTAGGTATCATATTGTTGACTCATTCATAACGGTAAAATATAAAATATAAGATAAATGAATTATAATTCGCTCAAGAGTCACAGCATCACCCTAAGTAGAGGAGACGCCCCCTCCACTCACAGCACGTTTGTTTGCCAAGCATTGAAAACATCATACATTACTAGCAATGAAAGCTGATTATCTTGATTTTAGACAAGAAATTATCGATGTTTATCATTACGGAAGCAATCTCACAAAAATTCATACCTAACTGTTTTTTGGGAGTTCTCAGTTTTGTCCAAAAAATTACTTAAACCGACTCCTAAAACCAAAACTATTGCTCAGCGAGCTAATTTATGCGATCGTGCAAAATTAAGGCAGAAAAACTGCTAATTTTAGCGATGAAGGCAAATAAAAAGAATTCAACTCTTGAATAACTTCATTCTTAACTATTTCCCAAAAAAGTTCAAGGGGTAAAAATCAAAGGAAGAAACCTGTGAAAATATTTTTCACAACCACTTTATATAACAATCAATAAAGTTATAATATAAGTGATTTGAAGACGTAAAAGGATACAATACATTTGAGGCTATTATGCTCCTAAAACCAACCACAAATAGGGAAAAATGCTTTGGTAGCGAGGGAGAATGGTCATAGAAATAGACAAAACAAGTAAAGAAAGTAATTAATAAAAACGGCGAAAGTAATATACTTGCCGCCCCCTTTGTCCGATTTATCACAAACCTGAGAATTGATGGTCAAAACTTAAATATATTTTCAGTTTTATCAACACAACAAATTATCAATAATTAGGAAAGGCGATAGAGTTTGCATTCCGTCAACTTTCTAAGGTCAACTTTCTAAGCAAGATATTTGGAACTGGTTTACACACTGCTGTTATTGTACTTTATCTATCTGAGAAAGACTATACGGGAATCGAAAGTGTCAGTGCAGACTTTCTAGCGGGCACTGAGAAATTAAGTCTAGCCAAGTGTGGAAATCCCGTAAGGGAAAAACGCGAAAAGCCAAACTGTGAAGTTTGGAAGCCCACGCCATAACTGTAATCAGTTTGGCGTTGGGAGGATGTTACTGCTTTTCCTTAGTCGATCGAGATTGACTGAGGCCCTGTGCTTTTACCGTTGGTGGGTTCGGCTGGGGGAGTAGTGTAGGAAGTTGAACCAGCTTGCTCGTCGATCCAGCTTTTAACGGGATCTTCGTGAAGGTTGAGTCGAAGCAGGCCAGAAAAAAATCCGCCAGTGAAGGCGATCGGCTGTTCGATCAATTCTTTCGCCATTGGGATGAGTTCGTCGAGGAACATTAAAGAGTCTCCTTGTGCTGCAGGGGTTCTACCTTAACTGTATCGTTTGTACTGCGATGCTGGCAGCGGGCAACAAAAAACCTTGTTGCCAGCGCTGAAGATGCCCGATCGGGCAATTTTTCGGCTAATGACTTACAATGCTAATCACATTGCTGCAAAAATTTTATGTGCCGTTTGCTTGGCTACCTCGGGGAGCCGATTTTACTCGATGCTATTTTGTACAAGCCGGAACATTCCCTAATTGTGCAGAGTTACGAGCCCCGCGAAATGACTTCTGGCGTACTAAATGCTGACGGTTTTGGTATTGGTTGGTATCACCCACACTTAGATACTGATCCGTTTACATATAAAAATGTACAGCCAATTTGGAGCGACATTAACCTTCCGAGTATCAGTCGATACGTTGAATCTGGATGCGCGATCGGATACGTTCGCAGTGCAACTTCAGGACAAGCTGTAGATTTGAGCAACTGTCAGCCGTTTCAGAACGATCGCCTGCTGTTCGTACACAACGGCTTCGTGAAGAATTTTCGGCAAACTCTTTACAGACCAATTCGCGATCGACTTAGCGATACCATTTATCAATCAATTAACGGCACTACAGATTCAGAGCATATCTTCGGTTTGTTTGTCAATGAATTGACAGCGGCCAATGTGACTCTAGAAGCTGCTTTGCAAAACACGCTGAAAACTGTGGCAGAGCTAGCAAACTTTCACCAAGTAGAATTTTCAGCTAATATCATTATCAGTGACGGACACCAGCTTGTTGCCTCTCGCTTTGCTTCCCAAAAAACCCCTCCTTCCCTCTATTGGCTGCGGGACGATTTAAATTTCCCGGATTCTGTCATCATTGCTTCTGAACCTTTATTTGCAGGCAATTGGCACGAGTGCCCAGTCCAGAGCATTATCAGTACCGGAGTAGAGCGTGATATCGAAATCTATCCAATCTTGTAGAGAGGCAATTTATCGCGATTTGCAGCAGTGTCGCCGCGGCACTTTCAAGCTATTTACAGACATCGACTACGATACTTTTTGCCGTCAAGCTCATCCTGATTTCAGTCCAGTTGGCTGGCACTTAGGTCACATTGCTTATACTGAGGATTTGTGGCTGTTGCAACGGTGTGCTGGCTTGGAACCTGTCTTTCCTCAGTATCACCAACTGTTTGCTGCTGATATTTTGCCGAAAAAACAACGGGTTTTTCTGCCGACGTTACCTGAAGTTGAATTATATCTGGACGCGGTTAGAAAAAAGGTGTTAGATTATTTGGAAGTAGCGCCGATCGACAAGCAAGAACGTCTCTGGCGGTTTATTATTCAGCACGAAAGCCAGCACTGCGAAACAGTTGCTTTCGTGTTGCAAATGCACAAGAAGAAGGAAGAAAAAAGAGGGAAGAAGGAAGAAGGAAGAGGGAAGAAGGAAGAAGGAAGAAGGAAGAAGGAAGAAGGAATATTAATGCCCAATGCCCAATTCCAGATGCCCCATGCCCCATGTCCAATTCCCAATTCAGCGATTGAAATTCCGGCCGGGGAATTTTACATGGGAAACCATGCTGCTGAGGCTTTGGATAACGAGCGATCGCGTCACCTGTGTTATTTAGAAGCATACTCGATCGATCGCTATCCCGTCACTTGCCGTCAATACCGAGATTTCATGGAATCCGGCGGCTATCAAAACCCTGATTGGTGGTCAGCGGACGGCTGGAAATGGCTGCAAGGCGAAGCCGTCTATCAACCGCTTTACTGGTCCGAAAATCCAGCTTTCAACAACCATCCAGTCTGCGGTGTCAGTTGGTACGAAGCCGAAGCTTATTGCAACTTTATCGGCAAGCGTTTGCCATCGGAAGCAGAATGGGAAAAAGCTGCGAGTTGGGATGCCACAAATCAAACATATCGCATCTATCCTTGGGGAGAAGAACCGCCAAACGGCAGCCTGTGCAATCACGGCAATAATATTGCCAATACCTCGCCAGTTGATGCCTTTCCCAAAGGAGCAAGTGCGATCGGCTGCTGCGATATGTTGGGCAATGTTTGGGAGTGGACTGCTTCAACCTTTGACGCCTATCCGGGATTTGAAAGTTATCCTTACAGGGGCTATTCTCAAGTTTATTTTGATGGAGAACACCGGGTTTTGAAAGGGGGGAGTTGGGCGACTTTTCCGCAAGCACTGCGATCGAGTTTTCGCAATTGGTACTATCCAGGAGTGCGGCAAATTCTGGCAGGCTTTCGCTGCGCTCGATGATTTTGTCAGTTATCAAACAAGTTTTTTCGGTGTTTCATCAGTGGAGGTTTGCTGTTTCTTCCAGTCGTCTGTTAGTAGCCCTGAGAATCCCCAGTCTTCTTCTGCAATTTCTTGGATGACGATATGCGTATGTTCTGGCTTTTTGCCAAGAATGCGTACCAGTGAGTCAGTCACTTCTTTGACAAGTTGAGCTTTCTGCTCTCTGGTAGCACCTTGCGTAATCTGAATGTTGACGTATGGCATTGTGATTTCTTGAATCTCAATAGTCAATACAAACTGACCGCTATTTTATCAGCCTTTGTAAGGCTTAGACTTACAATTGATAATTTATAATTTTCAATTTGAGGAGGGATCGCCATCCGGTGAGAAAATACAGAATCCAGAGCCGCATGAAAAATCTGACTTGAGCGCGATATTTGGCAACGCAACTGCGTGCTATACCGATATGTGCATCTAAAAATTACTTTATGAAATCCCCAAGACTGTCCGATACAACAAACTCAGCCTTAACGAAGGAAAACCGGCTGCACTTAGAGCGACTGGTGAGCGCTGCGGCACTGACACCGGCAGAAATCAATGCTGGCAGCGATGTAGTTAGCGGGTTGACTCAAACCCCCAAATCCCTGCCTCCAAAGTATTTCTACGACGATCGCGGCTCAAACCTGTTCGAGTTGATTTGCCAGTTGCCAGAATACTACCTGACACGGACTGAGACGGCGATTTTGCAGGGGTGCGCGGGGGCGATCGCCAATTTAACTGGCCCCTGCGAAATCGTCGAACTCGGCAGCGGCAGTTCCACCAAAACTCGGATTCTCCTCGATGCTTACAGTCAACTGGAGTATCCCCTGCATTATTTGCCGATCGACATCAGTCCTACTATCCTAGAAAGCAGCGCTTGTCAACTGTTGGCCGATTATCCGTCGCTCCAGATTCACGGACTTGTCAGCACTTACGAATTAGCCTTAGCTAAAATTGCACCGTCGCCGTTGCCAACCCGAATGATTTGCTTTCTCGGCAGTACCCTCGGCAATCTCAACGCTCAAGAATGCGATTTGTTCTTCTCGCAAATTGTCGGTGCATTGCAGCCGGGAGAGTATTTTTTGCTGGGAATTGACTTGGACAAATCTAAAGATATTTTAGAGCCTGCATACGATGACAGTCAAGGAGTAACGGCGGCATTTAACTTGAATATGCTGCGGCATTTAAATCGAAAATTTGAGGGAAATTTTGACTTAGTACAGTTCGATCATTGGGCTTTTTACAATCAAGAGGAATGTCAAATTGAAATGCACTTAAAAAGTAAAAAAACGCAAACAGTGCAGTTGCGTTCTCTCAATTTAACGGTTGAATTTGCAGCGGGAGAAACTATCCGCAGCGAAATATCGCGCAAGTTTAATCTCAATACTGTAAAAAAAGAACTTTCGCAGCGTGGTTTAATGCCTGTGCAGGTTTGGACAGATCCAAATCAGTGGTTTGGCTTGATGCTTTGTCAGATGTCAGTTGACAGTTGACAGTTGGCAGTTGACAGTTGGCAGTTGACAGTTGACAGTTGGCAGTTGACAGTTGACAGTTGACAGTTGCCAATTGTTATTTGTTTTGAATATCTCCCAATAATCAGTAACTACTGACTACTGACTGCTGACTAATAACGTTCGCGAGCGGGGAGAGCACTATGACTACTGACTACTGACTGCTGACTACTGACTAATTAACAAATTGGCCGCTGTCCGGGTTTGACGGCGTGAATGTACTCGCTGCCCGAGGTCGGCCATCCCCGCTTGTAATAAGCTTCCTCCGGCTTCCCCCAGCCCAACTGTAACAAAATTTCTAGAAAATCCAACTTTTCCCACTTCGAGAGACTGGCCCATTCTGTGCGCTGGGCTATAGCCTCTACATCAACCGGCTCGATAGATCGAAAATCCTTCCCGCTGTTAATGCTTAAATACAAATCCATCCCGGCAGTTACCTGCTGCCAGAATTCCAACATAGCAATCTTAGCTGCCTTCAGCGTGATCAAATCAACCGGTAGAGCTATTAATTCGTCATCTACTGCCGGATAGCGTAGAGTATTGCCTTTAACCGCGATTTCCCGCCAGACAATCCCAGAAACTTGATGTTCCCGCTGGTATTCGTGTACGGCAGCCTTAAAATTTTGATAAGCAGTGAACTTCTGAACTCCCTCAGATTTGAGAAAGCGGTCAATCACGGGGTTGCCTGTAGCAGGAGTTTCAGTCAAATTGAGGCGCCGCCCATGCAAGCAGGCTTGGCGCTCTTCTTCGAGGATTTTAATGAGTTCCGCCGTGCTGTAGACCTTGGACATCTTTATTGAGGCAAAATCAAGATATTGGCTGATATTCGGCTGGTTTTCTCGACTAATCTTCGGTAAAGATAGTTTTGCTGTTCTAGGCAATATTCAGTTTTGCCGTTATTCTAACTTTTCTTACTGCTTAATTCTAGTTTGATAGTTTACAGGAGTCGAACCGCGAAATCCCGACTGCCTCTTAAAAAAAGCAGTTAAGAGGGTATCGAATCACGCACTAGAGTGGGAACTGCACCGCAGATGTACCTCGCGGGATTTTTCGCCAAAAACAAAGCCCCCTCCAACGAGGGGGCAAAACTGATTTAGAGGTTTGGGAGTTTTATTTGATGGGTCGATCGAACAACTGGAAAAAAAAGCAGCATTCGCACCTGCAGTCAACTACCAAAACTCAAATTTTCAGTGTCAAAGCTTAGTAGCGTCGTGAAGAGCGATCGTTGTCGCCCCAGCCACCGCCGCCGCCCGAGGAGCGTCTGTTGTTGTTGTTTTCGCGAGGTTTGGCTTTGTTGACTTTCAAGTCGCGGCCCATCCACTCAGCACCGTCTAGAGCTGCGATGGCTGCTGCTTCTTCTGCCTCGCTTGCCATTTCCACAAAAGCAAAACCCCGCATCCTGCCTGTTTCCCGGTCCACTGGCACTTGGACGCGGCTTACAGTACCGTACTCGGCAAATACTTCGTTGAGGTCCTCTGATGTTACCTCATATGAAAGATTACCCACGTAAATCGACATAAAATCTCCAGAATCATTAGGGTGCAGAGACTTAGATTCGGAGAGACGCTTGTAAATAAATACCAACAAACTACGCAACCGAATTTAATTCTTGGAAAACCACTATAACATGAAGCCAGCAGAATCAGCAATTGGCTGGCATAATTTTCAATTTAGGGTGCCGTCGGGCAATCGCCAACAGAAAGTATTCGTGATAACTGACATCTTACACTGTTGGCGTCATCTGCTTGGTTTGTTGCTGCGCGATCGACCTGATATCTGAGATTTTTCGTCGCTGTTACCAGGTTGATTGGGTCTGATTGAGAACAGTGCCTGAGATTCACTTATCACTAACATCACGCACTGTTATCCCTGGACAAGCCTCCTGCCCGTTCCACCAGAGATAAATGTTTTTAGCCCAGGATTAATCTTCCGAGTCAATCTCCCCTCTCTCATCGCATCCGATTTAGCACCAGAGAATAACGGTTCCCAAATAATTATCAAAAGAGTTATTAGCCATATCTACGCGCATTTTATAAATATATAGCAATCCTCGCATCATTTGTTAATTTCTTACTCCCTCCCCGAACTCGCTCTGAGGGTTGGGGTGGGGTAAAAATTTTACAACTCCTGCAAGTATTGCTATATATGTATAATTATTTCTATAATATTTCCCTTTTATTCATTTTTTAAGGCTTTATGTAGTTTCTCTATTTGCTCTTTCTCTAAGATGATTCTATGGTGTCCTTTTTACACTAATTACATGAAGTTTGTTTTCGTTTATACCGTATTTAAATGCCTAAAAGCTTATGTCCTGGGAAAGATGCGAGCGCACTCCTGCATCCCTAGCATTGTAAAAGTTGAAAGCCCACAGTCCACAAAGATTGTCTGGTACAGAGAAAAGCAAGTCTAGACAAACGAGCGTGAAGCAGTAACAGAGGATTTTAAATGGTTATAAACAGTTCGTTGACCCGGCCCTGGGCTGTCGTGACGGGTGCCTCTAACGGTATCGGTTACGAACTCGCCAAACAGTTCGCTCAAAACGGATTCGATCTCCTAGTCACCGCCACCGGAGCGAGCATCAATGAAGCGGCTCAAGCCTTTGAGGGGCTCGGTGCCAAAGTCGAGACAGTGCAGGCAGACCTCGCTACCTACGACGGTGTTGAGACGCTCTACAACCATATAAAAGCGACTAATCGGCCAGTGGATGCGATCGCAATTAATGCCGGTGTCGGCGTCGGCGGCGACTTTGCCCGCGAGACAGACTTGAAGGACGAACTAAATCTGATTAACCTCAACGTTGTCTCGTCTGTGCATTTGGCTAAACGGGTAGTTAAGGATATGGTCGATCGAGGCCAGGGACGGATTCTATTCACTTCCTCCATTGCCGCCCTAATGCCCGGCCCGTTCGAGGCAGTCTACGCGGCATCCAAAGCATTTATACACTCCTTCTCAGAAGGGCTGCGTAACGAGTTAAAGGACACAGGCGTCACCGTTACCGCGCTGATGCCAGGGCCGACGGATACCAACTTCTTCCATCGGGCGGGAATGGACGACACGAAGGCGGGCGCAGACAAGAAAGACGACCCGGCCGAAGTTGCCAAGCAAGGCTTCGAGGCGCTGATGGCGGGTAAGGACGACATTATCGCCGGTTCACTTAAGACAAAGATTCTAGCCAGCGCGAGCAAGGTTTTGCCTGATACCGTTAATGCCGAAATGCACCGCCAGCTTACTGAACCGGGATCTGCTAACAAATAATTCGCGCCCGTCTTACTATTCTTATGTGCAGATTTAAAGGAAGTAAACATCGCAGATAATGGCAAGATTGCAGCCGATAAAAGCGTGTTTACTTCTCCCTGTATTGGCGATTTAGCACAGTTTTCTCAGGAGTTCATCGATGGCATCATGTAGCATCGGCCTTGGATGCGAACTGAGGAATAAATGGTTCCCGCCTAAGTAATTTAGTGCAGCACATTTATGCAAATTCATCATCTCAATTGTGGCTGTATGTGTCCCATTGGTGGGGCGCTTTTCGATGGCTTCAGTCGGGGTTTGACGGCTAACCTCGTCTGCCACTGTCTGCTCGTTGAAACGAATCAGGGACTTGTTCTGATCGATACCGGTTTCGGATTGCGCGATATCGAGTCGCCTTACTCCCGGCTCAGCCCGTTTTTCGTTCATTTTAATAATATCCAGTTCGATCGCAAGTACACGGCAATCCATCAAATTGAACAGCTCGGATTTTCACCAAGCGATGTGCGCCATATTGTACTCACCCACCTCGATTTCGATCATGCCGGTGGTATCGAGGATTTCCCGGAAGCCACGGTACACGTCATGCAGGCTGAAATCGATGCCGCACAGGATCGGCACGGTTTCATCACAAAAAGGCGTTATCGTCCGGGGCAGTGGGATGAAGTCAAACGCTGGAAATACTATTCGGCGGGTGGCGAACCTTGGTTCGGTTTTGAAGCTGTCCGCGACCTCGACGGATTGCCGCCGGAAATTTTGCTAATCCCGTTGGTGGGGCACACGCGCGGTCATGCGGGTATTGCCATTGATACAACCGATGGCTGGCTCCTGCACGCAGGCGATGCCTATTTCTACCGACAGGAGATGGATGCCGCTAACCGACGCTGCACGCCCGGTCTGCGGGCCTACCAATGGATGATGGAGGTCGATCGCAAGGCTCGGTTGCTCAATCAAGGCCGGCTGCACGCATTATCGGTGCAGCATAGTAAAGATGTGCGCCTGTTTTGCAGTCACGATGCTATTGAGTTAAAAGCCTTCGCTGGCGGGTCTAGGAACTCTTAAAACTAGAAATTTCATCATTATTTTTTTGGTAACAGATTCTGATGGTTCGATCGACCATCGGCGTATCCAAGGCTTTTTTGTCCGCGACACTCGTCCGCTCTTTTTCTACAACATCTCATAGCAAGGGCATCAGTATAAAGAAGGTTGAGGGCTGACAATTTAGATGCGGAAAGCTAGTTCAAAGTCGAAGGGTGGGAGGGGAACAAGCTCAAATTTTCAGTACACGATCGCAAATGGTGATGCAAGGATTTTGTGCTATTTTACCTGTTTATCTTGCACTATTCCACATTTTTTAGCTCACACAATCCATACAGTGTTTACTTGGAAAACTAATTCAGCAAGCCCTAATTATGCTCAGGATATTCAGGCGGATATAGCAATACTAATGGTTTGGGGAATTAGATTTTTTTATTAACCGCAGAGAACGCAGAGGAAGAGAGAAGAGGGAAGTTTTTGTAGTTTTAAGTTAAATAGTTCCCGCTTTACCCCAGCCCGGTATTACGAGGAACAAAGCAATTCCAAAACTCAAAACTATTCGTCAATTTCCCCTTACCACTTTCCTGACATCGCGTCCTTGAGTCTCAATTCTTCTCGACTGACTAGAGCTTCGTAGTAATCGGGTTTGATTTCGAGGGCGACTCCGTAAGAGCTAATGGCATCTTGAGTTCGCTGCAATTTTTGCAAAACGTCGCCCCGCTGCGCCCAAGCTTCCCAGTTGTCTGGCTTGAGTTGAATCACTTGGTCAAAAGCGACGAGTGCTTGGGAATAATTCTGCATTTCCCCTAGGATCAAACCTCGCTGTACCCAGCCTTGATAGTTGTCGGGCCAGACAGTAATTGCTCGATCGTATGATGCTAGAGCTTGTTCGTACTGCTGCAATTTTGACAAAGCGTTGCCGCGTTGCAACCAAGCTTCAAAATTGTCTGGCACGATTTTTAGTACGCGGTTGTAAGCTGCGACGGCTTCTTCGTAACGCTGCAATTTTTCCAGCGCTGCGCCTTGCTGCAACCCTACTTTTGATGTAATTTCTGCTTCTGAAGTCAGAGAGATTACTTTATCAAAACAGGCGATCGCTTCTTCGTATTGCTGTAATTTTTCCAGAGCTTCGCCTCGCAAGTTCCAAGCTTCTAGAAAATTACCTTCAATTTGTAGGGCATTGCTGTAAGCGATAATTGCCTCTTTGTAGCGTTCCAATCCTGCCAGGGCGATGCCTCTACCCAGCCAAGCTTCGGGAAAATTCGGATTAATTTGAACGGCTTGGTCAAAAGCTGCGATCGCCCCTTCAAAATCTCTCGATTCTGACAGTGTTTGACCGCGCCCGATCCATGCTTCGGGATAAAAAGAATTAATTTGAATTGCCCGATCGAAACAAGCAATTGCCGCGTCTGCCCACTGGTGTTTGAGGGCCATTCCTTTATAAAACCAAGCTTCGCAGTCGTTGGGCTGCATTTGCAGTAGGCGATCGTAAGCTGTCACCGCTTCTGCATATTTGTGCAATTTTGCGGAAGCAATGCCCCGATTGAACCAAGCCAGACTATTTTGCGGTTGCAGTTGAATGGCGCGATCGTAAGAAGTTACAGCTTCAGCGTAGCGTTCGGCTTTCATCAAAGCCAAACCTCGGTTCAGCCAAGCTTCCCAATTAGTCGGGACGAGTTTCAAGGCGCGCTCGAAAGCCGCCACGGCTTCAGGGTAGCGCTCCGCTTGAACCAACACGTTGCCTTGCCGATACCACATTGCGGGCAAATTTGGATGAAGTTGGGTTGCTTTTTTGTAACAGCTTGCGGCTGCATCCCACTGCTGCAATTCCTCTAAAACTCGGCCTCGCTGATACCAAGCTTCGTGCTTTTCTGAATTGATTTGAATTGCGGTGTCGAAAGCCGCGATCGCTTCTGAGTGATTTTGCAAACTTAACAGCCCTGTGCCGCGCAGCATCCAAGCCCAGTATTCTTCGGGATTAATTGCTGTAGCTCGATCGGCGCAGGCTACGGTTTCTGCGTAGGAATGCAGTTGCTTGTAAGCTTTGCCCAGATTCAGCCAGGCACGGGCCCAGTCCGGCTTAATTTGAACGGCTTTTCCGTAGCAAAGAACTGCCGCTTCGTACCTTCCTGCGGCGTACAATCTATTGCCCCGATCGTAATCGGGAAACGCTGCAAAAATTCTTAAAATCGGCGGCAGCAGCGCTGGCTGGGGGTTTGAGGAGTTTTCTGTAGCCGAAGTCGAGAGGTCTGGCATACGCCTTTCACATAAAAATTTAGTGGGATAACAAGCTTGCGGTCTTATATATTAACTTATGCTTTTCTTAATATCGCTGCTGTTTTGAAACAAATTTAGCATATCAGGCTTGGTGCGACAAATCCTTTTTACTTAATTCGAGTAGGTATAAAATTATGCACCCTTCTCACTTTTGGTACACCCCTATAAGATACGGTCAGTCGATTTTCGATTTTCGATTGACCGAAAGCATCGAGGACACAAGCACATATGCCCTAATTCAGGTTTAATACCAAATTTAAGATGCTAGAGTTGCACACGCTTTTAGATTTCACTGACTGCGATTGGGAGTTGATCGACTCCCACCCCAATTATTGGTACGAAGGCCGTTGTCCTCAAAGTGGCGAGCTGCTGAGACTGCCCCGCACTCCAATGTCCGAGGATCTCGCCCGGGGTTTGATGCGGTACCTTGCGGCTGACGATTCCTACGCTCGCGAGGGCAAGATGTACGGCATATTACTGGTGGAGATGCCTTCGGGGGAACAGGGGATACTCAAAGCATTTTCCGGGCTGCTGAACGGTTGCAGCATTGTTGAGGGCTGGGTGCCACCGATTCCCGGACGAGATCGAGTTGCTTTTGAGGAAGCCCGCACGTTAACTCAATTGGAGGCGATGAAACAAGAACTTATTGCACTGAATCAACTCCCGCAGCGACAAGAGTATGAAGCCTTATGTCGGGAGTTTGAAGTGCAAATGCAAGTTTTGAGCGATCGGCACCGCAATTGCAAGCTGCAGCGAGACGAAAAACGCCAGTTACTGTGTCAAACTCTCGCAGCAGAAACACTAGAAATTGCCCTGGAACAACTGAATCAAGAAAGCCGTTTAGAGAAAATTGAACGCAGGCAATTAAAACGGCAGCGGGATGAAACATTGCAGCCGCTAAAACAATTAATTGAAGCTGCAGATGGGCGGATGCGGGCGCTGAAACAGCGGCGAAAAGAACTTTCCCGCGAACTTCAGACGCAAATGCACGCAGCTTACACTCTGGTGAATTTTTTGGGAAAATCGATCTCGCTCTCCTCATTAATGCCAACTAATTCTATTCCGACTGGCACCGGCGACTGTTGCGCGCCAAAATTGCTCCACTACGCGGCAGTACACAATCTGAAACCGCTGGCAATGGCTGAGTTTTGGTGGGGGCCGCCATCGGGGGATAAGATTCAGGGAGAATTTTATGGCGCTTGTGGCGATCGGTGTCAGCCGTTGATGGGTTTTTTGCTGTCAGGATTGGCTCACAATCCGATTGTTTCTAATATAAATGAGGGTTTTACGGGCGGGCTAGAAGCCCAGCGCACAAGGAATAATTTTTCTTGTGGAACGGGCATCTTGCCCGTTACGGAAATGCTACCGATTATTTATGAAGACAAATGGTTTATTGCGGTCAATAAACCCTCTGGCTTGCTGTCAGTTCCCGGTCGTTATTTAGAAAATCAAGATAGTGTTTTTAGTCGCTTGCGTAACTTGTTACCGGATAGTTTTAATTTGACAGTTGTGCATCGTTTAGATGGGGAAACATCTGGGATTTTGCTATTTGCGCGGGACAAAGAAACTAGCAGTCAACTCAGGCAGAAATTTGAAACAAAGCAGGTTCACAAAGTTTATGAAGCGGTGCTTTCGGGTACTGTAAAAATTGAGTCGGGGACGATCGAACTCCCACTTTGGGGCGATCCAGAAAATCGCCCTTACCAGCAAGTCAATTGGGAGTGCGGAAAGCCCAGCGTTACTCGCTTTCAGGTAATGGCGAGGGAGGGAAATTGCGATCGCGTCGAGTTTTTGCCGCTGACGGGACGCACGCATCAATTGAGGGTTCATGCAGCGGATGTTCGAGGGTTAGGGATACCGATTTTGGGCGATCGGCTTTACGGATGTCGGGCTGCTGCGAAGCGGCTACACTTGCACGCGCGGGAACTTTCATTTGAGCATCCGCAGTTGGGAGAAAGGCTATACCTAAAGGCAGAAACACCATTTTGAGCTAAGAGCGATCGCGCAACGAAGGATAGTTAAGCAGTAGGAATTACAGATAGAGGCAGCAAATATTTATTGTTGAGTAATCTGAGCAACAAATGGGGTAACTTAAACTTAAGTTGTCACCCATGAGTAGAGCAGGCAACGAGTTACTTATTACTTCTTTTAGATCGCATTACTCGGAAATCTCTGCTTCAAAACAGGCATTACCGGACAAGGTTTTTGCTCTTGCAAATTCTCCGGTTTGTTCCAAGTAAAAGGCCCTTTCTTCTCCGCCGCCATCCACAGCAAGCTTTTTGCTCTGGTCATCGCCACATACAGCAGTCGAAACTCTTCTGCTGTTTTCAAATAACCTGCTTGTTCCCAGGCTTCGCCTAGATTTGGTAAAGGATATTTTTCGTGCAAACTTGCTCGAATTTGTGCTCTCGCTACCTCTGCTAAAGTGAAATCTCCTAAAAATCGGGTTTGTGGCAAAACTCGCAAATTTCCGGGGATGGTTTGTTCGTGCAGAAACGGCAAAAATACGCAATCCCAATCCAATCCTTTGGCTTTGTGCATGGTAATAATTGTTAGTTGACCTTTGCTGGTATACCGTTCTTCTATTTTGTCCTCTGCATCCACAGGTTCAAATCTTTCGGAACTGACAATTTCGCTCAGTACGTCCAAAATATTACGCATGGAATTGTTGCCGGCTGTTTGGATTGCTACTCGTTCTGCTAATTTGTCGGCGGTGGCTAATTCTGTTTGGTCGTATTGCAGCGCTAAGGCTAAGAAGGAAATGATTTGGTATGGTGGCAGTTCTAAACTAGCTTGCAGCAAACTGCAGCAAAAATAGCGGCATTTGCGAACGGGATCTGACTGCTGCGGGTCTAGGGGGCCTGGGTAAAGAAATTGCTCGGGGCTAGTCGCAAAAGCATTGTAGTCTTGTTTGGGGATCAGTTGCCGATCGCTCAAAATCTTTAAGGCTGCTTTCAGGTAGTCTGGAGAGTGCGGGCGATCGAGGAATTGCAGCAGTGTTAAGATTTCCCAAGGTACTTGAGAATGTCTGTCCCGCTCTCCCACATCCTCAATTTTAATCCCGTATTTCCGCAAATCAAAGCTTAATCCGTGTTTTTGAGGATTTTCCAGCACTTCTTTGATAAACTTACCTTGTTTGTTTTCCCGCACCAAAATAGCCATCGATTTCAAATTTTCTAACGGCAATTTGGCACTATTTTCCCCCTCGCTCGCTTCCCCGCCTGAATCGATATCTTTGCCATCCCTGCCAAATTCAAAATCGGTCGGTAAAAATTCCTCAACTAGATCAATTACCCGCTTGCCAATTAACTCAATTGTATGGTAAATATCGCGGGGAGTATGCAATTCTAAGCCGCGACCAATGGGAGCCGGATTTGCATTCTGCTGCGGGTCATGGCTGGGTACGGGCTTAATAGTTTGGTCGCGAAAAGGCTGTTCTGTTCCCGCTAATTTAGAGCTATTTACCCATTGCAACATAAAGTTAGCCGCATCGATAATCACCTGGGTGCTGCGACCAGCGCCGTCCATCGTCGCTAACTTATTTTCCACTTCGCACCGATCGCAAAATTGGTTAAAATAAATCGGGTCGGCGGGAGTGAAAGTAGAATTAATCGCTTGATTAGGGTCGCCAACTCTGATAAAATTGGGAGGTAAAGTAGGATGATCGGGATCGATCGCCAATGTTTCCAAAAGCCGAGTCTGCAAAGGTGTCGAATCCTGCGCTTCGTCCTCGAAAACGGCAAATACTTGCTTTTGCTCGATCGCCCTCGCTCTCGGATTTTCCAACACCCGCAAAGCGGCTAAAATCATCTCGTCGTAATCGATGAATTCCCGACTCCTCAACAAAGCCTGATATTTTTGATATAAACCCCCAGCTACTGCTAAAATCTCATAACCGTCCCCTGTATCAAGAGCGTTCATTTCTAACAACTGTTCGGGAAATAAACCAGAAGATTTCGCCTCGTGAATCACAGTTTTCGCTACCTGCGGCAAAATTTCTGTCCGCAAAACCGATTGTCGCCGCAGCCTCTCCGTTTCCTCTCCGTCGAATTGCTGTCCTTCCAACAAAACTTGATATCGGCGGGGGTTTTCGGCAATCCAAAGTTCTACACAGGTACGAATTAATCGGTGACTTTGAGTAGGAGTAACTAAGGTTGAATTTTCTAAATTTAAACCAGACAAATCGGGATGGCGCATCGCAATATTCAAAGCTAAACCGTGCAAAGTGTGCACCGCAAAACCGCCTTGAGATAAAGATAATTCTGCCAATCTTTCCCGAATTTTAGCTTTAATATTAGCAGCAGCCGATCGCGTAAATGTCACGACAATTAACTGGCGGCGGCTGTGAAGCTGGTTGCGGGCGATCGCAATTGCCGACGCAGCAGCCATTCCCGTAGACTTCCCGGCCCCCGGAACCGCCGAAACAGCAAGGGGGCCGCCTTGCCAATCCGCCATGTCCTGCTGCCCCGCACGCAAGCTTTCCCGAATTTTAAGGCAAGCTTGTTCTCGCAAAACTGCGGCAAACCCTGATTCGGAAAGCGCTGAGGCTACATCCGGGCGATCGATATTGGTTGTCGATCGCATAAAATCAGTATCAAATTCATCTGTCATGCGATTTTAGATTTTAGATTTTAGATTTTAGATTACAAAAATATTTGTGGCGTTCAGCCTTTTCAAACGGTATCAGAAACCGAGTTGCTTTAGTTGCGATCGCGTAGGCCCAGAACCCAAAGCGTCAATCGATTTTAGATTTTAGATTTTAGATTTTAGATTGAATAAAGCAACCCCGCTCAGAAATTCGGGGGCTGGCAATGAGGAGCGAGGAGCTTTTTTCTCCCTCCACTGATGAATCCGGGCACTGGCGACCAAATTGTTTTCGGTCATCGCACCAATATTTATTGGCTTTCATCTGCGTTTATCTGCGGTTAAAAATCCCAAAGTATTCAACCTCTACCGTTTCCATTTCGGTATCAGCTAAACTAATGCTATCTATTGAAGCTTAAATTGAAACCAGCATAAAATTCAATACCCAAGCCTTTTTTATAGGAGTCACCCAAATGAAAACTCACCTCAAAACCAATTCCCCGCCACACAAGCCAAACCCAAACCCAGCCAACAACAGCACAACTCGTTTTGCTGTGGCGGTATTATTAACTTTATCTTCAGCCATTGCTTTGCCTAGCTGCGGAGGAGATTCATCCACCAGCAGCGCTCCAGGCGGCACAGGTTCATCTAGCATCCGTGAAAACCAAGTTCCCGCATCGGCTCCACCACCCCCACCCGCACCCGAGCCAGCAGCCCAAAGGCCAAAAGCTCCTGGTTCATCAAAAAAAGCAGCAGAAACTCCAGCAACCCGTCCCCAACTGATTAAAAAAGCCGAACTCACTGTAGTTGTCAAATCAATTGACGCCAGCACTAAATCTGTTACTAATATTGTCGAAAAACAGCAAGGCGATATCTTGGGTTTCCAAAACCAAAAGCCGCCGGATTCGAGTGTCCGCCAAACGGCGTCTGTGGAGATTCGCGTGCCTCAACAACGGTTAGAAACTACTTTAGACACTTTGGCAAAACTCGGAACTGTAGAAAACCGTGCTCTGACGGCTGAGGATGTTACCGATCAATTAGTTGACAGCGAGGCTAGACTGCGGAACCTCCGCAAATCGGAAGAAATGGTGTTAAAAATTATGGAGCGATCGGGCTCTGTCGGCGACGTGCTCAAAGCTGCTCAGGAGTTGAGCAATATTCGGGAGTCGATCGAACGCATTGACGCTCAGTTAAAAAGTTTGCGAAATCAAGTAGCCTATTCGACTATTAGCTTAACTCTAGAAGCAGCAGTATCTGCTCAACAAACTCAGCAACCTTCTCTAGGTTTGCGGGTACAGGAAACTTGGGGGAAAGCGACTCATTCTGTGGGCGAATTGACGCTAGGTTTGTTTGCTTTGGGTATTTGGCTGTTGGCTTACAGTCCTTATTTTCTGTTAATTGCGGCTGCGGTTTACGGCTTTAATCGATTTAAGAAACAGCATTCTGTTGTTCCGCCAATTCAAGAACCGAAACCGCCTCAGTAGTCAGTAGTCAGTAGTCATTAGTTAGTAGTCATTAGTCATTAGTCATTCCACCCACGTAAAATTTATGTATTGTGGAACGGCCGGAAAACCCGTTCTTAAAACCAACGACAACTGACAACTGACCACTGACTAATCATCAATTTGCCATCCATCTTTGGTATAGTCTTCATCCACAATCTTTTTGGGACGCATCACCAGAACAACTCGCCCCAAAATAGGAATATCCGGGGATTGTTCAAACCAGTACAATTCTAAATTGCCAGCGTTATCGGCGAGGAAATAACTGTCAGCATCCCACTGTCTTTGGGCTCGATCGGCAATAATTAAAACTTCTTCAACTTTGCCTTGCAGCGGTACCGGCAATCTATCGCTCATTTCCAAAACAGCCACCGGATCTTCAGCGTTCAAAATTACCTGCCATCCGGGAATCGCCACCCAAGCTCCGGCTCCGGAAAATTTTACCATTCGGAACGGCTCGATTTCCTCCGGCAAAGGCACTGCCAGCAAATCTCTCGTAGAAAGCGGCAATTTGCCCACAACCGGGACAATGCGGGGCAATTGTTCCTCGGTATCGAGCCTGTAGACGGGCAGGCGGGGCGCTTCCCGTCTCGGAACTACGGTAAAATCAACGAGCAACTGCTCGATTTGTGCCCTAGCGGTTTGGCTGCTAGCTAATTTTAAACCGCGAGCAATTAAGCGCGATCGTTCTTGCAAATCGCTTTTCTGTCTCGCTAATTGCCAGCATTGGTAAGCCATAGCATCGCCGGGAGTGTCTGTGAACCCTTGGGGGAGACTCCCGAAGTGCGAAAACTCCTTGATCGCTTTAGCAACTTGGCGAGCATCGTCAACATCCAAATTGTGGGTTAGCATCAAAGCAGCCGCCCCCGCCCGCTCTACTTGAGAGAGAATCCGAAACTCGTATAAGATATCGCTACCTTTGCCCAAAAAGTGCGATCGAACTTCCTCGGAAGCCCCAGCATTTACCATGCTGGTGTAGACTTGGGCTGCGACGCTCACTTGATTTTGCTGAATTGGCTCAAAACCTGTTTCTTCAAAAATCCTTTGAGAGTTGTAGCCAGCTTTTAGCAGTGCAGTGCAGGCTTGTCCCCACTCTACCCAAGTGCCTTCTTTTCGGCGGAGCGATCGAATTAACTTTTCGGCATCCACAGCATTTGTGGAGGATGCAGATGCAGGAGGAGATGAATCTTGCGGTGTATCAGTCATAATTGAATCAAAAACCAGCGCTAAGTTATGTGTGATTGGATTACCGGCAAGGCTCGTGTCGCGGCAGAGCGATAGATTAATAGTAAGTGAGTTATGAGACTATTGTTACAGAATAGTTGCTCGCCTAAATTTACAAAGGGGAGTTTATCGTATTGTTATGGATAATGCCATTTCAGAGCTCGATCAAATTAAACGCCAGCTCATGACCCTACACAGACCGAAAAAGCCCAAAATGCTGGTAGTAGACGACGAACCAGACAATCTGGATTTACTCTACCGCACTTTCCGACGAGATTTTAACGTGCTCAAAGCTGAGAGCGGAATTCGCGCCTTGGAAGTCCTCGGCATCGAAGGCGAGGTCGCCGTCATCATTTCCGACCAGCGGATGCCCGAAATGAAGGGAACGGAGTTTTTGAGCAAAACCGTGCCGCAGTTTCCGAATACGGTCAGAATTATCTTGACTGGTTTTACGGACATTGAAGACTTGGTGGATGCGATTAACTCAGGACAGGTTTACAAGTATATCACCAAGCCTTGGGACCCAAACGAATTGAAAATGGTGGTGCAAAAGGCTGCCGAGACTTATGAAATTCTCAAGCAGCGAACTGAGGAATTGGACCGCGCCCAAAATCAAATACAACTGTTAGCAACAATCATGCAAACGGCTGTGGATTATCCGAGTTTGGAAGCAAGTTTAGACCCAATTGCTACTGCTATAAGTGATAATTTTTTGGCGGACTATTGCATTTTACAACTGGTGGAAGAAAATGTTTTAATACCACTTCAAGGCACTCACACCACGGGTTCCACTGTGGAAAATTGGCTGGCAGATGACCCTCTGGTTCGAGAAGCAATTAGCTCTCAAACTATTCAGGGTGCTGTGAATATTGGACTCGACACCGCCCTAGCTAGTCTGCCGCACTATCAGAACTCCGGCATTCAAGCTCACCTGAGCATCCCGGTGATTCACAAAGGTCGAGCGATCGCCCTGATTTCCATGCAGTGGAAGCAACCTTGTTCCCTTCGCCCCGACGAACTCACAACAGTTCACCTCGCCGCTCAAGAAGTTGCTTTGGTATTGACGAGTTTTCAGGGTCATTAGTCATCAGTCATGAGTCATCAGTCATTAGTCCTTAGTCGGCTCTAAGTCTTGAGTTTAAAATGATAGCAAACCAATGATTCTCGACAAAAGCTCACCGCTCGCTAACAAATAAAAAAGCATTAATGACTGGCGACAGCATGACATGAAAGCACGGATTAATTATTTTTCTTCGCTGATAATTACCAATAATCAATCACCCATGAAAAATGAGAAATGACTAATAACGCCGAACAAATTAAAACTATATTTAATCGAATAGCACCAGTTTACAATCAATTGAACGACTGGTTGAGCTTTGGGCAACACCGGATTTGGAAGCAAATGGCGGTGAAATGGAGCAGTGCCGGCCCCGGAAATACTTGTTTAGACTTATGCTGCGGCAGCGGGGATCTAGCTTTGCTGCTGGCCAAACAAGCAGGGCCGACCGGTTGCGTATTTGGAGTAGATTTTTCCGCCGAACAATTGGCCGTGGCGGCCAGGCGGGATCGACCTTTTCTCACCCCTATAAGTCCCATTTCCTGGGTAGAAGCTGATGCCCTAAACTTGCCTTTTGCTGACAATTACTTCGACTGCGCCACAATGGGTTACGGCCTGCGTAACGTGACTGACATCCCCCGCAGTCTTCAGGAATTGCACCGCGTCCTCAAACCCGGTGCTAAAGCAGCTATTCTCGACCTCCACCGCCCCACCAATTCCCTCATGCGGAGCTTTCAGCAGTTTTATTTAGACACTCTCGTAGTGCCCATTGCTCAGCAATTTGGCATGACTCAAGAATATGCTTACATTAATCCTAGTTTAGAAAAATTCCCGATCGGCCAGGAGCAAGTAGCGATCGCCCGCAAAGCCGGATTTGCCTCCGCCACCCACTACCCCATTGCCGGAGCTATGATGGGAGTATTGGTATTAGTCAGTTGAGTGTTGACTGTTGTCAGTTGACAGTTGTCACTTGTCAACAGTTAACAATTAACAATTAACAATTCCCAATTCCCAATTCCCAATTCCCAATTATTGATGAATCCGTCTGAAATTTGGCTGTTGTTGGCCCCACCTGTAGTGGGAGGAATTATTGGCTATTTCACTAACGATATAGCTATCAAAATGCTGTTCCGCCCCTATCGAGCTATTTACATCAAAGGGCGGCAGTTGCCTTTCACTCCAGGCTTGATCCCCCGCAACCAAGAGCGCTTGGCAAAGCGAATTTCCGACACAATTATGGGTTCGCTGCTGACGCCGGAGGAGCTGCAAAACTTAGCGCGCCGCCTCCTGCAAACCGAGCGGATGCAGTCGATAATTCTCTGGCTGTTGCAGTTGGCACTGGATCAGGTAAAAGCAGACGCAGAGCAAAAAACCGCTAAAATTCTCGCTAACATTCTGCGAGATTTGCTGGGGGAATCTGTGCCTCGAGTTCTCAAAGTTTTGGCGCGCCGGGAAGATTTTTTAGAAGCTCAGCTAAATCAAATTTTTGACCAAGTTTTGCTGGAGATTCAGCTAACGGAAGCTCAGGCTGCTCAGCTTGCTGAGTGGTTGTTGCAGGTAGTAATACCCCCGGAAGTGCTGCGGCAAGCTTTAATTGACTTTTTGACGGATCGCAATATTTCGATCATCGATGAAGGGTTTCGAGAAAAAACCAGCGGTACTTATTGGGTAGTAGCAAATTTGTTTGGTTTGCGGAACACTTTAACTCGGCTGCGGACTTTTTGTCTGGATGACAGAGATGCGACAAATCAGCGGTTAGCAGAGTTAACTGTTTCTTTGGGAATTCGCGGGCGAATTCAGGAATGGCTGCAAAATTTGTCGATGCAAAATTTACCGGTTTCTACTGTGAGACAGTTGCGAAAAACTATGCGCGACAGCGTTCGCAGCTACGTTCAGCAGCGGGGTACAGAGGTACTTGAGGGGTTGAGCAAATCTATTGATTGGGAAAATATTTCGCGGTTGATTCTCAATCGATTGCAAACTTCAGCGGTGATGAGCGCTTCCCTGGAAATTGTTAGCAAAGAACTGGCTTTGGTTTTAGAGCGCTATTTAGAGCGGGATCTAGAAAATATTGTAGCTCAGGCTATCCCAATTTTGAATATCGACCAGGTGATTGTCGATCGAGTAAAAGGTACTTCTCCTGAAGAGTTGGAGTTAGCAATTCAGGGAATTGTCCAAAGCGAGTTGCAGGGAATTGTAAATTTAGGAGGTCTTTTGGGTGTTTTTGTCGGCTGTTTGCAGACAGTTGTGGTTTGGATTCAGCGGTGATTTATTTCGGCAGTTGTGAGATATTTGTTGTAGTATAATATTCACTCGACTTGCGAACACAGTACCAAAAGCCCGGTTTTTCGGCAGTATTTGCCCCGTCCGCCAGAGGATTTTTGGTAGAAAGGGGGTTTTTGTCGCCCAATCCTAATTTACCTATTTCCTACATCTATGCCAGCCCCCAATTCAGACGATCGCACAAACATCCCAAAAAACCCGCGCAACCTCAGTCGCCAACAATACGAGCGTTTAACCGCAGAAATGGCCACTCCCTACCGGCCTCTGCGACAATTTGTTTACGTAGCCTGTGGCGCTTCGGGCTTTATCGGCGGCTTGGTTTTCCTCGCTAAAATTGCCTCTGGCCGGGAAATTGGCTCTGCTTTGCCCAATTTTGCTCTACAAGTCGGAGTTGTGGCCCTGATGGTGTTCCTGTTTCGCTGGGAGCAGCGCGCCGAGGACCGATCCCCGAAGTCGAAGTAACAAAAGTTTACAAATCGAGACAAATATCTATCTGACGCAAGGAAAAGTTAGAAATATAAAGAAATTATTATGAAATCCTGGTTTGCCAGCGATCCCTGTAATGATAATGATGTGGCTTCAATTGGGGTCAGCACATTTAAAGGCCCTAATCATAAACCGCTTGTAATTCCTTCAATTGGGGTCAGCTTTCATAAAGACCCTAAATATATAAAAAAAGTTAAGCCCAGCGCCAGCCTTCACTCATAGAAGAGCTGGCGTTCGGTATTTTGGTAGGATCGGGAGATTGGGAGATAGAATCAGTAGGGTGCACACCCCGCACAGAGAGGGCCGTACAAGCGCCCTGAACCGAGTTTTGTGCCTAGCATCCGATATAGGTAATACCAGTTCCCAAAAACCATGCAACTGTAGGCCCGTGCTCCAAACCCGGATAATCATCAGTCATGTGCAAATCTAAAATCTAGAATCTCTCTAAAATCTCAAATGGTATAAGTGCTGGGGCGATCGAATAATTTGGTATTTCCCGAAGACCTTCGCCTGTGCAGTAACTAATGAGATGTGTCAAAGTCTAAGTAGAAAAAGATGTTGGGAGGTTTTACTATGGGTCGATCATTTTTCCAAGGGCGGTGGACGTTATTTTTTGCAGCAGGCGCTGGAATTGTATTTTACAGCAATGCTGCGGCGGCTGCCGAAAAGGTAGTGCTCAAATACAGTGCGATCCGAATGACTTTACCCGTCAGCGAATTAGAAATTTTTGCAGAAACTGGGCAAATGTCGCCCGCCTTAGAAATGCTGCTGGGAAAGGCAAAAAAAGACCCGGAAGCTGTTCGCAACAGTCTGACGAGACCAGTAAAAGTCAGTCAAAGCTTTTTGGATCGGACGCTTAACAGCAAGGTTGGGGAAATAATTCTCGATGAAGTCGGTCAGGTAATTAGCACTCCTTCTGGGAATGCAAATCGAGAAGCATTGCGCGAGGCATTGGTGCTGTCTGCAACTAATGATAACGAGATTACACTGCTGGAAGCGATGAAGAATTATCCTACTCCAGAAGTTTATGTTGAGGGCGATCGCTTAGTGGAAGCTTACGGTAAACTTGTAGCTTTGTCAGAACAATTGGGCGGCGTTTCAGAACGACTGCAAGATATTTTAAATAAGATTCGCCTGCCTAGACTGTAGTTGATGTTTTCAAGGACGGTTGATTGCTTCGAGCGATCCCACAATGTTTCTGAACCTGCATCAATTACAGGGGAGTTACATTTTTTTGTGCAAAATTTGCCTAATTTTGACACGAGTTTAAAAAAAGAATGCAACGGTAGATAAGCTTCAAACCTAACGGGAATCAGGCATTCTCTAATCTAAAATATAAAATGGTATAGGTTGGCTGTAATAGAAGTGTCGGGATAAACCTTCGATGGTTTACACAAATTTAAAATAAAATATATATTTTGATTAATAAAGCTCTGTAAGTAAAAAAGAGGGAAAGACCTTCTGTATCCCCCATAAACTGAAATATTATCGGGTGGACATTGCAGATTATCTATCTTAAGATAGATCAACGCTGTCAGAGTCAGGCGCTTGGGGAAAAACCACGGGTAATTAGTAAGCTCGTGCTATAAAAGACACTATTACGCAACCTATACGCCCAAACTCTTGACTAAAAAAAAGTTGAAAAAAGGTGAGAGACTGTATTAATTAACAGCACCTCAATTCCCAATAAAACCGTACTTGCCAAGATAGCCTAGTTTCACTATACCGACGGTATTTACTGAGTAACATTAGCAACATGAACCACAATCCTATTCGTTCAAAAGACCGTTTCTTGGTTTTCGGTGCTCCGGCGATCGAAGATGCTGAAATTCAAGAATTGGTATCGACCATGAAAACAGGTTGGTTGGGTACAGGCCCTAAAGTCATGAGTTTTCAAGACGCATTCAATGCTTACAAGGGTTCCCAGTACGCAATAGCAGTCAATTCTTGTACGGCGGCACTGCACTTGAGCCTTCTCGCTGCTTCGTTAGAACCGGGGGATGAAGTCATTACTACTCCGATGACTTTTTGCGCTACAGTTAATGCGATCATCCACGCAGGGGCAACACCGATACTGGCGGATGTAGATCCGGTGACAATGAATATTGACCCGGCTCAAGTCGCAGCTAAAATAACTCCAAAAACTAAAGCAATTGTGCCGGTTCACTTCGCAGGTCGTCCCTGCGATATGGATGCGCTTTGCGAGATTGCTCGCCGTCACAACTTGAAGTTAATCGAAGACTGTGCTCACGCGATCGAAACAGAGTACAAGGGACGGAAAGCAGGCACCTTTGGCGACTTCGGATGCTTCAGCTTTTATGTTACCAAAAATATCACGACGGGCGAAGGAGGAATGATTCTGGTCGCCACTCAAGAAGATACTGACAGGCTCAACATTTTAGCGCTGCACGGTATGAGCAAAGATGCTTGGAAGCGATTCGGAGACTCGGGTTACAAGCACTACCAAGTGGTGGGAGTGGGTTTTAAATACAATATGATGGATCTGCAAGCTGCGATCGGCATTCATCAATTGAAACGAGTCACGCCTTATTGGCAGCGGCGGGAGCAGATTTGGCAGCGCTACAACGAAGCATTTGCGGAGCTCCCGATTACTTTGCCCGCCAACCCTGAACCGGATACAATTCATGCTTATCACCTGTACACCATTCTGGTAGATGAAGCCAAAGCAGGAATCAGCCGCGATGAGTTTCTCAACGCTATCAATGCGGAAAATATCGGTGTCGGCGTACATTACATGAGTATGCCGGAACATCCTATCTATCAACAAATGTTTGGATGGCAGCCGAAAGACTATCCGAATGCTGCGTACATTGGGCGGCATACAGTTAGCTTGCCGATTTCGGCAAAATTAACAGATGCAGATGTGGAAGATGTAATTGCGGCTGTTAAAAAGTGTTTGGCGATCGGCCAAGCTAAAAGTCTAGTTTTAGCAACAGCAGACTAAAGTCGTTAAATAGGTTGTCATTAAAACATCCTAGCTGTTTTTTACCAAAAGCAAGTAGGATGTTTTTTAACTCCCCAACGCTCTGTTAGTTTTTAGGGCCTTGGCAGCCATTTTACTTAAATGTTATCGTTTTACAGTACAATCACTCTCAGGTTACTGAATCTGCTTTTAATTAAAACAAGATAAAACAAGACAGCTCTATAAACTGAGCACTCCCCTCCTATGTGAATAGGCTTCTTGCCAAAGCCCTTTTTATCACTTTATTGAGCAGGCGGGACGCCCCCACAAAAAAATGACTCTTGTGAAATGGACAGGAGAACCCGTCCAAGTTATTATTCAAGAGGTCTAATGTTTAGATGAAAGCAGACAAAGTTGAGTTGATTAAAAATTAATGCTATGTTAAAACTTAGTGCTTTATTCCCATTTCATTGTAATAACCGAGCCATCAGCCACGTATTTTTTTCAGTGTGCAAAGAATGGCAAGGCCCTGATCTGAAGGCACTTATGGTTGTCCCGAGTTGCGATCGCGAGTGCCGCGACTCCAATATAGTTGAAGCAATTCCGTCATTTCTGACACAATTGTATTACCGCAGCCCTAGTGCTCCCAGAATTAAGGCAGAGAAGCTTTTTATTAAAGAGCTCAAAAAATTTGATGTTGCCTACTTGTGGCCCGGTACCTCAGTAGATACTGTAAAGAGCGTTAACAAGCAGAGTAAGGCGATTTTTTGGGAGCGAGTTAATAATTCTCAAAGGCAAGCTAAGAGTATCCTTGACGATGCTTACTCTCGCTTGGGATTGCAACCTCAACACCACATTACCCCAGAGAAAATTCAGAGAGAAGAGCAAAAACTCAAGGACATTGACTTTCTGTTTTGTCCTAGTCCGATAGTAGTAAAATCGTTTCAAGAAGCCGGAGTTTCTGAAGAGAAACTGCTTTTAACGACTGAAGGTTGGTCGCCAGAGCGTTTCCCCAATTATCAATCCCAAAAACCGCCTTCAGAGGAAGTTAACGTCCTTTTCCTAGGTTTTGCCTGCGTCCGCAAAGGGGTTCACCTGCTCTTACAGGCCTGGGAGCGAGCTGGCATTAAGGGATCGCTGACAATTTTTGGCAAACTCGAACCGGCGATCGCTCAAACTTGCAGGGATTTGCTGAAACGTTCTGATGTAGTTTACTTTGATTATGCTTTGGACTACAGTTCGGCCTATCGCCAAGCTGACTTTTTTGCCTTTCCCAGTCTTGAGGAAGGTAGCCCACTCGTCATCTATGAGGCAATGGGTCATGGTTTGCCCATTCTCGCTTCACCGATGGGAGGAGGTGGTGTTGTGCGTGATGGCATTGAGGGCATAATTCTTCCTCCCTACGATACCGACGCCTGGGTGGAGGGACTGCGAAAACTATCTAATTCTCCTGATTTGCGGGCTAAAATGGGAGCCGCCGCCCGCCAGCGAGCTTTGGAGTTGACATGGCCACAAGTTGCTGCTAGGCGCCAAGAGCAGATTCTGCAGAAAATGAACGCAAAATGAAAAATAGGCGTTGCTTAATCAGGGTATGAAAAAGATCGGTTGAAAATCCCCAAGCTGTGTCGATACTGGTTTCTATGAGTGGCATATTTAGCCTTTCATACCGTAAATCAGCAACGCCGAAAAATAAATAGGGCTTACGGTGCAAAAGGTTTGTAATCAGATTGATGTGGACGGTTTGATGTACTGCCACTCTAGCACTGTTAATTTTATTTTTGTTCAGCATTCTTATAAAGAATTTTGGCAATAGCCAAGTCAACAGATAGCAGCCGCAGTCTCTCTGTCTGGGGGTTTCAGGCTAATTTTCTCTTGAAATCTCTGAGAGTGCGTGGCCAGTAGGCTGCCAAAATTAATCCGCACTGCGTAAGCAGAAATACTGTCCCCTGCAATTTGATGCCCGAAGTTCAGATCGACACTCACTCTCGACACTCACATAGCATATTGGAGGGGATGCCAGCAGAATTGGCCTGTAAAATTCACAAACCGTGGCCATATTTGGTTTTATGGTACTCAATAAGCCAAAGTTTCTAAAGTTTCCCGCAGATAAGAACGAACTTGCTGATCGATGGTGGCATTTTGCTGTTGACGCTCAAAATTGAGTTCGAGCTGCCAGCGTTGAAATCCTGAACTTGCACCGATCGCGGATTTGAGACTGCCCCAGATTTCAGAATCTTTGCACAGCTCGATCTGCTCTGCGGCTTGAGGTTCTTCTGCGAGCGGTAGATAATTCGCCATATTGTTATACCTCTGTTTTAATCCCTTGTAAGGATTGAAAGCTGACCTTGACACTCTCTATTATAGATTCTTCTCTCCAAAGAGCCAACATAATATATCCACAACCTGCCATTAAAAATTAAATATTAAGACTATTAATAATCTCTATCCGAAGAGGGGTCTTACCTATTTTTTTCAAAGCATACATCGGTACAAATTAAAGTAGCTTAAACTACAATTGTCCACCTTTTAATTTTTTATTTCTTTTTTATTTCACTTTTTTTTGCTCGACTGTTCGGGTAGAGATGTAACGCCGTTGGTGTCAGCAGGTTTTGGGTTGACAAGACTGCCGACTGACGAATTCCCTATGCCGGATGCTGGCCCAATTGACTCTACGGGTGCAGCCACAGCGGCAGTTGTCTCGGCTGCAAAAGCCGGCAAAAGTCGATCGACTTGCCAAGGCGCGATCGTAAAATCCTGCCGAATTTTTTCTAAAATATGAGGCTTGGTCGCTGCAAATTCTGATTCCGGCGTCAGCAAAACCGCCATGACACTAGCAGACACCTGCAAAAACAAATTGCTAGCTAAAAAAGCAGAAGCTGCCAACAACAATCCAGCCCACCGCCAGGAAGGAGGAAAGGGAGCCACCGAAGCCGCCAGGGGAGCGCATCGGTAAAGCTGCCACAAAATTACTGCCAGCAAAACAGCTATAAAAAGAGCGATTCCTTGATTTAACTTTGTTTTAAACCGAGTCAGAAGCCGGTGCTGCACAGAAGTTAAATTCTGCGGTTTTACCGCCACAACTAAAATACTAAAAATGTAAAAAGGGCGGAACAACTGCATCCACAGCACAGGAACAATACCTGCTACAGCCACTAAAAACATTTCTAACCAGACAGGGAGCAAGGGAGAACCCACTGCGAGTCCCAGCAAGCACAGTCCCAGGAAAATCGGCAGTGTAGCAGCCCCAGAAAGGTGAATCCACAAAAAAGGATCTGACCAAAAAGAACGCACTTTAAATAATTATGAGTTATGAGTTATGAGTTTTGAATTTTGAGAGGCTGGGACGCACTCTTGCCCCATAAACCCGGTGCGAAGAGTACATTTCTAGAGGTCAAACCGAGCATTTTGGGAGGAAACTCGGTTGATTTGCGTAAGTCTTATTTTAGTTTTAAATTTTGAATTTTCAGCAACAGCCAAGATGATTATGACGTTGTTAATTGCGAACATCTTTGCTTTTATTGCTTCTTCATTCTTTCCTCGATAACTAAAACCTTCTTCCTTCTGCTATAAGTTAAAAACCAACTTTGCGAGTGATGAGTTTGGGAGTATTGAGTGAAGAGAAGAGTTGCGAGCGATCGGCAATTTGGTTGCGATCACTCAAAAATTCTCTTCCCCCTCAACACTCACAACTCAAAACTATTGAGAGAGAGTCCGGCGTTTAGTAACCATCCGGTAGGCTTCAATAATATCGCCATCCGCCCAGTCGCTAAACCCGCTCAAGGAAATGCCGCATTCAAAGCCAGCATTGACTTCTTTGGCATCTTCCTTCATCCGTTTTAGGGAGTCGAGGACACCTTCGTAAACGACATTGTTGCCCCGGCGCACCCGCACCTTACAGTTACGGATGACTTTGCCAGAGAGTACCATACATCCAGCCACAGCCCCGCGACCGATCGCGAAGACAGCGCGCACTTCGACTTGACCCAAAGGTTCTTCCACCAATTCTGGTTCCAGCAGACCTTCCATCGCCCCTTGAATGTCATCCAAGAGGTTGTAGATGATGCTGTATTCCCGCACGTCTACGCCCGCTTGGTCGGCCGCGAGGCGAGCGTCGGTTGCCAGAGTAGTATTGAACCCGATAATCACAGCATTGCTGGCTGCAGCCAGGTCAATATCCGTTTCTGTAATTTCCCCAGGAGCAGATAGTAGCAGTCGGAGTTGAACTTCTTTTTGAGGAAGTTGAGTCAGAGCGCCGACAATTGCTTCGAGGGAGCCTTGGACATCTGCCTTCAAGATCAAGTTTAGTTCCTTGAGAACGCCTTCCTTAGCTTGTTGAGAGAAGCCGCTGAGGCTGATCCTGCCGCCTTGCAGCAGGCGGGAATCTCGTTGGGAGGTAGCTCTTCCAGAGGCGATCGCCGCAGCTTCTTTTTCGTTTGCGAATACATCAAACTCGTCTCCGGCGCGAGGAACTTCCCGCAGCCCCAGCACTTCCACCGCGAAGGATGGAGTTGCTTGCTCTACGCGTTCGCCCCGGTCGTCGATCATTGCGCGCACCTTGCCCAAAGCCGAGCCTGCGACCACAATATCGCCCACTCGCAGAGTACCGTTCTGCACCAGCAGAGTTGCCACAGGCCCCCTTGCCTTGTCGAGGTGAGCTTCAATCACAGTACCCTTAGCTGGTCGGTGCGGGTTGGCGTTGAGGTCTTCCATTTCCGCCACTGTCAGAATCATTTCCAACAGCGTATCCAGGTTTTCTCCTCGGATCGCGCTGACTGGAACCATCGTGATATCGCCGCCCCAGTCATCTGCGACCAAGCCGTACTCAGTAAGCTCTTGCTTCACCCGTTCCGGCTGAGCACCCTCCTTGTCAACTTTATTGATAGCCACGACAATTGGCACTTTCGCCGCTTTCGCGTGGCTGATCGCTTCAATTGTCTGGGGTCGCACGCCGTCGTCCGCCGCCACCACCAAGATGGCGATGTCCGTAACCCGTGTTCCCCGAGCCCGCATTGCTGTAAAGGCTTCGTGACCGGGCGTATCCAAAAATACCACCTGCTGGCTCTTGCCTTCGTGTTCCACATCTACGTGGTAAGCACCGATGTGCTGGGTAATCCCCCCAGCTTCTCCCTGAGCCACCTTGGTTTTGCGGATCGAGTCGAGCAAGGTAGTTTTGCCGTGATCCACGTGGCCCATAATCGTTACGACTGGCGGACGGCGTTCGAGGTATTCCAAATCCGCTGCATCCAGCATCTCGATCACTTTGATAGCTGGGGCTACTTTTTCTGGGGTTTCCACCTCTACGCCCATTTCTTCGGCTACCATCCTCACCGCTGGAATGTCCAGGGTTTCGGTAATATTTACCGCAATTCCTTTAGAGAAAAGCCGCTTAATAATTTCGGTTTCGGGAACAGCCAGACTAAGCGCTAGTTCTTGAACGGTCATCGGCCTGCTCAGCAGCAGCTTTTCTGGACGTTCTACCTTAGCTTCGGCTGTTTTACCCCGGTTGCCGCGTCCCCCGCTCGAGCCCGAAGAAGAACTTTTATCGTGAGAAGGGCCTGGTCTCTTATTTTTTCCGCTGCTGCCGGGTGCGCCCGGAGTTGGTGTTGACTTGGGTGCTGCTTGTCCCTTCGCTTTAGCTGGGCGGGCTAGGGACAGGCTGACCGTGACTGGTGCTGGCAGATCCAAGCCGTTTTCTAAGTCATCGTCATCCTCGTCTATGGGTTTGAGGCGAGAACGTTTTGCCTTAACAGCCTTGGCAGCTTTTGCCGCATCTGAGTTTTCGTCATCATCTTCTTCCCAAATGACAGATGTCTTTTTGGCAGGACGAGGAAGAGTTGGCCTGCTGAGGAGAGGAATCTCCAGCAACGGCGTATTATCTTCTTCATTGTCATCCGTGTCATCTCCTACGGCTCCGGTGTCACCGCCCCGGCTACGCAGCCCGGTAGCTGACGTTGCGGGGGCAATGCTCCGGCGCGGGCCACCCGGCTGGGGTCGATCGGCCAGTTGAGTTTTGACTGGGCCACCAGCGCCTTCCCGGCGCGGTCTTTGTGCGTCGCGAGATTCGGTAGCAGATCCCGGTGCAGGTCGGCTGGGGCGACTCGGTTTAGCCGGCGCTTCCAGAGTTTCTGAATGTTGTGATTGCTCTTGCTCGGTTTTGGCAAGTTTGAGTACCGGCTTGTTTCCCAGACTTTGTGGGTTACGGCTAGCCGACTCGGACGCCGCTCTGACTGGCGGCGACGTGAGTTTTGCCGAAGGCGCGGGAGGGGCGATCGGCGGTTGCGGGATGCGTTCTGGAGCCTTTTCCGACGGCGGTTGAGGTGCCGCAGGTGCCTGAGCCTGGGCGGTGGTTTCCGGGGCGATCGCACCTACTGTTTCCGACACTTCTGACGGAGTCGCCGAGACAGCGACATTTGGCTTCGACAGTACAGGTCGATTGATATTGGGTTTAGCTGGAGGCTGGAGTTGTTGAGCTGCAGGCGACTTGGGAGGAGTTGCCACGGTTGCCGCCGGCTGGTTTTTGTTCTCCTCGTTGCCTGCAGGCTGGGAGGAAGCACCAGCCGGGCGTACTTTGGGACTGCGTATTTCTAAAATTTGCTGCTTTTTTTGTTGGTCGTTAGGGTGAGGGCCAGATTCTCTAGATGGCGCTGCTGCTCTTTCGGGTGGAGCTGGCTTGCCGGGGGAAGAGTGGCTACTGGCTACGTATTTTTCCGCCGTTTTGCGAATGCGCTCTGCTTCGGATTCTGTAATTGTGCTGCTGTGGCTCTTGACTGAAATATTGAGCCGCTCGCATACTGCCAAGATGTCTTTATTATCCAAATTTAGTTCCCGTGATAATTCGTAAATTCTTACTTTGCCGTTGTTCATCCACTCTGCCCTCTTTTATGCCAACCAGTTTTTACATTGTGATTTTTTGTGCTAATGACGACATCATTCGGTGTGATTGATTCAGTGTCAGGAATCGGGGTTGCGGTACTCTCTCAGCAATTTTATCTAGAAAGATGCAACTCGCTGAAGTCTGCGGTTGAAGAATTCTCAAGTCTGTTTGGCAACTTGGAACTCCGAAGTCTGAGTTTTGGCAAAACCCACTCTTTCAAGCTTCAAAGTTTGCCTTGCCACCTTGAGGATACCTCTGCTAGTACCCTACCCTTATCTAATCTGACACAAATCTTTCCAGACTGGTGGGCAGATCGGATTGGGGTTTTATCGCTGGCGCTACCGGTAATTACTGGTAGGGCTGCCAAGAGGGTTTATACAGTCGATGCCGAACTATTGTCGGTTTTTCATCCGGGTGAGCCAGAGTAAGATGTACAGTCAGATGTGGCTAAACGCTGCCAAAGTGTTTGGTACAGTTCGTCAGACACAGGCGCTTTGAGCGATCGCCCAAGTCGATTTTTTTTCTGAGCTGCTTTGAGGCATTCTGTTTCCCGACAAAGGTAAGCAGAACGGCCCATGCCACGATCTAATTGTACCTGATGAGAAGGATAGAGCCTGACTACTCGCCAAAAAGCTTCCTTAGGAGCTATTTTTCGACAACTTGCACAGCACCGGTAGTTCGGTTTCATTTCTTGTAAGAGGGGGAGTAGGGGGAGAGGGGGGAGTAGGGGACAAGTCCTCCTGGTCTCCCGAAGACAGAAAATCGTGTAAATGTCACAGTTTTTAGACTGCAGCTTCGGTTTCCTCCGTGGTAGCTGCCTCCTCTTCCTCAAATTCTGCGGTTTCCTCGTCGCCGTCGTAGTCCCCCGCTTCGTCAGCATCGTAGTCGCCTGCTAGTTCTTCGAGCCTAGTTGCTTCTGCTGCCAATTTGCTGTCTTCGGCCGCGCGATCGTACTTAGCAATATCTTTGATATCGATTTTCCAACCGGTTAGGCGGGCTGCGAGGCGGACGTTCTGACCTTCTTTGCCAATGGCAAGACTCAGTTGGTCTTCAGCGACCAAAATGTGAGCTCTCCTGCCTTCTGGAGCGACTAAACGCACTTCATCTACTCTAGCGGGACTCAGAGCGTTAGCAATATAAGTTGCTGGGTCTGGAGACCAGCGGATCACGTCGATTTTTTCGCCGCGCAATTCGTTGACTACCACCTGAATCCGCGATCCCCGCGCTCCGATGCAGGCTCCTACGGGGTCTACGTCGCGATCGAGAGTATCAACTGCTATTTTAGTCCGGGGGCCGACGTGCCGGGAGGGCGGATTTGCCTCCCTGGCTACGGCGACAATCCTCACCACCCCGTCTTCTATTTCTGGTACTTCGTTAGCAAACAGGTAAACCACCAAACCTGCGTCGGCTCTAGAAACAAGTAACTGCGGCCCTCTAGTAGAGCCTTCGCCTACTTTTTTGAGATAAACCTTGAATGTAGCGTTTGCCCGGTAATTGTCGTTGGGCAACTGTTCGCGCTTAGGGAGTTCGGCATCTACTTCTGGCTGACCGAAGCTGCTGGTAACTGCTAAAATTACCGACTGCCTCTCAAATCTGAGAACTCTTGCTTGAAGAACGGTTTCTTCTAAATCTTTAAACTCTTCTTGAATCATTTTGCGCTGTTGGTCGCGCAGTTTTTGAGCGAGAACTTGTTTGGTCTGGATCGCGGCCATGCGACCAAATTCTTTTTGATTTGGTGTTACGTCTACAAGCACGATGCTGCCAGGTTGAGCTTCCGTGGCTACTTCTTGCACTTCCGTAAGTGAGATTTCGTGATCGGGATTGATGACTTCTTCGACAATAGTTTTGTTGGCTAAAACGCGGAAACCTTCTTGTTCTGCGTCGAGTTCTACATCAAAGTTGTCGAAGTATTCTTCGCTGAAGTGATCGAGTTTTTGGGTACGGCGGTAGCGTTCGTATCCTTTGAGCAGGGCTTCTCGCAAGGCTGCTTGGACGGCGTGTTTGGGTAAATTGCGTTCTTTGCTAATACCTTCGACCATTTCTTTTAGTCCGGGCAGGGGAACCATTGACATATAAAACACTCCTTTTTTGCTGTGGTAATAAGTAACTGGTAATCGGTAATTGGTACTGGAAAATTTTCAAGCAGAAGTGATGACAGAGGAGTGATGAGTTACTGAATAGGATTAGGGTAACTCGGTGCTGTAACAATTTATTTGTTATTCCTATTCAACCCGCAGCTACAGATATGATTGTTAAAAATTAACTCGCAGCCAAGCGTTTTCAGCTTGCTGCGAGGCAATCTCAAAACTCAAAACTCAAAACTCAAAACTCAAAACTCAAAACTCAAAATTTCCCTTTACATCTTTTTTCCTTCGTCTAGTTCAACTTGGACAATCTGAGGGCGGGGAATTTTAACCTGTCGCCCTTTTTGATTGAGATAAACCGCTGTTTCATCCCGGCCCAGGAGTAGTCCTTTCCACTCTTTGATTCGCGAGTCCGGTTCGGTGGTTTTGGCTGTCACGGGGAAACCTTTAAAGGTAATGAATTCTCGATCGCTGCTGAGCAATCGGGATATTCCGGGACTGGAAATCTCTAGCACGTAGGCATCGGGTATGATGTCGGCTGCGTCTAACTCAGCATCGAGGGCTGTGCTCATGCGCTCGCAGTCTGCTAAACCCGTGTCTTGTTGGAGGTTGCGGATGTCTACCCGCAAGACGGGAGGATTTTGGTTGGTGTGAAACACTGCTCCCACTACTTCCAATCCCAGTGTTTCCGCAACGGGGGTAGCTAAGTCAATGATTTGTGGGATTAGGGGATGAGTCATATCGAATACTTAAGTTAAAACTCCTAAACTCGGATACGGGCAAGAAAAAATTTGGTGCTGAGATTGTTTGGCTTTGAGGTGGTTTGATTAGGTGGCTGCGACTTTCGTCTTCAACTTTGGGACTTACCCAACATCCCAGCAGGGGATCTCAAGCGGGGGGATTAACCCTACTAAATCAGTCCTCAACTTGCAAGTCAGACGCCCTGAGCTCTTTTCCTGCGACTAATGCAACAAAAAAAGTGGGCTTGACCCACTCCTAGGTAAAACAATTTCTTCCAAGAAGTTTGAGGACTTCTTCTGATCGAAGCGAGGCCTCAGTTCTCAGTTTAGCTCGATCGCCCGTCCGGTGACAAACCGAATCGGCATCGGCGGACTGTCCGAGGGCAGAAGGGGAGAGCTGACAGGGGAAATAAGGACGACTCGATCACCGTTTTGGAGCGGAGTGGGGCGATGGCAAATTCCTGGTTGATACCGAAGCCGGTGCGATGTCCCTAAAACTGTTGGCGATGGTCACTCAGGCGTTCTAGGACTTGCGATACGGGAGTTTCTTTGGGAAATTCTAATTTTAGTTCGGACAAGCCCTCTGCTTCTTGATAGGTGGCGAAGAGGTTGACAGTGAGGGCGATTGGTAGATTCGACATGGGCGATCGCCAAATTAACGATATATTGACAAAACAGCCAAACTAAGATTGACCATAAAAAATCCCCATTACTAATGCTGAATAGGAAGCTCAATTACAAACTCTACCCCGGATTCGGGCGAGGAGATGCAGGTCAGCGTACCACCATGTTTTGCTTCTACAATCTCACGGCTAATAGACAAGCCTAAACCTGTCCCTTTACCCACTGATTTTGTAGTAAACATCGGCGTAAATAAATGCTGCATTATCTCCGGCGTTATCCCCAGCCCATTGTCAGCAATCCGAATCACCACTCGGTCGCCCTGAAGCATTTCAGTACATATCCGAATCTGTGGATTGTCATTGCTCTGTTGCTTTTCCCCGCAGAGCGGACAACTGATCGTAGACTCTTCTAAAGCATCAATTGCATTCGCTAATACATTCATAAACACCTGATTGATTTGTCCGGGATAGCACTCTACCAGCGGCAATTCGCCGTAATCTTTAATAACCTTAATAGCTGGGTGAGTGCCTTTACCTTTCAATCGATGACCTAAAATCAACAGGGTACTATCTAGCCCATCGTGAATATTCACTGGCGTTAGTGCCGATGTATCCAACCGAGAGAAATTACGCAGTGACATAGAAAGATTGTAAAGGCGCTCTGTTCCTACCGCCATTGAATCAATAATTTTGGGCAAATCTTCAACAATAAAATCTAACTCCATCTCCTGGAACTTATCCTCAAATTCGGATGTCGCAGTAACGCTTTGCTGGCAAAGCCGAGCCATCCCGATCAAATCGGCAATATATTCCTTGGCAATAGGGAGATTATTGGAGATAAAACTAACTGGATTGTTAATTTCGTGAGCCACCCCAGCTACAAGTTGACCAAGGCAAGCCATCTTTTCACTTTGAACGATTTGCACTTGAGCTTTTTTAAGATTCTCCAAAGCTTGAGAAAGTTCACCCGTTCGTTCTTCCACCCGTTTTTCTAACTCCTGCGCGAGCTCATGTAACGCTGCTTCTGCAGCGAGCCTGTCTTCTATTTCCCGTTTCAGCATTAGGTTTTGCTCGGCGAGAATTTTAGTCAAAGAACGCACTTTTAAATGGAGGTTGACGCGAGCTAACACCTCCTTTTGTTCAAAGGGCTTAGTAATGTAATCCACCGCCCCTAAATTAAAGCCTTTGACCTTATCTCCTATGTCAGAAAGAGCGGTCATAAAAATTACGGAAATTTCGTTCGTCAACGGACTTTCCTTCAACCGATGACAGGTTTCAAACCCGTCAATTCCTGGCATCATCACATCTAACAGAATCAAATCAGGCTGACTATATTCAGCCTGTTCGATGGCAGTTTCGCCATCAGTTGCTACCAATATCTCCCATCCTGAACCAGCTAAAGCTTCAGAAAGCACGTCCAGATTGCTAGGATTGTCATCGACGATTAAGATGCTACTTGTTTCCATAATATTTGCTGCCTTCATTCTTTTTCTATCCTGTGGGATGTAATAAACTCTTTGATTTTTTTGACTTGATAACCTTGGGCTAACTGGCGCAGCTCAACAGCAAAGGGCACAAATTGCCGATCTAACTTCTCTAGGTGCTCACTGCGCTTCACAATTCCTTTCACGTTGCCTCTCATCGCCAGTTCAAATAAAAGTTCCATTTCTCCTGGCGGGGGAGCCACTACAGAGGTAGATTCAGAAAGTGATTGAGGATCAGATGAAAAAGGAATAGCGCTGATTTTTTCATTTTTTCGTTCCTCATATATCCATTCAAGTTTTAAATACTTTTGCAATATCTCAAATAGTTCTTCTGCCTGCACTGGCTTACCGAGAAAATCGTTTGCTCCCCCCTCCAAACTTTTATGTTGGTCGGTAGCAAATACACTGGCAGATGAAGCAATGATTGCCACGTCTTTATAGTGGGGCAAATTTCGGATACGGCGCATCATCTCAAAGCCATCTAACACTGGCATCACCAAGTCAGTAATAATCAAATCAAACTTAAACTCTTCTACTTTTTCTAAACCCTCTTGACCGTTTTTAGCTTCGGTTACTTCAAAGCCGAGGGGTTCCAGGAGATTGACAATGACCGAGAGGTTTTCCCATTTGTCATCCACAACCAAAAATTTCTGCTTTCTACCTTGGTAGCCAACCAGCTTTCTTTGTTTGGCAAGCGTGGCTGTATTTGCCCAGTCTGCCGCTTCCGGTAAATCCAAATCTAGCCAAAAAACACTCCCGACTCCTGACTGACTTTTTACTTGAATTGTACTACCCATCATTTCAACAATTTTCTGGCTAATTGTTAAACCGAGCCCGGTCCCTTCCGCCTGACGTTTGCTGTCTCCTACCTGTTCAAAAGGCAAAAATATTTTTTTTAATTGTTCGGGTGTCATACCCACGCCAGTATCTTCAATTTGAAACCTAATTTTGTGAATTGGTGAGTCTGGCATTTGCTCATTGGTTTGTACCTTTTCACCTGTCCCCTTTTCCAGATGTTCTATCTTAAAAGTCACTCGTCCCGAGTCTGTAAACTTAATTGCATTGCTCAGTAAGTTAATTAGTACCTGTCGCAAGCGTTTCTCGTCAGCGTAGATGCCAGCAGGAATTTCAAAACTGGGTTGATAAACAAAAGCAATTCCTTTTTGTTCGGCTCGGATGCGGCAGATTTCCGCGACTCCCTGCAAAAAGGAAGGAAAATGGAAATCTTTCGCGTACAGTTCCAATTTCTGAGCTTCAATTTTAGCGAGGTCTAAGATGTCATTAATCAGGGTTAACAGGTGAGAACCACACTGGTGAATAATACTGATGCCTTGGATATCTTTCGGAGCCATCGTTTTTGAGCGTTCTAGGATTTGAGCGTATCCTAAAATTCCATTGAGTGGCGTTCTCAATTCGTGACTCATATTCGCTAAAAATTCACTTTTAGCTTGGTTGGCAGTATCAGCGATTTGTTTGGCTTCCGTGAGTTCAGCGGTGCGTTCTTCTACTCGGATTTCTAGCTCGGAATTGGTCTTGGCTAGCGCCTCAAAGGATTCGCGCAACTGTTGTGCCATAAGATTGAAAGACTGACCCAAAACTTCTAGTTCTTCTACGCCTTTTACCTGCACCTTTTCCTCTAAGTCGCCACTGGCGATCGCTCTAGAAGCTGCGCTCAAACGGAGAATCGGGCTGGTAATCCAGCGTGCGGTTAAGATTCCCAAAACGGTAGCTAGCGCCAAGGCTCCCAAACACAACAAAATGGTAGTCTGGGTATTGGCGTTAATTTGATCCATGAAATCGCTTTCAGGAACTACGACGACGATCAGCCAGTCCAATCCTCGGCTATCCTGAAAGGGCATAACTTGGAGGAATTGCCGCTGGCCGGCGATCGTAAAATCCAATTGCTGAGAGCTATTAATTTTAGTGAGGTTGCCAAAGCGTTCTTTTAAATGCGCTGTTGTCAGCCGAATTAAATCATCTGTGCTATCTAAAGCATTCAGGCGATCTAGTTTGCCATTGTTGGTGATAAATGCTTCTTTGAGAGTGGAACTCCCTACTAGGAGTCCAGAACGTTCCATAATGAATGTCTGTCCCGTTCGACCGATTTTTAAGCTTTGCAGAAAGTCACTGAGGAAAGAGATTAAAAAATTAGCAACGAATACTCCGCGCAGTTCGCCACTTTCGTCATAAACTGGATGTCCGGCAGGGAGGGAGAGCGTTTTCTGACCTGTAAGCGGAAAAATTTGGCTCCATGTAGGCAGACCTAAGCGTACACTGTCTTTATACCAAGAACGGTTGAGTATATTGTTGCTAGGAGAAATTTTTAAGAGAGCTGTTTGATTGCCTTTGCTATCCGAGTCATAAATATGAAATTCAGTACGACTATCCTTATCTACTCTTTTAAAAAATATTTTGCCATTCTCTTGGCGTTCAATGGCAATGAACTCTCCCGTTTTAGTAGCAAAACCCATCTGGGGCAGAGAAGGAAAGGCTTGAATTTGCTCCCACAAATAGCGCTCCATACTCTCCAATTCGTCGGGATTTAAGTATCCTAGGCGAAGGGCATTGGCATTCAGTTGATTGACGCGAGGGGCTGTGTCTAGATAAGTGTTGAGCTGCTGCTGGATGCGGGCCGTAATTTCACTCCGCAACTGGCTAGCAACTTCGTTGACTGCTTTTTGCCCGTTGCGTAAGGAGAGCCAGCCTGTCAGCCCGACGGCAGCAAATATTTGCAGAACGAATGGGAATACTAAAATCAGGCGCAGGGATACCTTTTTTTTAGAACGATTTGAGAGGAAATTAGTTGCAGAGGTCTGTGACATTTATGGGTGTTACTCCTGGGGTAACGAGTTGGCTGAAAAATTTCAGTGGATTTAGTGAAATGAGGCTGAGGAAATATATATTGAAAAGCAATTTATAAGAGTTAGTGTAATTTTTTAGAAAGTAATTTACTTGAACAAGCATTGCTACTTACGTATTTTCCCTGAAAGCTTTATAATTATAGCTGACTTAAAATGCTGACGCGCCTTATTTTTTTCTAGCAGTTGTAATTTTTTATCGCTTAGCAAAGCAGTTAGAAATCATATCTAATAGATTACCTGCTTTAGAGATATTTGTAGTAATTTTTAACTTTACTTTACACAGTGGTACTAAAAAGTATAACTTCATCAAAGTTACATATAAATTGATATAATATACATCTAAAAAACTTGCTCTTTCTCGCTAAAAAAAGGACACGCAGGCGGCTGAGAACCGTAACGACGGTCTAACTCACTACCCCGCTGAAGATTTCATGCACAACCCTGCTGATGACTCTCGTAGACAATGCCGATCGCACATGAAACTTTATAATTCCAGCAAGTTTTATTTGCAAGAGTTACAGCAGGGTAATTGCTAATTGCTAATTGGGGAAGAAAAAAATAAGTAGAGCGCTGGAGCAGAGGGGATTATGACAGAGGAGAAAGCTGAGGCTATTCTTTTAATTCTGTGACACTATCTCAGCTTAATAGTGAATTTGGTATTAGAGGTGAACACATGGCTGGCAAGGATTTTAAGGTTCTTCAAATCCGAGAGGCTAGGGTTTGTCATCACTTGATGTAAAGGAAGGTAAAGGAGAGATATAGCCGACTAGAAGGATTCGATCGCCATGACAAGTCGCCGTTATGCCCTACGGGATTAACAGTGGGAAAGGATCAAAGATTTGTGGCGCGGACGTGAAGGTGATGTGGGTGGGACAGTCTGCTTACAATTGGTTGTTCGTGGAAGCGGTGTTGTACCCCTACCAAGGGGGCATCGCCTGGGGAGACTTGCCCTAACGCGGGGCTATCCGTTGCAATTCTTTGGCTTGTTCTAAAATTTTCTCGAAGTCTTCTTCGCTCAACCGCTGAATGTAGTTGATTTTGAACTCTTCTAGGAAGTCGCACAGCAGCAGTTGTATTTCTTGCCAGGTTTGCTGCTGTTGCAGTTCGGTTCCTAAAGCTTGCCCGAAATGTTGGACTAGCTGGCTTGAGAGTTTGATGCTTATGGGGTCTTCGCTGGCGATTTTGAAGGCCTCGTAGGCATCTTGGGGGCCGAGGGTGACTAATTTTGAAAGTTCTGCAACTAATTGCTCTGCTAGCTGTCGAGGCAGGTTTCCCAGGCCGGGTACTTGCTTCCATCCTTCATACAGGGGGGATTGTTTGAGGAAGGTTTCAATATTGTACCGGAGGAGGGCTTCTAGGTCGGGTTGGAGTTGGGGGAGGACTTTATAGACGGTTATTTGGACTAGATGGGTGGCGATCGCTTCTATTTCATTGATATTGTTGATGTCTAGATAGCGCTGTTTTTGGGATTGAAAAAGTTGACGAGCGAGTTCGCCTGTGGTAATTGATTGTTGCATCTGGTTGATGAGTTGAATTACTACAACTTCGGTCAATTCTTGGGCGAAGTTGGCGACGAAACCTCGGCTGATTTGGGTGCGTATGGGTTGGAGATCTGGCATTTTGGCTTGGTGGATGCGAATTGTGACGGGTAATATTCGCAACAGGCGCCAGAATGGGAGCAGCAGGAAGATGTCGTACCATCGCCAGAGCATGGCTGCTCGCCAAGTGACGCTGCGGTGACGGCGGCTGATCAAGTAGGTACGGGCGAGAAATTCGATCGCGAATAGGGCAATGAATGGCAGGTCGATTTGCCAGAAGTTATCGGTAAATTCGCCGTTTTCTCCGATCTCGCGGTAATAGTTAGTGGCGATTAATGGCTTGATTTTGGTGTCAAACCACTTGATTTCTTTTTGCCAGCCTTGTTTGTTTAAATAGTCAGGACTCCAGAATGTTTGGAATGATTGTTTAGCGGAGTCTTGCGGATTTGGGACGCGATCGCGCATCCGGTCTTTGATTTTTTCTAGGGTGCCGCTTTTTGATGCTACTCGAAAGGGATCTTCGTCGATCATTTTCGCGCTCAGAGTGTTTATTTCCTGCAATTTTGCTGCTACTTGGGGAGAGGGCAACCCTGTTTGCACTACTTGAATTTTTAACTCTTCTAAGGTTTCTAGATATTGCTGGGTGTCTCGGTGGGGTTTAATTCCTTTAAATGGGTCGTATACTTGAGTTAGAACTGGCAGTTGCCGGAGGTAGAAATCTCGACCGGGGACGTAAGTTATGTCAAATAATACTAGACTTAAATTTCCTAGGGCTACCAGTGCCATGAACCGCTCGAACCATGGTACTTTTGGTGATTTTATGCGGGAGTTTGGAGTGGGAGAGGGCTGTAGTTTTGGTGTCACTGGCGATTCCTAATTAAGTAGACCGATCGAATTAGATATAACTGGTAATAGCTGAAAAAAGGAAACAGGGAAAACTGGCTAAGTGTCTGGTCGGGATCGGGTTGCGATCGCGGAAGCTAGTCTTTATTTTAACCTGCGTTTGTTGGCGAGTTTTGGATTGTTGATTCCGCCTGGTTAGCTAATAAATTATGCTGCTAAAATATTAAAGCCGAGCTAAGTTGACGGAAGCTGTGGCTCCCGTTAGTGTGCTTCTGTCTGGCAATAAAATTATATCTCAGGCGGAATCCTCAGTTTTTTTGGCGTTGCAGAGCTCACGGGGGTGGTAATAAATTACTATTTCTGTTTGATCTGGTGGCTATTTGACCGCTAAATCAAATGTTTTGCACGGAGCGGAGTCTAAGGTTAGATATGGACTTCGAGTTTGAGGTCCAACCCTCAAGAGAGTTATACTTGCTCAGGGGCACTCGGGCGAGAGCGCCCCCTCTGAGCGATCCCGTGGCAGCCGCCGGAGTAAGGTTCGAGGTGTCGCCTCTACAAAAACCAGCTCGCGATCGGACTCTTGAATAATATAAAACCCTGAGTATAATTTTGTTCGCATTTTTTTAATATATGACATACTGCCTTAATCTCGATTGCCCAAGAGACAAGCGTCAGAACCCACCAGGCACAAAGTATTGTCTTAATTGTGGTTCAAAGCTGCTATTAAAAGACCTTTATGCAGCAACTGAACCGCTGCGCGATGGGGGATTTGGCAGGACTTTCAGAGCTGTTAATCATGGAAAGTTTGAGGAATTGTGCGTGATTAAACAGTTGTCACCCCCTCAAGAGTTTCAGCGGAAGCCCGGTCATTTTAAAAAATATGTTCGACTGTTTGAACAAGAGGCAAGGCGGTTATACGAACTGAAGCACCCGCAAATTCCTCAGTTAATTTCTTATTTTGAGGAAGATGGGCGATTGTATTTAGTCCAAGAGTTTATTGATGGCAATAATTTAAAGGATGAGTTAGATAACTACGGTGCTTATAGCGAAATTAAAACTTGCGAACTGCTGTTAGATTTGTTGCCTTTATTAAAGTTTGTTCACGACAGAAATGTAATTCACCGCGATATTAAGCCTGAAAATGTGATCCGCAGATCTCGCGATCGTAAGTTAGTGCTGATAGATTTTGGGGTTTCTAAACAGGTAGTAGCTGCTGCTCCGACCAAAACAGGAACTAAGTTGGGAACTCCCGGCTACGCGGCTCTTGAACAGCGTCACGGTAGGGCTGTTCCTGCTAGCGACCTTTATAGTTTGGGGGTGACTTGCATCCGCTTGCTGACTTCTGTTATGCCTTACCTGGATATCTATGGGGACATTCACGATGACCTTTACGATCCACTTGAAGGCCGGTGGCTTTGGAGAGAGGCTTTGCCAAAAGGAACACAAATTAGCGAGGATTTAGGTCAGGTTTTGGATAAGTTGATTCAGGAATATGTTAAAGATCGCTACAAATCGGCTGTGGAAGTTTTGGAGGCTTTAAAACCTCCTGTTGTTGTTGTACCCGTGCTGGAAAATTCGCAGCAAGCAACTGTTGTTAGTCATTCGGTTCCTACTCAACCTGTGACTGTTCCTCCGCTAGTTTCTGTGAATTTAGAGTCCGAAAAAGGTATTGATTATTCTCACTTGGCAAGGCTGCTGGCTGCTAAAAATTGGCGTGGTGCTGATGAGGAAACTTCTGTGAAAATGCTGGAGGTGATGCAGCAAATTTCACGGGGTTATTTGAGCGAGGAAGATATTAGGAAGTTTCCAGCTAAGGATTTGCAGACTATCGATCAACTTTGGGTGCGGCACAGTCACCGCAGATTTGGTTTTTCTGTGCAAAAGGGTTTGTGGCTCAAGTTGGGGGGAAAGCCTGGTGTTTATGATGCTACAGTTTGGGAGAAGTTTGGCGATCGAGTGGGCTGGCGGGTTAACAGCCAGTGGGTATACTATTCGGAGCTGAATTTTACTTCTAAAGCAAAACCTGGACATTTGCCGGGGGGGACTGTTTTTGGGTGGGAAGGCGGGGTTTTGTGCGGTGTTTTGGGTTTGGGTGGGATCTGGTTTCTGCTGTCGCGGCGGGATTTGTAGAAGGAAGGTAGAAGGTAGAAGGCAGAATTTATTAGTCAGGCTGCACCCCAAGCGAAGTCGAAGTGTTAGTCATGAAATAGTTTTGAGTTGGGAATTAAAGAATTAACAATTTTTTAGTTTAATCATTTTTCATGTAGGAATTAGGTATAAAGAAAGCGGAAAATAAGATATAATCACAAACTATTTTTTTTGTGCTATGTTCTTAGAGAAGGGCAAGTTTGCAAAGTCAAAAGCCAGTCCTCGGCGGTGTCCAACCATGGGGAGTGGCTTTTGCTCCAATTTACCAAGGAGATTTATCTAGTATGTTGCAAGAAAAACGTCTCAAGCCGTGGACTATAGTTCGCTCGCTTCCAAATGTGGAAAAGGTGGTTGTGGGTGAGTTTCGCAGTTGGTCTGATGCAGACGGTCACTTGAAAATTCTCAAGCGGATGGTGCCGGCGGATCGATTGAGTGTTGTTTTCGATCCGGTAGTTCAAGCGTAACGTCGCTGGTAAATTGATCAGCGTGCGATCGCTCTTTGAGCTAAGCGATCGCCTCTTTTTTTAGATACTGTTTTTTTACATAAAAAATGCGACCGCTAAAAAGGATCTCGCAACTTGAATCATTGTCCTTAACTGCGGCGAATTTCAGTAATTTGGTCGGCAACATCCAAAATTCTTTGCGGCATGGATGGCCCGGTAAAAATCATATCCAAATGATGCGGCTTGTTGTCAATCAATGCCACCACTTCGGCTTCAGGAATCAAGCCCAAATTAACCGCTAAACTCAATTCATCGAGAATAACTAAGGAATAACGACCTTCGCCCACCGCATTTTGAACATACTGCCACAATTGTTCGATCGATCGCGTCTCCAGTTCATCTAAATCGGCATTCTCAATGCAGCGTGACAAATCGCAGCGCACCCAATCTAAATTTTGCCCCAGCCGCACCGGATGCTGATGCCCTTGATTAATTCCCCCTTTGAGGAACTGCACAGCTAGCACGGGAGCTCCCTGTCCTGCAATTCGGAGGGCTTGAGCCATGACACTGGTAAAAAAGCAGCGGTGCGGGCCTGTAAAGACTTGCACCAGCCCTTGAACTGTGTAGGGCAAGCTGTGGTTTAAATTTAGTTTAGGGGTTTGTAACTGAGCAACCATAGGGCAATATTTAATCAGCAACTAAGTCTTGAGTGCAGCTCCGACCTTGGCGTGGCTGAAGCCTGCTTGACAATATATAGTGTACGGGGCCGAGTGCACATCGGATCGAACACTATATATACAAGTTGTCAAAAGCTCGCGGCAGTGGCATTCGCAGTCGTTTGTTCGATTTTTGAACTCAATTAGCACTTACACAGAAACGGGGTTTTTTAGGAAAATACGGCGTGGAGCTTGACATTTATACAGTTATAGGGTGAAAAACCAAGGTGATGAGAGTCTCGCTGCGTCTAGGGCTTTTCAGAAAAGGTACACACATCGCGTAAAATTTGAATGTCGCGGCACTAGGAGCAGGGACTGTGAGAGTGGTGATTCTGGGAGGGCCAGGAGCGGGAAAGGGAACTCAGGCTGAACTACTGTGCAGCAATTTGAGCCTTCCTTGGCTGGCTGTGGGGGACATTCTACGGGAGGCGATCGCAGAAGACACAGATTTAGGCAAGCTGGCGGCGTCTTATGTCGAAAGAGGGGAATTAGTTCCCGACGCAACTATGATTGAATTCTTTCGCAGCCGACTGCTGCTGTGGGATGTCTTTAATGGCTGGGTATTGGAGGGCTATCCGCGAACTGCTTTTCAAGCTGAGGAGTTGGATTTTTTATTAGAGGAGTTGGCGCAGCAGCTAGATTGGGCGATTTTGTTGAAAGTGCCGATCGAGGTTTTGCTGAGCAGGTCGATCGAGCGCGATCGAGCGGATGACCACCCTGAAATTTTACAGCGTCGCCTCGATTTGTTCCACGAACGCACTATTCCTCTTTTAGAGTATTACGAATACCGCAACAAACTGTTAACTATTGATGGTGATCAATCCCCACAACAAGTCCAGCAGGATATTCTCAAATTAATCGAGGCTAAGGGGAAATAGTCATACCATTTTATATTTTATATTGAATGACTGTATATTTAACGAATCAAAAAAAGCCGATAATTCCTGATAAATTCCAATTTTTAAATCCCAATAACCCATTACCAATCACCTAAATATTATGTCTTTCCAACGTCCCGATGGCAGACAACCAAACCAAATTCGTCCGATTAGTTTCGATCGACAGTTTACCAAATTTGCTAGCGGCTCGGTGCTAGCAAAAAGTGGCGATACTCAGGTACTTTGCAGCGTTACAATCAAGCCGGGAGTGCCGAGATTTCTGGAGAATACCGGACAAGGTTGGCTGACAGCGGAATACCGAATGTTGCCTGGTTCTACGCCGCAGCGACAAGAGCGGGAATTTATGAAATTATCGGGACGCACTCAAGAAATTCAGCGGTTGATTGGGCGCAGTTTGCGATCGTGCTTGGATATGCAACTATTGGGGGAACGCACCATACTTGTCGATGCGGATGTTTTGCAAGCGGACGCGGGGACTCGCACAACTTCAATTACTGGCGGGTTTGTGGCTGTGGCTGATGCTTTAAACAAGTTGGTAGAAAAAGGTGATTTGGTGCGATCGCCCATGATTCGCCAAGTAGCGGCTGTGTCTGTGGGACTTTTGGAAGGAGAGCCGTTTTTAGATTTGAATTATCTGGAAGATGTGGCGGCTGAAATTGATTGTAATGTGGTAATGAATGGAGATTTAAACATCATCGAAGTTCAGGGAACTGCGGAAGAGGGAAGTTTTAGTCGCAGTCAGTTAAATCAAATTTTGGATGTGGCAGAAATCGGGATTCAGGAATTGTTGGAGGCTCAGCGGCAAGCTTTGGTTGATTAGGTAAATCTGGCGTTGCTTAATCAGGGTATTAAAAAAATTACTTTAAAATCAAAAAGCTTTGTGGATACTGGTTTATATGAGGGTCATATTTAGCTTTTGATACGGTAAATCAGCAACTCCAAATTTTCTACATTTAATTCTTCGATTACTGTTTCTACAAAGCGTCCTAAGATTTTTTGGTTACCCTCATGGAGTCATAATTTCTAATGTTGCGCGATCGTAAGTCAAACGAATTCCCCGTTGTTGGGCTAACTCGTTTACCAGAGATTCGTAAGTCTGCCAACTAATATTTTTCAGCACAACTCCCGGTTGTGGGGTTTTGAATCAGGGTGGCTGTCATGGCTACCTGCTTGCTTTTTAGCTTATTTATTAAATCTTAGCAAAACTCAGCTTTACGAAACGCACTGAGGGGGTGAGAACACCTCTGAAATTTTGATTCTAAGAGCATTGAGGCTGCTGAACAACGAAAAAGATAGCGGATTATTGACAAGTTTATTGACTCGTAGGATCGGCAGCGATCGCCCCACGCCAATAGTCCTGAACCCACATTGAGGCTAGAAACCGGGTTTCTTCGTATCTCTCTAGCTGAGAATCTGCGATTTTTCATAGAAACCCCGTTTCTTCGCGTAAGTCCCACCAAATCAAAATCTGGCAATACGCTAAATATAATTAAAATTTGTTAAGATTAACTCGACCTCAGCGCCGGCATCCCATCCGCCGCTAAACCTGCCCTTCCCCAGTCCCCACAACAATGCTGCGACTCGAACACATCAGTAAAATTTACCCCACAGGCGTCGTACTCAAAGATGTCACCTGGGAAGTCAAACCGGGCGATCGCATCGGCTTAGTCGGCGTCAACGGTGCCGGTAAATCCACCCAACTCAAAATCATCGCCGGCGAAATCGAACCCACCGCCGGCGAAGTCATTCGCCCCGCCAGCTTGCACATCGCCTACCTCTCCCAAGAATTTGAAGTAGATCCGACTCGCACCGTCAAAGAAGAATTTTGGCGTGCCTTCAGCGAAGCCAACGAAGTCCATGAATCCCTGATGCAAGTCCATCGAGACTTGGAAAACTCCTCCCCAGAAAATCTTGACGAACTGATCCACAAAATGGATCGGCTGCAACGGCAATTTGAAGGCTTAAACGGCTACGGTTTAGAAGCCCAAATCGAGAAAATTCTGCCCGAAATCGGATTTGAACCCGAAGACGGCGATCGATTAGTCAGCGCCTTCAGCGGCGGCTGGCAAATGCGGATGAGTTTGGGCAAAATTCTCCTCCAAAAACCCGACATCCTGCTGCTAGACGAACCTACCAACCACCTCGACTTAGAAACGATCGAATGGCTGGAAGTCTACCTCAAAGGGCTGACAACCCCAATGGTAATCGTATCCCATGACCGAGAATTTCTCGATCGGCTCTGCACCCAAATCGTCGAAACAGAACGCGGCGTTTCCAGCACCTACCTCGGCAACTACTCCTCTTATTTACTGCAAAAAGCAGAAGCCAGAGAAGCCCAACTCAGCGCCTACGAAAGCCAGCAAAAAGAACTCGAAAAACAGCAAGCATTCGTTGAAAAATTCCGCGCCAGCGCCACTCGCAGCACCCAAGCCAAAAGCCGCGAGAAACAGTTAGACAAAATCGAACGCATCGAAGCGCCCACCGGCGGATTAAAAACATTGCATTTTCGCTTTCCTCCCGCACCCCGCAGCGGTCGCGAAGTAGCAATAATTCAAGATTTGGTGCACACCTACGGCGAAAAAATCCTATTCTTGGGAGCAGACTTGTTAATTGAAAGGGGCGATCGTATTGCCTTTCTCGGCCCCAACGGCGCGGGCAAATCAACCCTGCTGCGCCTGATTATGGGTTTAGAAAAGCCGACCGAAGGTACGGTCAAATTGGGAGGCCACAACGTCATCCCCGGTTACTTTGAACAGAATCAGGCAGAAGCCTTAGATTTGAATAAAAGCGTGATGGAAACCATTCACGACGAAGTACCGGACTGGAAAAATGAAGAAGTTCGGACTTTATTGGGGCGGTTCTTGTTTACCGGCGAAACAGTATTCAAACAGGTTGGCGCTTTAAGCGGCGGCGAAAAAGCCCGCCTCGCTTTGGCAAAAATGCTGTTGACTCCCGTGAATTTGCTAATTTTGGACGAACCGACAAATCACCTCGACATTCCGGCGAAAGAGATGATGGAAGAGGCGATTCAGAATTATGACGGTACTGTAATTATCGTTTCGCACGATCGCTATTTCATCTCCCAAGTAGCTAACAAAATTGTCGAGATTCGGGATGGAGAATTTCGCCCTTATTTGGGAGATTACCACTACTATCTCGATAAAATTGCTGAGGAAAAAGAGCTAACTAAGTTAGCCAAACTTGAAGCAGAAAAAGCAGCTAAAAAAGCCGAAAAAGAGGCAAAGAAAAAAGCTGCGGCTAAGCAAAAATAAACTTGTAACACTCGCAGATAAACCTTTAATCCGCGTTTATCTGCGTGCATCTGTGGTTAAAAAAGAATTTGATTCTTAACTAACCCAAAATTCGATTAATCATTTGATTCGCCTGGGACTCGTAACTCCCACCAAACAAATTAAAATGATTTAAAATGTGATACAGATTATAAAGAGTTTTGCGTTCTTCATACCCTGAATCCAAAGGCCAAACCTGATGATATCCCCGGTAAAACTGTGCCGGAAATCCACCAAATAGCTCAGTCATCGCAAGATCAACTTCTCTATCTCCAAAATATGCTGCCGGGTCAAAAATCACCGGTTCCCCCGCAGATGTCACCCCCGCATTTCCACCCCACAAATCCCCGTGAACTAGCGAGGGTTGAGGTTCATAACCAGCTAACAATTCAGGAATCATCTTTAATAAACGTTCTCCTTGCGGAAAATGACCGCCCCGACCCCTAGCCAATTTTAACTGATAACCAATCCGATGTTCGGCCCAAAATTCTGCCCAGTTTGCCGTCCAATTATTAATTTGTATAGTTGATCCGATCGTATTATTAATATCCCAACCAAAAACTGCCCTCAATAAGCGCGAATTAGGCTCTTCTCCCGCCCTTATCAAGGGGAGGTTGGGGGGGGTGTATTTGTGCATTTCGGCGAGTTTTCGCCCCATTTCTTCCCAAGCTCGATCGCCCCTGCGACTTCCCAAATCCAGCCATTCCAGCACAATATAAGCTGAATTCCCCTCAGTTCCCCAGCAAATCGGCTCAGGTACTCGAATCGTCTGGGTTTCCCCCATCTGCTGCAAACCCCGCGCTTCAGCTTCAAACATCGCGACTTGGGAAGCTTGATTGATTTTCACGAAGTAAGCGCGGGAACTGCTGCTGATATAATAGCCTTGATTTATGCAGCCCCCGCTGACAGAACGCCGATGGTCGAGAGAAAATGTTTCTCCGGTTGTTTCACAGATATGCGCGGCAATTTTGTCCCACATAGCATCAAATCGTTTTGAATGCGATCGAAATTAGTTTAACAGGTATGGCAACTTAATGAGCAAAAACAACAAAACCGCTATCTGAAGCTCAGAAAGAGGCTGTGTAATGTCAAATATAATCCCAGGCATTGATCTATTTTCCAGCGGCAGTGAAGGGCTAAATATCTTCGCCACCGCAGCGTTTAACAAGCGATCTCAGGATAGTATCGCAGTGATGGCACTGAGTAATGGACAGTAGGGAAAAGTTGTGATGTTAAAAAACGCTGAAGACTGCACAGAATTAAGTCATCATCACCATATCGAAACAGAGGTCAAGCCCTCGGTCTATTAGTA